>JBOGLH010000084.1:0-41761 GCA_050746025.1 Terriglobales bacterium | reverse complement strand
GAGCGAGGTGCCAGCGGAGGGCGCCACGTTGCTGCCGGTGAAGGTTTCCACCCCAACGCTGCTGCCCAGTGAAGGGGTGAGCAAGAAGCCGGCAGCTCCCCAGGCGTCCGGGCACGGCATCGCAACTCGGCGTCGCAAACTCGTTTGACCCCAACGCGAATGTTGAAGGCGGAACAAAATACTTGCGTGAGTTGCTGGAGAAATACAATTACGATGTGCCCAAGGCGTTGGCTGCCTACAACGCCGGTCCGCGGCGCGTAGATCAATATCACGGTGTACCGCCATACTTCGAGACGCAGACTTACGTGGCCAAGATCATCCGCGACTACAACCGCAAGAAGCTCGCGCAAAATCCTTCGCTGGCGCACAAAGCCAAGACACTTGCCTCACATTCACAGACCGCTAAAGTGGCACGATCGAAATCCAAACTCCTTAAAACCGCGGCCGAAAAACCGCTTGCCGGGACGGAGTCCGCCTCCCGCTGACGAACCCGGCCGTCAATTGACCGCACTTGCAGTCGCGTATAACGTTTCACTGGAGTCATCCATAGTCAGCCCAATGCGCCAATGAACAAAAAACAGATTCTGACCACCACGGTAGTGTTGGCCATACTGGGGCTGCTGATTTATTTTCAGGTGCAGCACTGGCGCCGTTTTGACTGGGCGCGCTTTCGCACCGTCAGCCACGTAAACCCTCTTCACATTGCTGCCGCGGTCGGCTTGATTTACCTGACCTATGTTTTGCGGGCGCTTCGCTGGAAAGTTTTCCTGGAGCCAGTGCGCCAAGCTTCTACATGGAAGCTGGTGCCGCCAACTTTTATTGGATTTACCGGGCTGGCGCTTCTGGGCAGGCCGGGTGAGTTCATTCGGCCATATTTGATCTCACGTTCAGAAAATTTATCGTTCGCATCACAAGTGGGCGTCTGGACAGTCGAGCGCATCTTTGACGTCGGCGCGTTCACGGTATTGATGACGATCGACGTTTTTGCCCCGTCGGCGATAAGTGCAAATCCCTACCTGCATAAATTCCGGGTCATCGCTGTACTCCTGTGCACTGCGGTGCTGGTCGCTAGTGCAATAGCGGCACTAATTCGAAAACGCGGACAGCAGGTCGGATTGTTAATGCATGATGTTGCTGCCAAGCTGTCACCTCGAATCGCACGGGCCGTGGATCAAAAGGTACGATCATTCGGCGAGGGGCTGAATACGATCGGCAGCTTCGGCTCGTTTGCTAAGTTGGTCGCGATCTCACTTCTAATGTGGTTCATGATCGCTCTATCGTATCGCGAAGTGGCGCATGCCTATCCGCGAGAAATTTCGGATCATGGCCCACCCTCCATAGACGTAGAAACAGCGGAAAAGGCCGCTCTCCCAAGTCTGGCAGGCGAGCCTCTCACTGCTGAAAACGTACAAAGTCTGAACGAGGCGCTGCAGAACAAAGGTTACGGTCTAAAGACCGTCAAAGGGGACGTTTGGCTTTTTCAGAAGAATAACAAGCTGAAGAAAGTCGGAGACCGACCTCATTTGGCAAACATGGATGTTCCCCACGTGCTGCTGTTGATGGGCTTCAGCATGATTGGGTCGGTCGTGCAATTGCCCGCAGTTGGCGGTGGAAGCCAGTTGGCGGTGATCAGCGCGTTGCAGGTAATCTACGGAATCCCTCCGGAACTCGCAGTTAGCTGCGGCATGCTCTTGTGGCTGGTGACATTTATGTCCTGCGTTCCAGTCGGGCTGGCGTTTGCGCATCGGGGACATTTGTCTTTGCGCAAGCTCTCTAAGGCGAGTCATGAGAAGCCGAATCCAGAGGAAGCATAAGCACAGAAAAGCAACCACAGAGGTTCACAGAGGAGAGACACAGAGGTAATACCAATTTCCTCTGTGGCGCTTCCTCTGTGGAACTCTGTGTCCTCTGTGGTTAAGATTTCAGCGGACTGTTCCGAGTTAACTGTCTCGTCCGAACCCCGCTGATACAATGAGAGTTCACCTTTAACTTATGAAGTGCCCTTTTTGCGGCTTTGCTAATGACAAGGTCGTGGATTCGCGCGAAAGCAAGGAAGCCGATTCCATTCGCCGGCGGCGGGAGTGTCTGAAATGCCAGAAGCGCTTTACCACTTACGAGCGCATCGACGAAATTCCCTACATGGTGGTGAAGAAAGACGGGCGCCGGGAGAAATTTGATCGTCAAAAAGTTCTGAATGGATTACTTCGGGCCTGCGAAAAGCGTCCAGTTCCGATCAGCAAACTCGAGCAGATCGTAAATGACGCTGAGTCGTTCGTGATCGAATCTGCTGAGCGCGAGCGCAAAACCAGCGAAGTCGGCGAGTTGATCATGAGCCGATTGCGCAGATACGACAAGGTCGCGTATGTACGGTTTGCGTCGGTCTATCTGGATTTCAAAGATGTACAGGAGTTCATGGCGGAGTTGAAGGACTTGTTAAAGACGAAGGAAGCCGGAGAGCCACAGAAAATTTCAAAACCTATGTAGGCAGGCCATCTCACTTGTTTATAGAGTTTTCGAGATGGCAGTATCAGGGCATGGCTTTCAGCCATGCCGTTTTGGGCATTCTTATGGAGATTTACGGCACGCCTGAAAGGCGTGCCCTGATACAAAAATTCTCATGATCCACCAAATCACGTTAATCCCAGGCGACGGCATCGGCACAGAAGTGACCCAGGCGGTGGTGCGCATCCTTGAAGCGACTGGCCTCAAATTCGAATGGGAAACGGTTCAAGCGGGCGCCGAAGCCTTCGAGAAATACAAAGAATACATTCCCAAAACGCTGACCGAGTCCATTGAACGCACCCACGTTGCGTTAAAGGGCCCCATCACAACCCCTATAGGCGGCGGCTTTGCCAGCATAAATGTACAGCTCCGCAAACAGTTTGAGCTTTATGCCAACTTCCGTCCGGTGCGCAATCTGCCGCACATTCCCACTCGTTATCCGGATGTGGACTTAGTTATCGTCCGCGAAAACACTGAAAGTCTTTATTCCGGGTTGGAGCACGAAGTCGTCCCCGGCGTGGTTGAAAGCCTGAAGATCATTACCGAAAAAGCTTCGACCCGCATCGCGCGCTTCGCGTTCGAGTATGCGCGCAAGAACAAGCGCAAGAAGGTCCACTCCATCCACAAGGCCAACATCATGAAGCTTTCGGACGGACTGTTTCTACGCTGTTCCCGCACCGTTGCCAAAGAATTTCCCGAGATCACCTACGGCGAGCACATCGTGGACAACACTTGCATGCAGTTGGTCATGAATCCTTATCAATACGACGTGATGGTCATGGAAAACCTTTACGGCGACATCATTTCTGATCTATGCGCGGGATTGGTTGGCGGGCTGGGACTGGTTCCCAGCGCGAATCTAGGCGAGCACTGCGCGATTTTTGAAGCAGTTCACGGCTCCGCTCCAGATATTGCGGGTAAAAATCTCGCCAACCCGACTGCACTGCTGCGATCGGCATTGCTAATGCTGCGGCACATCGGCGAGCCGGAGGCGGCGCTGAAAATCCGTAACGCTCTCGAAAACGTCTATCGCGATCGCGACAAGTTGACCAAAGATGTTGGCGGTAAAGCCGGTACGTCAGAGTTCTCGGACTCGGTGATCGAGGCGATGCAGTAATCCGAGTGACAGAGACCCTTGCATTATGCGAGCAATTACTTAGGGAGCCCGCCCACAATCTGTCCGCTCCTTGATGCGATACCCCGCATCTTCCGCGATTTCGATCGCCGAGAAGCTCACCGGCTCAGTTCAACTCTGTTAAAATGGCGCGTTCGGAGGAGTAATTTGAAGTCCGATCCAACCCCTTTCAATCCAGCGTTTCACCGCTTTGCTGTGTTCACCGCGTGTGCGACTTTCATTCTGATCATCGCCGGCGCGCTGGTTACCAGTAACGACGCAGGATTGTCAGTACCCGACTGGCCGACTTCTTACGGTCACGTTTTCCGTTTGCCACCTTGGATTGGCGGGATTCGCTACGAGCACAGTCACCGCATGATCGCGGGCTTTACGATTTTACTGACACTTTCGATCGCGCTATGGACGTGGTTCGCCGACCGGCATCGCTGGATGAAGGTGCTGGCGTTTGGCGCTCTGGGCACGATCATTGTCCAGGCAGTTCTGGGTGGGATGACAGTGCTGCATTTTCTTCCCCCGGCAATTTCAACTGCTCATGCCACAATCGCGCAGACATTTTTTTGTATTGCGGTTCTGATCGCAGTCTTTAGCGGCCGCAAATGGGTGGAGGAAGTACCCGCCGCGTCCATCGATGGCCATCGGCCCACTCTGCTGACGCTGGGACTGCTGTCGATTTTCATTCTCTACGTGCAACTCGTGCTGGGAGCTCTGTTCCGCCATCATGGATTGCCATGGTGGCCGCATGTGCTGAACGCCGTCACGGTTGCGCTAATTCTTACTTGGACTACAGTTCGCGCAATCACACAATTCCCTAGAGCGGACGCCGTCCGCCGCCCGGCAGCGCTGCTGCTCTTCATCCTGGTATTGCAGCTTTGCCTCGGCTTTGCGGCATTCCTCACTCGCGTAGTTTGGAGCGTGGGGGCCCCTCAGCCGGAGTTCCCCATGGTGATTGCCACCGTCGCCCACGTCGCGGTCGGGGCGCTTCTGCTGGCTACAACAGCGGTTCTAGCCCTCCAAGTTTGGAGGCACTCACCAGCAGCACAGAAAAATGAATTGGCCCCAGCCAAGTCGATCGTGCCTTCGCGTCAAGCAGGCGATTTCTCGCCCCAGACGCGCTCGTCGTAAAATACTCTTTGACCTCTCAAATGTCTGCTTCCACCCTAGTGGGATGTATTACCGCCGAAGATCGCATCGTCTCTCCGGTAATTTCCGTGCGCGAACTGGTGCACCGTTACGACAATCGCACGGCATTGAACGGGGTTTCATTCGAGGTTCGTCCGGCGGAGTTGTTCGGTCTGCTCGGCCCCAACGGTAGCGGCAAGACAACGATGTTCCGAATTCTTTCTACGCTGATGGTCCCGGTTGCTGGCCAGGCCGTCATCCTGGGCCACGATGCCGCCAAGGATCCCAGCCAATTGCGACGCGAAATCGGCGTCGTCTTCCAGGCCCAGAGTATCGACCTGAAACTTACCGCGACAGAAAATCTGCAACATCAAGGGCATCTCTACGGATTGCACGGTTCTGCGCTGCGGGCGAGGATAAAGGAGATTTTGGAACGAGTGCGGCTCGCCGATCGCGCTCGCGACCTGGCCGAAACTTTTTCAGGAGGAATGCAGCGTCGCCTGGAACTCGCTAAGGGCTTGCTGCACGGGCCGCGAGTGCTTCTCCTCGATGAGCCGACTACGGGGCTTGATCCTGGTGCGCGCCGCGACCTGTGGCAGTACCTGAGCATACTGCGCGACGAGGAACAGGTTACCGTGCTTGTGACCACGCACCTCATGGAAGAAGCGGAGCGATGCGATCGTTTGGCAATCCTTAATGAAGGCAAATTGGTTGCGCTCGGCACGCCTACAGAACTGAAGCGCGAAATCGGCGGGGACGTGATTGTGCTCGAGACGAAAGATCCGGATGCACTCTCGGGGCGAATTCGAGCCCGCTTTAATGTCGATGTCAACGTAGTTGGAACTCAGGTACGCATTGAAAAAGATCAGGCCCACCGTTTCGTGACCAACATCGTGGAAGCGTTTCCGGGTGAGATCGACGCGGTCTCGATCGCCAAGCCAAGCTTGGAAGATGTGTTCATTAAGCGGACCGGACATCGCTTCTGGACGGAGGCTTCTCCCGCGACTGAAGGCACGCCGAAATCTAAAGCACGCAAGCACTGACGGACGAAAAAATTTTAATGGCTACACAAAGTACAACCTTACCCACTCCAGTCGCAGGATCCCGCAATGAAATCCTGTTGCCCGCTTTCACCTTGTGGATGCGGGAAGTGGTTCGCTTCTATCGCCAGCGCTCGCGGGTGGTGGGAGTGATTGCATCTCCCATTCTGTTCTGGGTAGCGATAGGTTCGGGCTTCGGCACTTCATTCCGGTCCGGGGCAAACGGCGGGCAGAACTATCTCGAGTACTTCTATCCCGGCGCGCTGATCATGATCGTGCTGTTCACTTCGATATTTACCATGATGTCGGTGATCGAAGACCGCAAAGAGGGATTTTTGCTGTCTGTGCTGGTCGCGCCGGTTTCGCGCTCTGCGATCGTACTAGGCAAAGTTTTGGGCGGGACTACGTTGTCCACAATTCAAGGATTGATTTTTCTCGCGTTTGCGCCGCTAGTAGGCGTGCACATGGGCTTGGTCGATTTCCTGCTGATTGTCGTCACCATTTTCCTCGTCTCGTTCGCTCTGACCGCGCTGGGTTTTGCCATTGCATGGCCCATGGATTCGACCCAAGCCTTTCATGCGATCATCAATTTGTTTTTGATTCCACTCTGGCTGCTGTCAGGCGCGATGTTCCCGATGTCTGGCGCCTCGGTGTGGTTGCGCGTGGTCATGCGACTCAACCCGCTTACTTACGGTGTGGAAGCATTGCGCCAGTTGCTCTACCCCACAAATCAAAGCTCTCTGGCAGCGTCGCTGGCAACTTTAGTTTTGTTTTCACTGTTCATGTTTGGGTTGGGCTTTGTGCTGGTAAACCGGCGGACCACCAAACCCGCCGCATAATCCATTTCGTTATCTACCTAGAGCCTGATTGATCATTTGCGCGAGCCTGATCCCTGCCAGAGCGAGCCGCCGGTTGACAATGCCAATATTATTTTCGAAGTAGGTTTCATCGACCGCACCGCCATCGTTCAGCCAGACCTTTTTGGCTAATAAGAAAGATTCATTGGCCCATTCCGTAGGGGTTCCACCCGCCTGGACGGTCAGCTTTCGGCTGGCAATCAACTCATTGAGTCGCGCTACGTATCGTTCTTCAGAAATGCCGGCGTGCTCAATCAAACCCGTGTCCCAGACGAAATGAAGATTGCAAGGGTGCGTTCCGCATTGTAAGGAGCCGAACTCTGAAACCTGAGTATCATTTCCGCCCCGCGCTTCTTCAATGGCGTGCATGGGCTGGTGGACATCGCCGACAAAATGCACGAGGAATTTCAGAGCTTCAATCCGTTCCGGCCGGGGCGCATTATGATCGGCAAGCACCTGCTCGAACATTGTGATCCGGTCGACTACGCAGTTGTGGTGATCTTGCCGGCTATCTGGATGCTTGCCATCCGGGCGATAACAATCGCGCTGCTCGGAAAATCTGCTAGCATCCGTTGGAATATCGACAAAGTGCCAGGCGAAAGTCTCGGGGCGATCGTGCCTGACATCGTCCGCCCAAACTGCAACCGCCGCCAGGTCATCATTGCCCAGCAATTCCCTCACTTGCAGCTGCGCGCTTGGAGTAAGCCGGGTTTCGGCAAGATCGCCGACGATGCGATGGCCCTCCGGTCCCCAAGCGAACGAACAAGAAGGAACTAAAGTTAAAAAAATAAAAAATGCCCCGGAATTTTTCATCCGCACTATGTTAGCAAGCGCACTCTGCCGCACCAAACTAACCAACAACTCCCACTGCTGCAATAACTTCGCTGCATGGTACTCTCGAATTGCTCTGGGGTCGATTGCTCTCTCGCAAGAGTGGCAGCGCCCAACGAAAATTTCCGGCGGCTGTTGCGCACGGTTGCAATGCTCTCCGATCTCGGACCCGAGATGACGGCGGAGCGGGACTTCGCCCAAACTGCGAACGTCATGCTCTCGGCTCTGATGCATTCGACGGGCGCGCGCGAAGGCGTGCTCTTCGTCTTCATCGAAAAGCCGGCGATGCTGAATTCGATCGTTGCCCAGGGCTTCGCGTTAATTCCCGAGCCTTCGGTTATTCCTCTCCTTCCGCGTCACGTTCATGCGTTGACAAGCACGCAGGGCGCGGTTTTACTTGCACAATCGTCCTACGACACTTTTCTTAGCGCAAACGGCAACGTCGCGCCGGAACTGTTCCGCTGCCTGGCTCCGTTGAAAGTCGCGGGTAAGCTGGTAGGCGCGGTCGCGCTGGGCCGGCGCGAGAGCGATGCCCTGTACGACGAAGAAAGTTTGCAGTACCTGGATCTGCTGTGCCACTACGTTGCATTGTCGGTGCACAACCATGCGCTCACTCAAACCCTGGCCCAGCGAGTCGCGGACAATCTTCGCCTGATGGCTTCATTGCACGGTTTTTATGACAACACTCTCGAAGCCTTTGCTAATGCCATCGACGTGAAGCACGTAAATATTCACGGACATTCATTGCGGGTTGGACGGTACGCAGCCGCGATCGGCGACGCGCTGGGGCTCGATTCAAACGATGTGGCTGCCGTACGCTCTGCCGGATATCTTCACGATATAGGTAAAGTTGCAGTGGATAAACGGCTGTTCGGCAAACCAACCGTCCTCGATGCTGAAGAATTTCGCGAGATGGCCGACCACACCACCGTGGGACATCAAATTGTGACGGGGGTGCAGTTTCCCTGGCCGTTTGTTCCGGAGGTTGTACGCTGGCACCATGAGCGTGCCGATGGATCCGGTTATCCTGATGGCCTTCTGAACGAAGAAATTCCCATGCAGGCGAGAATCGTCGGCCTGGCGGACACGTTTGATGCCATGACCAGCCCGCGTCCTTATCGCGAGCGCATTTCTCTGGGCGCAACGTTGAGCGAGATCGTGAGGAACGCGCCACATAGGTTTGATCCCGCAGCCGTGCAGGCGCTTCTGGTGCAGGTGCGCCGCGATGCGGTGGGGACGAACCGTTCGCCGTTTCTCGAAGGCTCCAGCGGTCAACTTGCAGCCGCGGACATCGACCAACTGGCCGCGAATCTGCAGCACAAGACTTCCAACGGACGCCTGTATCTGACATAGAGCAGGCTGTAGAGCCACTATTTGGGTTGCCAAGCTGTATCAATCCCAGCGACAATTTCTTCGTGTCCACGACCGTACATTCGCCAAAAACTGCCGCCGGGCAACGGCGACTAAGGCTTTCGCAAATTCTCACCGCGGCCAACCAGCTCACGCTGGTGCGCATGGCGTTTCTGCCGTTCGTGGTGATCAAGCTGGTCGAGGGACATTACAAGGGGGCGCTCATCCTTTTTTTGTTTGCTGGGCTCAGTGATGGGCTCGACGGATTGCTGGCGCGCACCCTTCATCAGCAGACTTTGCTCGGGCAATACCTTGATCCCATTGCCGACAAGATGCTGCTCAGCACCGTGTTTCTGGTTCTCTCCATCGTGCATCAGATTCCATGGAAATATACGGTTGTGGTTTTCAGCCGCGACATTTGCATTCTCGCCATCAGCGCTGTGCTCTACACCATCGCGGGGTTGCGCGATTTTCGTCCGAGCATTTTTGGAAAAGCCAACACCTGCGCTCAGCTCGCAGCTGTCATTTTCGTGATGCTATGGCAATTCGATCATGTCCGGTGGGTAGCGGCGGCTCGCATCGGCTTTCTGCGCGCGACATTTTTTCTGACGATTGTTTCGGCGCTGCATTACCTGTATCTGGTGGGAAAAAGAATGCAGGCGGTGGATCCTGCGAACGGATAACCGAGTACAACCGGAAATTACTCGGCGTTCTCCGAACTGTTTCAACGCAGAAGATCCGAATCCCTACCGGTTTGACGGGAAGAGGGAAAGAGCACCCCTTAGAGCGCCACCCGCGCACAACAGCTGCTTGCGAAGCTGTCGTGCTCGTAAATTGCGACGCGCTTGAGCTGAAGCTGGTGATGAGGCGTTATCTGTAAAATTTCTGCTAGAAAATTGAGAGCTGATTACTCGAGGGAACGTACCACGTGCCTTACGCATTCGACCAATTATTTTTTGGGTCGGAATTCCGACGCCTGGCCTAGTCATGCGGCGCGGTTGTCACTGGGCAAGGTTCCTTCTGTGAAACTTCTCATAGCACCCGTAGCACGCTAGTCCTATACCGGAATTCGAGGATGGACTTGACCAGATGAAACCTAACAGCACATTCGCTGAAAAATAGCGCATCGTGAACGGAATCCTCCACTCTGGGGTCGAATGGTTAAATTACGAATCTCCTTACTAGTTGCTATTACATTCATTGTTTATGCGGCGCGAATGTTTTGGCTGATTTCGCGATATGCGGTAAATATCTTCTTTGCGGACCAGTGGGACTTTAATAATGCGACACTTTTCCAGAGGCACTCGCTTTGGGAAATGTTCAGGTGGCAGCACGGACCACATAGGCAAGGAGTGGGTGCTCTGTTTGAGAGAATGGTCGATCCGCTATTCCGATGGAACAGTCGAACGGAGTCATTTGTCATAGGTGGGGTGATCGTAGTAGCGGCAATCTGCGCCTTGTGGCTGAAGAAAAGACTTTATGGGGACCTTTCTGTCTTCGATGTGGTGATACCGGCGATTCTGTTTACCCCGGCCTTATGGCAAACATTGTTCATGACTCAAAATTTCGCTCACGGTCCGTTTCCCCTTCTTCTCGTGCTGCTTTACTTCATATCATGGACCTGCCGCCGTCCAGCTCTTCGCTATGCTTTAGTGCTGTTCCTCAACTTTATTACTATTTACACAGGATTCGGACTTTTTCTTGGCGTGCTTACGCCTGTTCTGTTGATCTTGGACTATTGGACGAGTACTCCGCAAAATCGCCTTCTCAAGGCATATTTCATTAGTACCGTTTTTGTATCAGCCCTCTCTCTTGCATCTTTCTTTTTTGGTTACACCTTTCAGTCTGGCGAGAAGTGCTTCTCGTTCCAACCCCAGTCGCCACTGTCCTATTTGGCTTTCGTGGCGCTCATGTTTGCCAACTTTTTTGGAATAAGACATGTCGCATTTTCGTCTCAAGCAATCGGCACATTGATTGTGATCGCTCTACTCATTTCATTGATAATGTTTGCAAGGCGATTGTCAGCTGGAAAATGGGCCGACCTTGGGCGAGAGGACCATAATCGAGCTGTCATCGTTGTAGGTTTAATAACTTTCAGCTTGCTGTTCTGCGCTAACACCGCTTACGGCAGGCTATGTGGGGGACTAGGGGTCGCATTGCAATCGCGATATTCGATTTACTTGGAACCTGCTGTCCTGGGCTTTTACTTTTTCCTTCTGAGCCTTCGTCATGAGTCACGAAGGTTCTTCCTGACAGGCTTCTTAATAGCCGTAGTGGCAGCTTCTCTCAATACTGATCGAGGCGGGATGGTTTTTTCGAGAGATGTTAAGCAGCGCTGGAAAACCTGCTACCTGCAAACCGAGGATATACAAGGGTGCAACAAGTCGGTCGGATTTCCGATTTATACAGTTTCACCGGAGCAGACGCGGCTCACTCATTTACAGGAAAAGCTGGAATATTTAAAGGCGACACATCAGAACTTGTATTTGGATCAGAAAACGCCATAGTCTACTCGGCGCGGTCAAAAATGGCCTTTCAGTCCTCCCGGCCCGGTGGGAATTAAGCAATTCAGAACTGCAGTAATTAGCGAGATGAGCTTAAAATGATACTGCATCGCGCGACTCCTGCGAGGCTGCCGATCAAGCAGGGTAGACTTCCGTGCTTAGCAGGTCAACCATATTCGCATAAATAGGGTCATATTTCCCGCTTGCCCCCATCCGGTTTGACCCTTTTTCTTCCCCGCCCCTAGAATTGAAGTTCTTTTCACGCCAATGTCATTCCGCCTGTTCAATACACTTTCCGGCAAAGTTGAGGATTTTGAGCCGATCGAGGACAAGCAAGTCCGCATGTACGCGTGCGGGCCGACGGTGTATGACTATGGGCACATCGGCAATTTCCGCACATTTGTGGCGGTGGATATTCTGCGTCGCTTCCTGCGCCAGAACGGGTATGGCGTGCGCCATGTGATGAACATCACCGACGTAGATGACAAAATTATTCGCAATGCGGCGCAAGCGGGAGTTCCGCTGAAGCAGTTCACCTCGAAATTCGAAAATGCTTTTCTTGAAGACGCCGGAGCTTTGAATATCGAGCAGCCAGAGCTGGTCCATGCGACCGACCACATTGCACACATGGCGGAGTTCATCGCGAAGCTGGTTGAAAAGGGATTCGCCTACCGCACCGATGATGGTTCTTATTATTTTCGGATCGCAAAATTCCCCGAGTACGGCAAGCTTTCCAAAAAAGATTTCGCCGGAATGGAGGACGGGGCCCGCGTCGACGTTGACGAATACGAGAAAGACAGCGCGCGCGACTTCGCGCTCTGGAAGGCCCCGAAGCCGGGCGAGACTTCATGGGAGAGCAAGATCGGGCCCGGGCGCCCAGGCTGGCACATTGAATGCTCGGTCATGTCGATGGAGGAATTGGGCGAGAGCTTCGACTTGCATGCGGGCGGAGAAGACCTGATTTTCCCGCACCATGAAAATGAAATCGCGCAGTCAGAAACGGCCACCGGCAAGCCTTTTGTGAAGTATTGGTTTCATGCGCGATTTCTGCTGGTTGAAGGCGAGAAGATGTCCAAGAGCCTGGGGAATTTTTTCACCCTGCGCGACCTGGTGCTGAAAGGCCATAAACCTTCGTCCATTCGATATCTGCTGAGCTCGGTTCCTTATCGCCATCAGCTGAATTTCACCTTCGGCGGCTTGCAACAAGCGGCAGCGTCGGTCGAACGGCTGCGCAATTTTCGCCAGCGACTGGTTACCGGAAAATTCCCGGTAGGCTCGGATTTGAATCTGACCACACTCGCAAACGACAGTTCCCAACGTGTGCGGGAAGCCTTGAATGAAGACTTGAATACCGCACAGGCTCAGGCTGCGATTTTCGATATGGTCCGCGTCGCCAATGCCGCGATCGATTCAGGCGAAATGAAGCAGGATGACGTACTGCCGCTGGTTTCAACTCTCGACCAGTTCGACGAAATCTTCGCGGTGTTGAAGGACGATGATGCTGCCAAGATGCAGCGCATAGCGGATTGGGCCAAAGCTGAAGGCCGCGAAAAAGACATCAGCCCGGAATTAGTAGACGCCTTGCGTTCCAACGCGCTCTCGGACGAACAGGTCAATCAGAAAATTGCAGAGATGAATTCGGCTCGCGCGGCCAGGAATTTCGCCGCTTCGGATGGGATCCGGGCAGAACTCACCGCCAATGGCATCATCATCGAGCAAACCAAAGAGGGAGTGCGCTGGCGGCGGAAATGACCGTTTACCGCAATCTCCGAGGCGACCTGTGGAAAATTCTTGTCAAGCCCCCTAAAACGTCCAATTCTTTGTAAGTTGCACAAAGCAATCCAAAAATAAACTTTGAAAACATGGCACAATTACCCCCTTCAAATTGCTATTCTGAAAATAGGCGTATGCGAACGGCGTCCTGAGCGGGCGCCTTTGCTTTTTGGCGACATAGGGCGGGCTCACCTGCAATGCTAAAATCACAATTTCCCATGGAATCTCTTGCCGGAACCCTTGAGAAAGTTGTCGCTGGCAGCTTGCGGCACGCGCCTGACGGCCCTATTCTCGCCTGGCCTCTAGCCTGCGGGTCGGCAGTGGCTGCGCGCACCCGGGCGGTAGGTTTTCGCGCCGGAATTTTGTGGGTCGAAGTGCCGGACGCTGGCTGGCGCTCGGAGTTGCGGCACTTGGGCAATCGGTATTTGTTCGCCGTAAACCGCTATTCGACGGCCGCAATCAACCGAATCGAGTTCGTAATCCCCGGCCAAGAATGGAAGGAACAGGCAGAGGCTAGAAGCAAGAATGCAGACGTAAAGGCGTAGAGTTTTCCAACGTCCATGCGTTCAACCTTCTGAATTCTTGTTTTGTTCCGACTTGCGATGAAAGTTACCGAAAAAGACGTCACGTATGTTGCCGATCTGGCCAACCTCGAGTTGAGCGCAGAGGAGCGCATTCGCATGGTCCGCGATTTGAACTCGATTCTCGGACATGTTGATTCGCTGAACGCACTCGACACCAAAGACGTTCCGCCGATGGCGCAGGTTTCCGACCGCTATGGCGTAGACGAATCGAAAAAGGGCAGCGAGCGGTTTGCATATGCCAGTCGTGAGGATGTGAAGGAAGGCCTGCGCAAATCGTTTGCGACCGACGTTGCCCTGGCAAATGCACCCGATGCCGATGGCACTTTTTTCAAAGTTCCGAAAGTGATTGAAAGATAATGCAGAATTCAGAAGTTAGAATGCAGAATTCCTTCGGCCCCATGTCGGATTTTAACTCTGCCTTCTGACTTCTTACTTCTGACTTTGTATGGATCTTACCGGCCTCACCATCGACTCCGCCCGCTCTGCTATTGCCGAGCGAAGAACCAACGCACTGGCGTTGGCGGAGGCCTTCTACGCAAAAATCGAAACTGACGATCCTAAGATCGGCGCGTATTTAATTCTTTCGCACGAACGCGGTCTGGAGAAAGCGTCGGAAATTGACCGACTTGCGGATAAGGGCGACAAGTTGCCGCCATTGGCCGGCGTGCCGGTGGGCATCAAAGACGTGCTGGTCACCAAAGGCGTGCGCACCACGGCAGGTTCGAAAATTCTTGGCAACTACGTGCCGCCTTACGATTGCACGGCAGTTGCGCGCCTCGAAGCGGCGGGCGCGGTGGTGCTCGGCAAGCTGAATTGTGATGAGTTTGCCATGGGATCGTCGAATGAAAATTCCGCGTTCAAACCGGTGCACAATCCGCGAGACCTCAGCCGCGTTCCCGGCGGATCGTCAGGGGGATCGGCGGCCGCAGTTGCCGCAGACATGGCAGTTGCGACCCTGGGCAGTGATACCGGAGGGTCGATTCGGCAGCCGGCATCATTCTGCGGAGTGGTGGGGCTGAAGCCGACGTACGGTCGCGTTTCGCGGTATGGCCTGATCGCGTTCGCGTCATCGCTCGATCACGTCGGACCCCTGACCAAGACCGTTAAAGATGCCGCGATTGTGCTGCACACTGTCGCTGGTCGCGATCCAATGGATTCAACTTCCGCTGACGTACCGGTTCCCGATTATGTCGCTGAACTCGGCAAGCCGGTCAAGGGCATGAAGATCGGAGTTGCCAAGGAATATTTAGGCGAAGGCCTGGATGCTGAAGTGCGGAGTGCGATCGAGGCAGCGATTCAGAAACTGGCCACGTTGGAATGCGAGATCGTCGAGGTTTCGCTTCCGCACACCAAGTATGCGATCCCAGCTTATTATCTGGTCGCGACCGCTGAGGCTTCGTCGAACCTGGCGCGCTTTGATGGAGTGCGCTATGGGCTTCGCGCGAAGGACGTTCGCTCGCTCTCAGATATGTACCGCCGCACCCGCGACCAGGGTTTCGGGGCAGAGGTCAAGCGCCGCATCATGCTGGGAACTTATGCGCTCAGCGCGGGATATTACGATGCTTATTATCTGAAAGCACAACGCGTGCGCACGCTGCTGACCCGCGACTTTGAAGAGGCGTTCAAGAAAGTGGACGCAATCGTCGCGCCGACTTGTCCGACGGCGGCGTTCAAGCTTGGCGAAAAAGTTGATGATCCGCTGGCCATGTATCTGGCTGACATTTATACCGTGACCGCGAATCTCGCCGGCATTCCGGGGATTTCTATTCCGGTTGGCTACACGAAAGAGAAGCTTCCCATCGGCATGCAGGTTTTTGGCAGGCATTTCGCTGAAAGCACGATTTTGCGTGTGGCGAATGCGTATGAGAAGGCGGCGTAGTTTCGATTCTTACGGGCGAGACGCCCGTACCCCACAATCAGACTGATGGAGGCCCGTGCTCACCCCACAGTCGAAGTGATGGGGGCACGGGCGTCCTCGCCCGTGCAGCGTCAGACCGGCTCGTAATACGATTCACCCGCGCAGCTTCGGCATACAACTTTGCCATCGCAGCTAACTTCGCGGCGGAAGTTGATTCCTTCGCCGCAAACGGCACAGACAATTCGTTCGCCTTTGTATCCGGGAAATTCTTCCGGAGACAGGTCAACCTTCACCCACTGAGTGGTGAACAGGTCGTCGTCTGCGATTTCGCGATAAGCCAACATCTGTTGCTGATTTTTTTCGAGCTCAGGGTGAATCTGCCGGGCGAGGGCCTTTGACGATTCTTTAGCGGCGACGCGAATGGCGCGACCGCTGTTCACGTCAACAAATGTGGCGGCCATTTTGCCCCAGTCACGAAATTTCAGCGCGCGTTTACCTAGCCGGCAGCCGGTCACAACCGCAACCGCATCGGTTGCGCAACGATCAATTTCAACAAACGTAACCAGACGCTTGCGGTCTGCACCTTGGGGATCATCGATCCCCAACTTCTGCAGACCAAGCATGGCCATCCGCACGCCGAGCACTTGCCCGGCGCACAGGTGTCCGTGTGCTTGCTCGGCATCGCGAAGGTAGTCGTCGAAGGATTTCATTAGCAGCAGGTTTCAGAGTTTCAAGGTTTCAGAGTTTCAAAGTTGCGACGTTTTCTACATCTGCCAAATTTCAGTCTTTGCGACCTTGAAACCTTGAAACTTTGCAACCTTGAAACCTCAAACCCCTGTTCTCCCAAACTTCTAAATCCTCCAAAGGAGTCTCTATGAATTCTAAATCGAAAACCATCCTTGCTCTGGCGCTGGCGATCGCACTCGCCGCCACCGGATGCAGCGCACAATGGATCAACACCGCTTTGCAGGACCTGCCGGTGCTTACGCAGATGGCGCTGAACATCGCCACTCTCGTGACTACGCTGGCTGCGGGACAACAAGCCAGTACAGCTGATACAGCGGTCATTCAGAACATTTCGGCGCAAGCCAGCCGCGATCTTAATCTGCTGCAAACTTTGTACACGGAATACAAAGCTAGCCCTAGCGCGACCACACTGCAAAAACTTGAGAGCGCTATTTCCGATCTCAATCAGAACCTGCCGACGTTGCTGCAGTCAGCGCATATTTCGAACGCGACGGTTGCAGCTCGCATCGCGGCCGCAGTGAATCTGATTCTCACAACCGTGAACAGCTTCGCTGCTTTGATGCCCCAAGCTTCCCGTATGACTTCACGCAAAACGCCGTCAGCCGCCATCCTTCACGCCAAAGATTTGAAGAAGCAGTGGAACCAGCAGGTTTGCGCTCCTACGGGCAATCCCGCTTTGGATGCGGCATTTGCGGCGAGTGCATTGCGATAAATCGGTCTCGGTTATCGGTCGTCGTCAACTGCATGCGATTCGCACAATCCTTTTAGTTGTGCCGAATTTGCGGACGACCGATGACCGAAGGCCGAAGGCGCTGTCAGCAAACTTTATGTCTGGAGTCCCCATGTCTCTGCCAATGATTGCCGTTACCAACGCCTCTACCTGCCTTTCGGATGCTCAGGTGGAGGCGGTCCTTCCAGCGCTGCAGAAACAGGTGAGCAATGACTTCCAGGCTTACTGGGAGTTGGATTGCACACTCAACTTCCTAACCAACAACCAGCCACTCACCTCAGGATGGTGGCAGATAGTAGTGGTGGATAATCCTGACCAGGCGGGTGCACTTGGATATCACGAGCTCACGGCGCAGGGCACGCCATTGGGGAAAATATTTGCCAAGCTCGATCTCGACAGCGGTTCATCCTGGACTGCGACTCTGAGCCATGAACTGCTCGAAATGCTGGCGGATCCCTGGATCAACTGGTGCGCATGCGGCAGCGACAGCAAAATCTATGCGCTCGAAGTTTGCGATGCAGTTGAAGCCGACAACCTGGGATACTTCATCGATGGCGTGCTGGTTTCGGATTTCGTAACTCCGGCCTGGTTCGAGCCAACCTGCGCCGACCGCCTGGATTTCAAAAAGCATGTGACGAAGGAACTCGAGATCGCGCGTGGAGGTTACATTTCAATCTTCAGCGCAGCCGACGGATGGACGCAGATCACAGCAAAAGGCGAAGGCGGCCCGCGCATTCTTCCCGGGAGCCGCAGACAGCGAAGAAAACTGATTCGGCCGTCATGGAGGAATAGCTTGCGCTAGCAGATTACTTCTTACGACGAGGCTTCGACTTGCAGCGGAAATTCACGGCGAACCAACTCCATTGCGTCTTGCTTGGACTGCAATTTCCCGTTGAGTTGCGCGTCTTCAATCAGGGCAAGAATCTCTTTGAAAAGCGGGCCGGGTGAATATCCCACGGCAATCAGGTCGTCTCCCGTAATCAGCGGCGTTGGACGCACTTCCTCCGGCGGCAGGGAGTCCATTTTTTTGCGCGTAAAGTTGTACAGGCGCAAATTTCGATGGCTGGATTCGCAATCCAGGCGATGCAGTTCCAAATGTTGTTCGAAACCAGGCAGGCGGATAAATTTTTTAAAGGTTGAGGGATTCATGCGCTCCGCATCGCCAAAGCGCATGTGATTTTCAACCAGGGCAACGATTTGTTTCGTTTCGTCATTCGAAAATCGGAGCCTGCGGCAGATTGCTTCCGCCATTTTTGTTCCGACCCGTGCGTGTTCATCGAAGCGAATGCGATCCGGAGCACGGCGGAAGGTTGGCGGCTTGCCGACGTCGTGCAGAAGCACTCCCCAAGCCAAGGCCACGGGGCAGTGCTGCGGCAACTTTTCCAGCATCAGCAAGGTGTGCACGAACACGTCGCCTTCAGGATGGAACTCGGGCGGCTGCTCGACCCCCTTCATCGCCTCGATTTCCGGAAGCACCTCGCGGAGGATGCCGACTTCGTCGAGCAACTCGAACGCGCGCCGCGCATGGCCTTCGGTCAGCATACGAGCTAATTCGTCGCGCACCCGTTCACGCGACACCTGATTTGTTTGTGGCGACAGGGTCTGAATTGATAACAATGTCTCGGGATCAATCGAGTATTCAAAACGCGCGGCAAAGCGCACTGCCCGCAACATCCGCAGCTTGTCTTCGGCGAAACGTACGGCCGGATCGCCGATGGCGCGAATGATTTTTGATTTGAGATCGTTCTCGCCGCCAACGTAGTCGAGAACCTGATTTTCGATCGGATCGAGCAGCAGGCCATTAATGGTAAAGTCTCGACGCTGAACATCTTCACGAGGATCGCGGGTGAAACGTACTTCATCAGGATGGCGACCGTCGGAATAACCTACGTCGCAGCGGAAAGTGGCTACCTCGACGCAGGATTTGTGATGATGCCCGAGCGCGCATTCTTCCGTGAAATTTTCGCATTGCTGACGCGGTCGCTGACTCTCGGGAACTGGTACCAGCACCACTCCGAACTGTGCACCCACAGCGTAAGTTTCGGGGAAAATACGCATAACTTCGCCGGGCGTGGCGTCAGTGGCAACGTCATAATCAGCTGGATCGCGGCCGAGCAGCAAATCGCGCACACAGCCTCCAACCAGATAGGCCTGATGGCCGCGCTCCCGCAGCGTTTTCACGATTGAATTGGCGAACTCGCGCACAAGGTTAATGATACAGATCATCGGAATGTCCGTGGTTGCATTGGAGCAGTGCGGGACAGGATGCGTCAGTGTTGGGCCTGCATGTTTCCGTGCGGATCCAATCGCATCGTAGGGTCCCTCTCTCGTCCGCCTTCGGCGAACGAGATCAGGATGACACTGCAGAGGGGCTTTCAGGCGCAGACGCAGTGCCATCAGCGATTTTTCCGTACCCGCCGTACATGTCCGTATGCCATCTATGGCGGACATCCCCACACTTCTAGACTGAAGTCACCTTAGTAGTAGCTATCCCTTCCAGCGGTAGGCGTCTTTTTGCGGCAGCCCGATGTGGGCGAGAACGCGGCAGGCGAACTCGTGTGCCATCTGGTCAAGTGTGGCCGGACGGAAATAGTAGGCCGGAATCAGGGGAAAGATGGTCGCCCCGGCGTCGGCAGCGCGGTACATGTTGCGGATGTGAATTTTGTTAAGCGGCGTTTCGCGGACGCATAGCACCAGCGGCCGTTTTTCTTTCAGGCTGACGTCGGCGGCACGCTCGATCAATTGTGACGCAATGCCATTAGCGATGCGGGCCAGGGTCCCCACGCTGCACGGCAGCACGATCGTCGCATCGGCGGGATATGAGCCGCTGGCAACGTTAGCGCCAATATCGGCGTTGGCTTGCTGATGAATTTTGCGAGACGCATGGCCGAGTAATTGTGTGATCAGGTTGTTGCGGCCGCGCAATCCGAGTTCTTCCGCCATAACCCGCAGCGCGCTATCAGAGGCAATGAGGTTAGCGTTCTGAACGCGGGTATCACGATCGACAGCCAGCAGCAGGTGGCGCAGGAAAATTGATCCGCTGGCGCCAGTTGTGGCAATGGTCAAGTTTTGAGGTGAGTTCGGCAACCGAAGTTTGAGCATAGGCAAGCAACGGGCACAGAGTCAAGGCGAGGATGGCCAAGCGATCAGCTCAGCAGTTGCGGCGAACAGCAGCGCAAATGCACGCACTGGCAGCGGTGCGGGATGACATTGGCTCGCAAGACTCCTCCACCGGGCGAGGATACCTTCGGGAATTCACGCAGCACTTCCGCGACTACGATTCGGTTCTTTCGCCCGATGAACTGCAGCGGCGGATCTCGACCGCCAGCACTGTGCTGATCGGCGACTATCATGCGCTGCCGGCCTGCCAGCGATTCGCGGCGGAGGTGTTCGAGGCCTCGGCGCGCCAGCGTAAGGTGGTGCTCGGCGTTGAAGCGGTATTGGCCAGAGATCAGAGAATTCTTGATGCCTGGTGGCGGCGCGAGATTACGGAAGATGAGTTGCGGCGGCGGTTGCGTTTTGACCGTGAGTGGGGATATCAGTGGGCTTCCTTCTATACTCTGATATCGACTGCGCGTGACTGTGCTGACGGCCTGTACGCGCTGGATTGCATGCCCAGAGAAGACTTACGCCGAATCAGGTCACGCGACCGGCATGCCGCGGTGAAAATCGCAGAAATCCGGCAGCGCCATCCCGACGCAGCAGTGTTCGTTTTGTTCGGCGAGTCGCATCTCGCGCCGCAGCACTTGCCGCGCAGCATACAGGAATTATTGCCCTCGGAGAACCTGCTCATCGTGCTGCAAAACGTCGATGCTCTGTACTGGCGAGCAGTCGCTCAACAGGCGAGCACGGTCAGCATCGGAAAAGATGCGGTGTGCGTTTTTAATTCGAGCCCGCTCGAAAAATACGAGAGCTATCGTTTGTGCCTGGATGGTTGGAACGCAGCCGCCGACGACCTTCCGGACTTCGCCCCGGCCATTTATAATCTGATTTTTTCCCTGGCCAAATCGTTGGGATTTCGGCTGGATTCACCACGCAACGGAACCCAGCCAAAATATCTCACCGATTTGTTGCCTGAAGTTGTAACTCTCGACGAGTATGCCGGCAATCTTGATTCGAAACTTGAAGACAAGACTTGCGCTTACCTGGCAGACGCAAATCTCTTCGTGATCAAGGAATTTCAGATGACGGATGCCGCCGAAGAGTGCGCAAGGTTTTTGTATTCTGCCTGCCGGGGAATGGTCAGACTTTCGGCTGCGGCACAGCCCATCGAAGATGCCCTGGCGCGTTTCGGATCGCGTCTCCTGTGCCCCGAGTTTGAAGCGAAAGATCAAACTCCCAGGCTCGGAGATTCTCTTTACCAAGCCTATCTTGGCGGAAAGATTCCTTTGCCTAGGTTGCGGCGGGTCTTTCTGACTAAACAGGAATCCAGAGAACAAGCGCGTAAGACATTGGCGAGGCTGGCAGATTTGACGACAGCGTAGACGCGGCCCTTCCGATCCGCAATCACACAATCCTAGCCTGGCGATGCTACTCTGAGAGTTGGATGACCGCGTGAACTCTGAATCCATTCGCAAACTTTTCGAACAGGTGCGCGCCGGGAGACTTGCGGCTGATGAAGCGGTTGAGCGACTGCGGCACCTGCCTTTCGAAGATCTTGGATTTGCGAAAGTGGACCATCATCGCGCTTTACGAGTGGGCTCGCCGGAAGTGATTTTGTCCCAGGGCAAAACCGCGGCCCAGGTGGCGAGTATTTTCAAGAAACTTGCTGTACACAGCAAAAATGTTTTGGCGACTCGCGCCAGCAAACAGCAATTCGAAGCAGTGAAGAGGGCGGTTCGCGGCGCTAAGTTCGAAAAAAGCGCCCGCGCGATCATCCTGCGTCGCGATAACAAGATTTACGGCAAAGGCCTCATCACCGTCATCTCCGCCGGAACCAGTGACATTCCAGTGGCCGAAGAAGCCGTGGTCACTGCTTCAATCATGGGGAACGAAGTTGATCGCCTGTACGACGTGGGAGTGGCGGGCATTCACCGCTTGCTGGCGCATCGCGATGCAATCAGTCGGGCGCGAGTGATCGTAGTCTGTGCCGGTATGGAAGGCGCGCTACCCAGCGTAGTCGGCGGACTGGTGGGTGTGCCCGTGATCGCTGTGCCTACCAGTGTGGGTTATGGGGCGTCGTTTGATGGCATGGCGGCACTGCTCGGCATGATGAATTCTTGCGCCTCGAACGTCTCGGTAGTGAACATCGACAACGGATTTGGCGGCGGCTATGTTGCTTCTTTAATAAACCGGTTATGACTGTTTAACAGACAATAAATTTCCACAAAAAATGTGCTTCAACCTTGATTTTTGGTTACGGAGGCGGACTACAATAAAGCCAGATGGAGGCGCGGTATGTTATCCAAATGCGCCAACCCCGATTGCTCTGCTTCCTTTCGTTACTTCCACACGGGAAAGCTTTTCCGAGCTGAAGTTTCTGTCGGATTAGATCGCCGACGCACCTTGGGCCAAGATGAGCGGTGCGACAAGCCGTTGCGCCGACTGGAATTTTTCTGGCTCTGCGAAGGCTGCGCTGAATCGATGACCGTCAGTTTCGACAGAGAAACTGGCGTCATGGTCCGTAATAAAAATTACGCGCGCTCCGCAGCTACGGCTTAGGATTTGTCGCGCGAATATTTTCCCATGATGGCGTTCCAACGGATGGTAAGCACTTCTGCCATCATGTGCAGTCCATCGCGCAAAGGGTGAATGCGTGTACCCTCGGCGTCGGACCAAACCACTGGCACTTCTTCCACCTTCAAACCTAACCTGTCGGCAAGAAACAGCAGTTCCGCGTCGAATCCCCAACCTTCGATCGTCTGCCGGGAGAAAAGCGTTTCAGCAGAGCTACGGCTGAAAGCTTTGAAACCGCATTGTGTGTCTTTAAACCTCAGCCCGAGCAGAAGACGCAAGATCAGGTTGAACGTTCGCCCATAGAACTGACGCAATAAAGATTGCCTTTGCGCTTGGGTATCGGGTTGGAGCCACCGGGATCCTATGGCGACATCGGCACCAGCCTCGATTGCCGCAAAAAGTCTGTTCGATTCTTCGATTGGCGACGACAGATCGGCGTCGGTAAACAGGCGTATCTCGCCCGCAGCTTTCAACATTCCGTTTCTCACGCTGTATCCCTTGCCGCGATTGCCGGGGTTTTCGACCAGACGCAATGCCCGATTGGCTCGCGCCCGCGCCAGCACCATTTCCGCAGTGTCGTCTCGCGAGCCATCGTTGACCACGATGACTTCAGCATCCCACCGTTGCGCGGTTATATGTTCCAGCACACGGTCGAGCGTCGCGCCCAGGCGAGCGCTTTCGTTGTATGCGGGAATGATGAGGCTGTATTTGGGCATCATAGTCGCTCACCGCACGTTGAGGCGAGTGACCATAAAAGGTATCATGCGGAAGGGAAATTTTCGTTGCCGGCAGAAACTATGCTACGCGTCTTTGCTCGTCGAGCATGAGAAAAAATTCGTTGACCAGTTTGGCATCCCAGGAACCGGCGCGGGCTTCATCCTGCATGGTGGCCGCCGCATGGTCATGGGTGAGGGCCGGTTTGTAAGGACGCGTCGTGGTCAGCGCGTCATAAACGTCAACTACTTGCAGAATGCGGGCCAATAACGGGATATTCTCGCCTTCGAGTCTGTCGGGATAGCCGCTCCCGTCAAAGTGCTCGTGATGACTGCGAATAATCGGAAGCACCAGCCGCAATGACTTCAGCGGCCGGCAAATATTTTCTCCAGTAATTGGGTGACGCCGCATGATCGCCCATTCTTCTGAATTCAGGTTCGCGCCCTTCTTCAGAATTTCGTCGGGGACCGCGATTTTTCCAAGATCATGCAGGTAGCCGCCGCGCCGCAAGGCGGTAATTTCTTCGTCTTCCAAGCGTAAATGCCGTCCCAGATTGCTGGCGTTTTCCGCGAGGCGTTCGCAATGTCCTTCGGTGTAAGGATCCCGGCTTTCAACGCTCAGGCCCAGAGTGCAAAGAACGCTTTCAGCAGTCTCCAATTCGTCGGTAAATTCTTTAAGTTTCAGCAGTGATTTGACGCGAGCAAATAGTTCTTCAGGAAAGATCGGCTTACTAAGGAAGTCGTCAGCGCCGGCTTCAATGCCGCGCACTCGATCTTCGCGCTCGGCCAGCCCGGTAATAAGCACAAATGGGATCAGGCGAGTAGCTGGATTCTCCTTCAGCTCACGGCAAAGCTCGTAGCCTGACTTGCCCGGCATAATCACGTCTGAGAGCACCAGATCCGGTGGGTGTTGGAATATCTCAGCTTCTGCCTGTGTGGCATCGGGAACTGCCACCACGTCGTAGCCACGCGCCGAGAGAAGGTCCTGCATGAGGTTCATAGTGTTGGGGTTATCGTCAACCACCAGGACCCGCGGCAGGCGGCGGCGCAACGAAAGATCGCTCGGGCTGGGGCTTTCTGGACCGCGCGAGTAAAGGAAAGGTACTTTCCTGTAAGAGTCCATAAGAAACGCAAAGCCAAAACTGCATTCTAATCCGAATGAAACGTTTTATTTGGGCAAATTTTTACGGCAGAGTAGAACGTTGGGTCGTGGTAAGTCTTTCGCGGCTCTCAACTCGTAACCGAGAACCCGTAGATCTACGCGCCAGCAGAAAGTTTGTGCGTGTTTTTGGTGCGCGCGATCCCGTATTGACGAATTTTGTACAGCAGGGCTTTGTAGCTGATTTGCAGTAACGCCGCCGCCTGCTTACGGTTCCAGTTGGTCTCGTCAAGCGCTTTGGCGATGGCTTCGGCTTCGGCGCCATCTTTCGCGCTTCGCGCCAGAGACTTTAATCCGCCCCCGGGTTCCGACCCACTGCGCGGCGCCGCCGGTTCGAACTCCGCTCCGGTACCGTCGGTGCGCGGCTTCAATTCGTTGATGGCGAGTTTTTCATCGCCCAGTACCAAGTACCGCTTTACGAAATTGCCCAACTCGCGCAGATTTCCCGGCCAGGAATAATTCGCGCATGCCTGAAGCATTTCTGGCGAGTACGGCAGGGGCGCTCGGGCGTACTGTTCCGACAACTGCGTCATGAAGTGCTTCAACAGAATCGGAATTTCTTCTTTGCGTTCGCGCAACGGGGGAATCTGCAATGTGAAAGCGTTCAGCCGGTAGTAGAGATCCTCGCGAAGGCGTTTGTTAGCCAGGGCTTCTGGAATGTTGATATTGGTCGCGGCCAGAATTCGCACGTCAACTTTTATTACCGAGCGGCCGCCGAGACGCGAAAATTGCTGGTCCTGCAGAACATGCAAAAGCTTCGCTTGTAACGAAGGAGGCATTTCTCCGATTTCGTCCAGCATGATCGTGCCTTTATTGCTAAGCTCGAATTTTCCCGGCTTGGCGTGATTCGCGCCGGTGAACGCTCCCGCCTCGTATCCGAACAATTCGCTTTCCAGTAAGTCGGCAGGAACTGCGGCGCAATTGACTTTAAGAAATGTGCGGTGCGCGCGCGGTGAAAGTTTGTGGATCAATCGCGCCATTACTTCCTTGCCGGTGCCACTCTCGCCGAGCATCAACACTGGAATATCAACATTCGCCACCAGGGCGGCTTGCGACCTCAGCTTGCGCATGTTGGCCGACGCAGCAACGAAAAACGTTTCGTCGCCTAGGTCTTCGATTTCTCCGGAATAATTCTGCTGGTTCGTGCCCAGGCATTGATCGATGACCGCATCGAGCTCGGCTTTCTGAAACGGCTTGGTAATGTAATCTACCGCGCCCAGGCGAATGGCCTGCACCACCTTCTTCGTATCGTTGACGCACGACAACATTACAACTTTGACGTTGGGCTGAAGCTTGCGGAGCTTTTCCAGCGTTTCCAAGCCATCGATACCGGGCATCAGCAGATCCAGCAGAACCAGATTGGGTTCCATGCCGTTCTGCACCAGTTCCACGGCCTGCTCGCCGGTCGAGGCCGTCTCCACGTGATGGTCGTCAATCTCGAGCAGGGTTTTGATGTAACGCTGCATTCCCGGTTCGTCATCGACCAACAGGATTTTGGACTTGTCAGACATTATTTTTTACCCTCAGAATCTGCTGCAACCGGATTCAGTTGAACGATGAAAGAAAACTTGCAACCGGAGCTGGGCTCGCTTTCCACCCATATTTTGCCCCCCATCCCCAGAACCAGACGTCGCGCTATGGCCAGCCCTAAACCCATGCCCTCAGTTTTTTCATTGGTGGGCAGGCGAAAAAAGTCGTCAAAAATTTCCAGATGATATTCGGGAGGAATTCCGGGACCCGTATCCGAGACGCTGATCTTCACCGAATTCGGCGCCGTCAGTGGGCGGCGACGACGCTCCTGAGTGACCGCGGGTTTCGCAATTGAACGCCGTTCCCACATATAAGGTTCGGCGTGCAGCCAAACAGTGCCTCCGGCAGGCGTGAACTTGGATGCATTCTCCAATAGGTTCGATACCACCCGCTCCACTTTTGGTCCGTCAAAAGCGCAATCCTGAACTTTTTCATTGGCCAGAAAATACAGCGCCAGACCTTTTTCCTGAAATCGTGGAGACCAGAGGCGGCATACCTCAGAAAGCGATGCATTGATGTTGCCCGGTTCGAACTTCATCTTCAATTCGCCCGTCTCAAGCACAGTGAAGCTCAAGAAGTCCTGAATATACCGCTGCAATCGCTGTCCATTCGTGCGCATGTCACGAAGCACTTCGCGCTGACGTTCGTTCAAGCTTCCCAGTTTCTCGCTTTGCAGCATTTCAACGTAACCGTTGAGTATTGACAACGGCGTCTTGAGATCATGGGCTGCCGAAGCCAAGGCATTCGTCGTCCTCAGATATCGTTCTTGCAGTTGCGAGAACTCTTGGGACGGTTCAATAGCTGCCGACGGAGCGTCATCGGCGCTAGACAAGCTCTCTTTTTCCGAAACGGGTGATACCTGGGGTATTGAAGACAAATGGGGCATAGTGAGCAATCACACGAGGGAGGGACGCAGCAACCATCGTGATGAGACTGGTTACCGTCTAAAATGCTAGGTGAGACTCTGCCGAGTGTCAACAAAAAATGCAAAACATTTGCCGGTTTTCGGTAAAGTCTTTCCAAAGGCACATCCGTAAACATCGGCGTTTACGCCTTCAAAATCAACAATACCAGGCCAAAAACGGCAAAATGGCTCCCTAGACACAGGAAACCACTGAGTTATCCGCGTCAGCCGCGTGTACCAACGGCTCAGGATATGTTCGTTTGGCAGCTAAGGTGCGACAAACGTGAAGACTCGGTTAAAAAGGGAGCCACACCTTTGAATCGTCCACGGATGAAATTGGAGCGCCGTTCCTGGTCACGGCTGCCATTGCCAATACCGCTATTTGTCCGCAGTCGAGATTCAAAAGGCAAGGACCTGCTCGAATTTGCCACCGCGCTTAACATCTCGGCAGGTGGCGCGCTGGTGGCCCTGCATGGTGCTTTGCGGCCAGCGGCACAGGTTTCCTTGGAAATCCCCAGTGCGCCGCTACCGACATCCGCTCCGGTCCGAAAGAACTCGCGTCACTTACGAGCAAAAGTGGTTCGAGTCACTCATGGCGATGGATTCAATCTTGTAGGCCTCAAATTCATCCAGCCCCTGCTACCCTCCGATGGTCCTCGACGAACGTCAACCAGAAGGAAAGTTACTTCTTCGGTGTGAAAACTTTTTCTCTCGTGTCGGGAGCAATTTTGATTGCGTTCGACTCGCCAGCGCCACAGTTGGGTCGGCGCACAGCCAACACGTAAGCTCCTCAACTGTCACGAATTAGAGGCGTTTTCCCGTTCGTAATAAGATTTCCGCAAAGTTTGGTTGATGGGGTGCACACCTCAGGATGAACCGCAGAGGTGGCGTCGTTTATGTCCAGCACAGTGACAAATTCTGTCAGTTCCCTGGCGCAATCCTTGGGTGAAATTCCACCTGAGGCCGTAGTTTTTGGTCAGTCTGAGCTTATGCAGGCTCTCCGTTCACGGCTCGACAAAGTGGCCTCTGCTAATGTCCCAGTCCTCATCCATGGGGAAAGCGGCACCGGCAAAGACATTATCGCCCGCCTGGTCCATGCCCGCTCTCCCTGGAGGTCGGGGCCGTTTGTGAAAGTGAACTGCCCTGCCATTCCCGGCACCTTGCTGGAGAGCGAGCTTTTCGGGTATGAACGCGGGGCCTTCACCGGCGCTTATGGATCCAAGCCGGGACGGGTTGAAATGGCCCACCGTGGAACGCTTTTCCTGGATGAGATATCCGAGCTCGACATGCAGTTGCAGTCCAAACTTCTGCAGCTTTTGCAGGACGGTCAGTTCTGCCGCATTGGAGCCCAGGCCGACAAAAAAGTCGAAGTACGAATAGTCTGCGCCACCAATCGCAAGCTGGAAGAAGAGATTGAAAACGGAAACTTCCGTCAGGATCTGTACTATCGCATCAATGTCGTTAACTTGTTCATGCCACCATTACGTGAGCGGCGCAGCGATATAGATGGCTTGGTGAACTATTTCCTTGAGTACTATAACCGTAAGTATAACTGCAAAGCGCGGCCGCTTTCTCTTGAACTAATGGAAGTACTACAGAAATATCACTGGCCGGGGAACATCCGCGAACTTGAAAACCTGGTCAAGCGATATGTCATTCTCGGGAGCGAAGAAGTCATCAGCAGCGACCTGCAGCCGAGAGAAAACGACTTTATAGCCTCCGACATTAATCTGGACGGCCCAATTTCCCTGAAGAAACTAACCCGTCAGGCGACCCGTGCGCTTGAGCGCAAGATCATCCTGAAGGTGTTACACAACCATCATTGGAACCGAAAACAGGCCGCTAAGACTTTGAACATCAGTTACCGCGCACTGCTGTATAAGATTCGCGATGCTGGGTTGCCACCGAATCGGGCGCGCCGGCCACCCGAAGCTGCTGCGGATAACCAAATCGCGGCCGATTAGCGGCGATGCCAGCCTCAGACCCGGCGCGGTAACTCGTTCCCTGATGCCTGTCGTGTCGATCTCGGCACAGTTAAGACGTCATATCTATTGACGAGTCTCAAACTCCGTACTATCTTCGTTTCCTTCCCCACGTAAGTAGCTGGATGTGTGTCCGAAAACGGACTTCGGAGGTTGCGTGCTTCTTCGCCGACTGCTCACTTCTTTTCCCTTGTTTATCTTGTTCACCGTAGTTTGTTTTTTCCGTCCAGTTTTGGCGACCGCCGAAGGATTTCAGCCGCCCTCACCCGACGAACTCAAAATGACAGGTGAACCGCTTGCGCCGGGTGCGCCTGCCATCATTTTGTATCGTGAGGTGGAACGCGACGATCGCGGCAACACAGGACATGAAAACGACTATTACCGTATCAAGATTCTGAAAGAGGAAGGCCGCAAGTACGCGGATATAGAGATTCCGTTTTTCAAAGAGAACGGGAACAATATCGTCAATGTTCATGCCCGCACCATTCACCCGGATGGATCAATTGTCAATTTCGAAGGAAAAGCATTCGATAAATCCATTGTCAAAGCGAAGGGCCTTAAGTACATGGCCAAGACATTTACTCTACCGAGTGTCGACGTGGGCAGCGTGATCGAGTATTACTACACTCTTGATCTAAGCGAACATTTTGTTTTCGACTCGCACTGGATTCTCAGCGAAGAGCTGTTTACAAAACATGCGAAATTTTCACTGAAGCCCTATACCAGTGACTACAGCCCGCTTGGTGTTCGCTGGAGTTGGGAGCGGTTACCGGCTGGTACCGAGGCCCCGAAAGAAGGTCCCGATCACATCATCCGTCTGGAAGCCAGCAACATCCCTGCGTTCCAGACCGAAGACTACATGCCCCCTGCGGACGAACTGAAGTCCCGGGTGGATTTCACTTATTCGGAAGACTCTCCATCAAAGGATGCCGCCCAGTTCTGGAAGAACCGCGGCAAAAAATTTAACGGCGAAGTCGAAGGTTTTGTTTCCAAGCGAAAGGCGATGGAGGCAGCGGTAGCTCAAATTGTGTCACCCGGCGATACGCCTGAGGTGAAGCTGCAAAAAATTTATGCCCGGGTTCAGCAACTTCGTAATACCTCATTCGAAGTGCAGAAAACTGTGCAGGAACAAAAGCGTGAAAAGGAAAAGGACCCGGCGAATGTCGAGGATGTGTGGAAAAGAGGTTATGGGGACGGCATTCAGATTACATGGTTGTTCCTGGGTCTGGTGCGGGCCGCAGGATTCGAGGCGTCCGGAGTCATGGTGTCGGAACGCAGTAAATATTTTTTCAACCCGAATCTGATGGATCCGCACAAGCTCAATTCAAATGTTGTCGTCGTTAAATTGAATGGCAAGGATATTTTTTGCGATCCCGGCTTTCCCTTCACTCCCTACGGAATGTTGATGTGGTCTGAGACGGGGGTCCAAGGACTTCGTCTGGACAAGGATGGCGGCAGGTGGATTCAAACGCCGATACCCGAAAGCTCGGCATCCCAGATTGTGCGCACAGCAAACTTAACGCTTTCTGAGAATGGCGACTTGGAAGGCAAGCTCTCCATCACGTTTACCGGAATCGAAGCTATGGAACGCCGCCTGGAAGAGCGCAACGAGGATGAAGCCGATCGCAAGAACTTCCTTGAAAATGAAGCTAAACAGTACGTACCGGCGGCAATCGAAGTGGAACTGACAAACAAACCAGAGTGGAGCAGCTCTGCCCCGTCTCTTACTGCCGAGTGTAGGTTGAAGATTCCCGGTTGGGTTTCCGGTGCAGGAAGAAGGGCCTTGTTGCCGGTGGGAATATTCAGCGCGACCGAAAAGAACGTTTTCGACCACAGCGAACGCGTTCATCCCATATATTTCGAGTTCCCTTCCGCAAAGATCGACGACGTAAGCATCAGTTTGCCCCTGGGTTGGCAAGTTAGCAGTCTCCCATCGGCCCAGGACAAAGACTCAAAAGTCGTGCGCTATGTTCTGAAAGCTGAGGATAACAAGAACACCGTTCATTTGAACCGCCAACTGAGCGTGGACCTGCTATTGCTCGAATCCAAATATTATCCAGCACTGCGAAATTTCTTTCAGTTAGTGAGGACTGGAGATGAAGAACAAGTTGTTTTGCAACCGATTGGAGCACGAGCGAGCAATTAGCATGCGAATTGCGGCGTTATTACTAGCTTCACTTCTTGCGTCGCCTGCAATGGCTTTCGCTGGCGATGCGCCGCAATGGATGCACGCCCTGGTGAACGCACCGTTGCCAGCTCACGACGAAAAGACCAACGCCGTGCTTCTCTACGCGGAGAAGAACGTCACCGTCCAGTCCTCGGACAAAATCAAAACCGTAGTAAGGCGGGCCTACAAGATCATGCGACCAGATGGCCGCGATTATGGAATCGCGGTCGTTCCCTTCAACTCGCCCAGCGAAAAAGTTACCGGCCTGCACGGCTGGTGCATTCCTGCGCAAGGTAAGGACTATGAGGTAAAGGACAAAGAAGCGCTAGAGGTTTCGGACCCCAAGATTGATGGCAGCGAATTGATCACGGACGTAAAGGAGAAGCTCATCAGGATACCGGCAGCTGATCCCGGAAACATAGTAGGGTACGAGTACACCATCGAAGAACAACCTCTCGTACTGCAGGACATGTGGTACTTCCAGGGCGAGACCCCCTTACGCGAGTCGCATTACACTCTGCAATTGCCTGCCGGATGGGAATACAAGGCTGCGTACCTGAATCATCCCGAGGTCAATCCAGTACAGACCGGCAGCAACCAGTGGCAGTGGACTGTGAGCAACGAAAAAGGAATCCGCGAAGAGCCCGACATGCCGCCGATGCACGGGGTCGCGGGCAAGATGATCGTGTACTTACTTCCTCCGGGCGGTCCTGGTACTCGGGGATTCTCAAACTGGAGGGAAATGGGCAATTGGTATCAAACTTTGACCACAGGCCGGCGGGATGCCAGTCCCGCAATCAAGCAAAAGATCGCCGAACTGACGGCGGGAACCACAGATCCCCTGAATAAAATGCGGGGACTCGCTGAGTTCGTCCAGCATGATATCCGGTATGTGGCGATTGAACTAGGTATTGGTGGATTTCAGCCACACCCCGCTGCTGACGTCTTCGGCCACCGTTATGGAGATTGCAAAGACAAAGCAACCCTGATGGCGGCAATGCTCCATGAGATCGGCGTCGATTCCTATTACGTTGTCATTAATGCGGAGCGCGGATCGATTACTCCGAACATGCCTGCGAACGATGGATTCAATCACGTAATTCTCGCCATAAAGCTGTCAGCGGGAGTCCCTGACTCATCGCTGGTGGCAACGATGAAACATCCGCAACTGGGAGAACTGCTGTTTTTCGATCCAACCAATGAACTGGTTCCCTTCGGGCAAATCGGAGGCTACCTGCAGGAGAATTACGGGCTTCTAGTCACGCCGAATGGCGGAGAATTGGTGGAACTTCCAAGATTGCCCTTGGCTCTGAATACGATCCGCCGTACTGGAAATCTGACTTTGGACGCGACCGGAAAGTTGATGGGCAACATCAGCGAAATGCGTCTCGGGGACCGGGCCTCGTCAGAACGGTGGCGGCTGCTGCATGTAACCAATAACGCCGACAGAATAAAGCCGATCGAGACGCTGCTGGCGGGTTCGCTCTCAAATTTTCGAATACTAAAAGCCTCAATTCTCAATCTGAAAAATACCGACCAGCCTTTCGGATTCGATTACTCTTTTGAAGCGCTCAATTACGCGAAGAACGCTGGAGACTTACTTCTGGTTCGCCCGCGTGTGCTGGGAGTAAAGGCACAAGCCATCATGGAAAGGACAGAGCCTAGGCAGTTTCCAATAGAGTTTGAGGGCCCGGTTCAGGATACTGACGTATTTCAGATCACTTTGCCGGCTGGATACACAGTCGATGATCTGCCACCGCCAGTTGACGCCGACTTCGGGTTCGCCAGCTATCACTCCAAGACAGAAATTAAGGGAAATGTTATCGGGTATACGCGCACATTCGAGATCAAAGAACTGAGTGTTCCGGTAAGTAAGTCGGGCGATCTGAAGACGTTTTATAGGATCATCGCGGGGGACGAGCGCAACACCGCAGTATTGAAAACAGCGAAATAACGGGGGAGACAGTCACAAAAGCGCGCAAGAACTCCTGGATTCGAGCGTTGGTATGCTGCTCACGTTAATCGGGCAAAGCTGTCGGCCGATCCCTACTGCACCGTGAACTGCACTGTCGTGGTTCTGGTGGCAGAACCTGAAGTCGCGTTCACGGTGACCGTGTAAGTCCCTGCCGGGGTGCCGGTGGTGGTTCGGGTGGTTGAGCTGGAGCTGCAACCTGCCTGAAGCAGGGCCATTCCCAGCAACACGGCAACGAATACTCCCAGAAGCCCTCGTCGTTTTCGCGAGACGCCCGCGCCCATCAGCCCAACTCCTAGAATCGGCAACCACAACGCATAGGTAATACCGTGCTTTAGCAAGCTCCCTGTCGTTGTCACCCTGGCGGTTGTGGAGATGGCCAGCGTACGGCTTTGTGGTCCGCTACTCATGCTGGAGATGGTGGATCCGGTGGGATCGGGAAAGGCACAGGTAGATCCAGCGGGGGCCCCAGCACCGCATGAGATGGCCACTGACTCGGGGAAGCCGGAGCCCGTCGGGGTCACCAGGATCGAGTACTTTACGGAATCTCCTGAAGCGATCGTGGTGGCGGTCTTGGCGGTGGCATTCACAGAGAAATCATTCACTACCGCAGTGCCGCTGATGGGCGTAGTAGTACCTCCGGGAAAGCTGAGGCTAGCCGTGTTGCTCAATCCGGGCAGAGCGGTAGTTGGCGCGTTGACCGTGACTGTTACCTTCGCGGCAAAGTTTATGCTCTGGGTGGCGTTGCAACTGTTCGGGGTAGTTAATTTGGTCAGAGTCGAGGTATTCAATGTCCCCAAGGTACAAATCAATGTTCCACTAGTGACTGCGCTCCCGCAGCTTCCCTGACTGGTGCTGGCGCTCGTAGATCCAGAGCTGGTGCCGAGCTGGTCCGTAAAGACAACACCAGAGAGCGGATCACCCTGGTTGTAAATGTAATACGTAAATGTAACCGGACTTCCGACTCCTACTGGCGAAGGATTGACGGTCGGATTCTTGACATTGCATGCGGGTAGCGCGCCCGCCGGTGTTGGATCCGGCATGAGTTCATTAATCACGGGGGCGCTTGGCCCAAGCTGAGCCACGAAGGCGTCTGAGGGACCCAAAAGGCTTCCGCCGCCTGTCAATGGAGAAGTGACTGGGAAGGTGCCAGCTGTCTCGCCTGTGATGTAAGTATTGAGTGAGGAATCGAGGACGATGCTGGTGCCAGTGTCTTTCCCCGATCCACCGAGATAGCTGACGGTGCTGGTATTCGTCGTGGTAGAAGTGCCAGTGGTAGTTAGTCGGGCAACAAAGGCGTCACGACCACCACCAGAATTGGTTTGTGGCAAATCGCAAGTCTTTAATGCAGACAAAGCGCACAAATCCCCAGAGTCGGTGAACCCGGTAATCCGGGCGTTGCCCAAAGTGTCGGCGGCGATAGAGAGACCAGCGTCCTGCGCTGATCCACCGAGGTAGCTGAAGTAGTCGAGCGGCACTGTACCTTGAGTTGTGCCAGAAATGGCAGGCACTCCGAACTTCGCAACGAAGGCATCGCCCGCGCCCCCGTTTGTGGTCTGAAAAGCCAGTGTGGTGCTGGGCACGGTAATGTTCGTCGAAGTCGTCGATCCGGTGATGTAGGTATTGGTTCCATCGGTCGCAACACCGTACCCGACGTCATCCCCGCTGCCGCCGAAGTAGGTGCCGTAATTGAGGGAATATTGTTGCGTGTTCGCAGGCGGCGCGGTGAGCTTTGCGGCCCAGACGTCGATCCCGTCTGAAATCGGAAGGGCGGATTTGAATGCGTTGGCAATCCACGGCTGGGGAGTTCCCATGTCGGTGAAGTCCGTTCCGCCAGTCAGGTAAACATTGAAGCTCGCATCCACGGCCACAGCGCCGCCGGTTACGACGCCATTTGCAGGAGCGCTGCCGCCAAGATAAGTGGAATATTGCAAGCTGTTGGCCGTATTCAGCGTTGGATTGACCTTGGCGAAAAAGAACTGATTGGTCGCGGCGGGATGCGCCTGCAAAGCCCCTATAGTCGTGGGGAAATCCGGCGACGTCGTCGTGCCGATGACGTACACGCGGCCCTGACTGTCGAGCGCCATGCCGGAAGCTGCATCAACTCCGCTACCCGAAAGATAGGTCGAGTACAGATTGATTGATCCGGTCGAGTCTAGTTTTGATATGAAAGCGTGGTTGCTACCCGGCGCAAGTGGTGAGGTCTGAAAGGCGGACGGCGTGGTCGGATACGTCGAGGAGTTTGTGATTCCGGCGACATAGACGTTGAATCCGCTGTCCACACCAACGCCGGTTGGATATTGAATGCCGCTCGCACCACCGATGTAAGTCACGTAATCGAGGGTGGAGGTGGTCACGCCTCCGCTGCTGCCAAGGCTGATACGAGAAACGAAAACGTCCGAGGTGCCCATCGTCCCAATTACAGTCGGAGTGATAGTGTCGACCGTGCCTGTTGAGGTGGTTGCGCCGGCCACATAGATTCGGCCTCCGGAATCGAGAGCGATCGCCGGACAGTGGGGCACAAAACCGGCGGTCGCGCCGGTAATGGCGGTACAGCTCTCTTCGCCGGTTCCGCCAAGATAAGTGGCAAACGCGAGTACCGGGTCGATGACCAGGGCGCGGCTGTGGTCGTAAGATCCCACCGCAAATCCGGCGCTGTTCTTGCCGCGCATTACAAATGATCCGGCAACAGTCTGAATACCAGCCCGAAACTTCTGATAAATGTGCGGCGCCTCGAAGCGTAGCTCACGGCCGTCTAGCCCAAGCACCAGATCACCATTCCGGGCGACCGAAACGTTGGTCGCGCCTTTGAAGTTCAGTTCGATCTGATGAGCATCGCTTCGCGGAGACACTTCAAAGTCGTATTCAAGCTGATTCTGATTTCCATAAAAAGCGAGATCAATTCCCGGATAAATTTCACGATATTGAACGCGTCCGTATTGCGGGATGTTCCGCAGCCAACGCGATGGATCATTCCCAATGAAGTAGTTGCTGTGACCGGGCAGCCGGTCCGCGCCAACCATCTGCGGGCTCTGACTCGCACCGGAGAGCTGCATTTCGACAGCGGCCTGGCGCAAATGATTTTGCGAACGCTCGGACAGGGTTAAAACCGCCGCGGAAGGTGTGAGATAGAGACCATAGCCGCGTCCGTGAGCTACGAATTTTGTCGAGCCGTCACTTTGGCCCTGGTTGGGTTCAAAACTCAGCGGGAGACGCGCCAGCGAAGCCCGAATCTGGGTGGACGAAGCCGGCAAAATGGGAGAGTGTGGCGTCGCGATATCGCGCCTTAACAACCAAGCCGCGCCGAGGAACAGAAGAACCAGCAACACCAGGCCGCGCACCCGCGCGAAAGCTGGCCCCACCCCGCTGCGATTAACCATCAGAACCCTCCGAAATTCCCGTTTCCTGGAGAAATTAAAGTATGGGAGAAATGCCGCCCGACGCGCGATTACCCCAATCCCTGAAATGCATGCCTGGTTGGGGTTTGGTTTGGCCTATCCGGCAGACCTGCGCACCCGCGACCTAACTGGCTGAAAGTAAATAAATACTTAAACATCTGACGGATAGGCTGTCAAGTTTGCCTCTGGCATGTGAATTTTGGGGAATCGAGCTTCTTCCTGTCTGATGCGGGAGGATTAATCCAGAGATGCCGGGGTAGAAGAAAGAAGAAAGTGGTGAAGCGCACAGACGCAACGGGCCCGAGGAGCGAGCCGCTTATGTCCCAGCTGAGGGCTGACGGCTGAGGGCTGACGAGTTCTTCTCCATTTCCTTCCGTATTCGCGAGTATTTTCGGACCAGAATGGTCAAATACGTTCCATGAATCACCCAGGTCGCGATATATGCCGCATAGAGATAATGCATGGAGTTCATCGCGAACCCCCCATTAGCGAATCGAGCGCCTGCGCTTCCTCAACTTTTCGGCCTGCAACTTCGAGTTCGTAGCAGGTCCAGCACAGCAGCCAGGCCAGGAACAAAAACGCCGCCCAGTTGATCAGTAGAACGTGCGCCATTCGTGGGTCGAGCGCTCCGCCGTCGCCAATCACCGGAGAAGGATGTTGCGTCCTGAAAAACCAGATGGAGAAATAAACCAGCGGAACATCGAGAGCGCCGAAGATCGCCACTACCGCTGCGATCACCGGAGTCTTCCCGCCGGTTGAAAGCCGCCGCACCATGAGATAGCTAAGGTAGATCAGCCAAAGCACCAATGTCGTTGTAAGGCGAATGTCGCCCGGCGCCCACCAGATACCCCATACCGGTCGCGCCCAGATCGGCCCCGTCACGATCACGACGGTGCAAAATACAACTCCGACCTCTGCGCTGACGTACGCAAGGATGTCCGCCTTGGCATTGCGGCGGACCAGGTAGACCACAGAAGCAACAAAATTTATAAGAAAAAGCAGGAACGCTGTCCAGGCCGACGGGACGTGGTAGTAAAAGATCCGTTGTACATTGCCCATGGTCTGCTCGGTGGGCGCGACGATCAACGCTTCATACAGCGCGAAGCTGAGCATCGCGGCAGTGACAACAGCGAGTATGGGGAATGCGCGTTTCATTCGGCTTCGAGCACCAACTCAAAAAAAAGCAAGCAGGCGGTAGTGAACACGACATCATACGCCAGCAAGAGGGCGATCCAAAATTTGGCGGATTCCTCTCCGGTCAGGACGGCCGTAGTTGCGTTCACCATGCCGAGAAGCGCCGGGATTGAAAAGGGGAACAACAGCAGGGGAAGCATGATCTCGCGGCTGCGCGTGCGCAATGAGATGGCCGCGAAAAAAGTGCCATTGACGACCAGCGCCCACGTGCCCAGCAATGCAATCGGCGCAATCTCCCATGCAGGGCCAAGCGCTCGCAGTTTATAGAACGCGATAAATAACGGCGTCATCAATGCTTCCAGCACGCTGACGAAAATGAAATTCCCGAAAGCCTTCGCCAAAAATAAGGGGTTGGCGGGAGCGGGAGAGACCCGATAGGCATCCAGCACCTGATTGCGCAGCTCGCGCGCCCAGGTCTGATTCAGGGCCACGACTGCGGCAAACAAAAAGGCTACCCAGATCAACCCGCCAGCGATTCTCCTCGATTCTTCCGCGGTGGGGTCAAAAGCGAAACTGAATATCACAACCACCAGCAATGCAAAAAATAACATGGCGTTGATGGCATCTTTCGAACGCCATTCCAGTCGGATGTCTTTGCTGAGTGTTGCGCGGGTGATGGAGAAAAAACTCATTGCGCCACCTGCAGGCGCGGCGTGAGCCGGTTGATCTTCCCAGCTTCCATCCAGACGAATTCGTCCGCGATCGATTCCAGTAGCCCGGGTTGATGGGTGACTACAAAAAGTGTTTTGCCCTGGTCGCGCATTTTCGCCAGCAACGCGGTCATTTCTTTTGCGGAAGTGGTATCGACATTCGAGAAAGGTTCATCGAGAAGCAACAATTTGGGATCATTCAGGATCGCGCGCGCCAGCGACATTCTCTGCCGCATGCCTTGTGAATACTGGCCGACTGGACGCTCGAGGCCAGGATCGAGTTTAACGGCGGCGATCACTTCGCGGCACCGCGCCAGCGGCAACCCGTAAAGCCCGGCGAAGTAGGCCAGATTTTCCAGTCCGCTCATTTCGTCGTAGAGCAGCGAAGGGTGCGCCATGTAGCCGATCTTCGCCCGCACAGTTTTAATCTCGCAGCTGCCGAGAACGGAAATGGTTCCCCGCGTTTGCTGTGCCAATCCGGCAATGGTTCGCAGAAACGTGGTCTTGCCGGCGCCGTTATCACCAACGATAACGTACAACTTGCCTGATGCGAACTGCGCGGTTACGCCGCGCAGTGCAGCGAAGCGTCCAAACTGCTTGATCAACCCGTCGGCTACAACAATGTCGGAACTGGATTGTGCCTGGGGCATGGTTCAGAAGCATTCTTTATAGCATTTCTAAAAACTGCAGCATGGCTCCCAGTCTCGAATAACATTGAACCATGGCGCCAGAAACCCCGTCGCAGGAGTGGAACGCTTCCCGCTACGCGAAGAACGCACGATTCGTTTCCGATCTCGGTGAGCCAGTCCTCGATCTGCTCAATCCGCAAGCGGGTGAGCGCATTCTTGATTTGGGCTGCGGCGATGGCGCGCTGACGGAAAGAATCATCGCTCGATGCGCTGAAGTTCTAGGCGTGGATGCCTCGACGGATATGGTTGCGGCAGCTCATAAAAAAGGTATCAGCGCACGCGTGGTTGACGCATTTCAGTTGGGCTTTCATTCCGAGTTCGACGCCGTATTTTCAAACGCCGCCCTACACTGGATGAAACGCGATCCGGAGGCCGTTATCCAGGGTGTGCGGCGAGCGCTGAAGCCTGGAGGCCGTTTCGTTGGAGAAATGGGCGGTCATGGCAATGTGGCCGCGATAACGGTGGCGCTCTGCAGTGGCCTGGAACGTTATGGGGTTAAAGACTCGACGGCAATAATTCCTTGGTATTTCCCTTCCGTCGGCGAATACCAAAAGCGGCTCGAAAACGCCGGGTTCCGGGTCGAGTCAGTTGAGCTGATCCCGCGTCCGACGCCGCTGCCCACCGGAATGCGCGCCTGGCTCGAAACCTTCGCCATCCCTTTCACGAACTCAGTACCCAAAGCAGCGCGTGCCGCATTTCTCGACGAGGTAACCGAGAAGTTGCGTCCGGTATTATGCGACTCATCCGGACGGTGGACCGCTGACTACGTAAGGCTTCGGTTCAGGGCTCAACTTGAGGATCAGTTATAGCTGGGAGCAGCGGGTTTTGACAGGGAGCTCATACTCGAGCCTGCGGTGGCAGGGTTGCCTTGCTGCTGCGGGGCGTATTTGGAGGCGCACTTGGCTTGTATTTGTTTTGCGTGAAATACGCCGTCGCGTCCGAAACTGCCCACCGCCAGCGCCTGGGCATTATCTTTAAATGTGTCGGGAGGCGGCTCGGTGCCGTTATAGACGACGTTGAGCACCTGGTCGTTTTCGGTCAGCGCGAAATCGACATTAATGCCGCTGCGCTTGATCGACCCCGGCAGAACGTTTCCCGCCACGCGAAGCCGCTTGCTGTAAGCGCTGTTGCCCATGCCGCGCAATTCTTTGATGGTGACGTAATAGCTCTTGCTCTCCTGCACGCCGGTGTAGGCGAGGTATCCAAGAGCCAGCACAATAACCACAATGGCGCTGCCAAACTTCAGAATTTTGCCGTTTTGCGGGGACATCTGATGCAACTCTACTCGCGGTAGAAAAGCGGGTCAAGCCTGCCGAGGCCATGGTAATACTTCTTCGCCCGCCGCCTGCCGCTTTCGTTCCCGTAGAATGAAATCCTATGATCCACCCTTGGCACGATGTAACTCCCGGCAGCAAGCTGCCGCAGGAGTTCAACAGCATTATCGAGATTCCGTTTGGTTCGAGCGTGAAGTATGAGCTCGATAAAGATAGCGGCCTGATCAAGCTCGACCGCGTGCTTTATTCGGCGGTGTATTATCCCGCGAACTACGGCTTTATTCCGCAAACTCTTGCCGAAGATGACGATCCTCTCGATGTGCTGGTGTTGTGCCAGGAGGCCGTAGTTCCGCTGACCATGATTTATGCGCGAACCATCGGCTTGATGACCATGATTGATTCTGGAAAAAAGGACCATAAGATCGTCGCCGTCGCCACCAAGGACCCGGAGTTCAATAGCTACACCGAAGCCGCCCAGATGCCGCCGCATCGCATGCTGATGCTTCGCCGCTTCTTTCAGGATTACAAGCTACTGGAGGGCAAAGCAGTTGAAGTAGACCAGATTCGTCCCGCGGCCGAAGCCTATCCAGTCATCAGCGACGCCCTGCATCGCTACAGTGAGCAACGCAGGAAGGGTTTTGCCAGCCATTTTTGATGCTGCCGGGGGGTGCCGTCCCTTAGGGACTCACCTTATGGCCTCACAGCCTTCCCAGCACGTCAGTGCTGGGTCACCAGGTGATTTGAACCGGAGTCCCTTTAGGGACGACACTGAAAAGTTACTCGTCGCCGCGAACTTGCCACCAATCGGCCTGTTCGAACTGCACCAGTTTCTCGCTTCCATGTTGGTCATACCAATTCTGCCATGCTGAAGGATCATTCGCGACGTTCGCATCCGTGATTTCGTGCAAAGCCAGAAAACTCCAATTGCGGGTTTGCGGCGTTGTGTTCGGGTCCTGAGTCAGCGATATTAAATTCGGCACCATCCGCATTCGCTGGGCGCGTTTGAAATTACCGCAATCGGAAACATTACATCCCGCTCGATTGCGAACTTGGTCAGAGGGGTCATTCACAAAAGAGTCGAATAGCTGGTCGAGCGCTTCGTCCGTTCCGAGATAACGCATGCCTTCGACAGCCCACACGCGGACCAGTGAATTCGGGTCGTGCTTCGCATACTCGAGCAACACCGGGTAGAGGCGGTCATAAGCAACACCTCGTCCCGCCATCATTCCCATGAAGTAAACCGCAGAAGCGCGGTACTGGGCGTCTGAGCGGGCGCGTTCGATCAGCTTGTCCGCGCCTTCATCATTTTTCTGCCACCCATCCATCGACAAATTCAAATCCGCGTTTGCGTTGCGAACTCTCAGATCGCTGGAAAATTCGGACCGCCGTTCCAGCTCTTTCATGCGCTCGGTCAGTTTGATAT
>JBOGLH010000083.1:0-16108 GCA_050746025.1 Terriglobales bacterium | reverse complement strand
CACATGTACAGGTTCTTGATGGGAGTGCGGAAGCGAGCAAAACCCGAAACCGGACGCAGAAAGAAAAGCTGTTCCAGCGAGAGCTCGCCCTGAAAAATATTTCCTTCGCTCAAGCCCCATTCGCGTTCGAGATCAAGCGGAGTGACTACTTGCTTATGAAGGATAATGTTCTTCAGATTTGGGGCATATTCCGAAATAGTATCGATCACTGTGTTTCCGAAATCGTCTTTCAATTGGTCCCAGTGCAGCCCCGGTCTCAATTTGTCATGCGCGTATTGCACGAAACATGACATCACGTGCTTTCCCGGAGGCGCAACGCTAGGATCCGTGAGCGATGGAATCACCATGTCAATGTAGGGACGGCGGGAAAACATTCCATACTTGGCATCATCGTAAGCCCGCTCCATGTAATCCACGGCGGGAGAAACAGAAATTGCGCCGCGCAAATGCGCACCCGGGCCAGGCATGCACTTGAAATCCGGCAGCGCATCAAGCGCAAGATTTACTTTTCCTGACGAGCCGCGAAATTTGTAGCGCTTTACTTCGGCGAGAAAATCCGGCGGCAGATTCGCGTTGTCGATGAACTCGATAAACGTGTGTCGCGGATCGACACTCGAAGAAATGACCTTCCCATAAATTTCGTCGCCATTCGCTAGCGCCACGCCGACTGCGCGCCCATTTTTGACGATGATCTTGGCCACGCCGGTCTCTTTGCGAATTTCTACGCCGGCTTCGATTGCAGCCTCGGCGATGGCATTCGAAATTCCTCCCGTGCCGCCGCGCGCGAATCCCCAAGCGCGGAATGCGCCGTCGATCTCTCCCATATAGTGGTGCAGCAGAACATAGGCCGTGCCCGGCGAGCGCACGCCAAGAAATGTTCCGATGATTCCCGACGCCGACATCGTGGCTTTCAACACGTCAGTCTCAAACCACTGGTCGAGAAAATCGGCCGCGCTCATGGTCATGAGCTGCACCAGGTTGTAACGGTCTTCGCTCGAAAGCTTCTGAAAACGACGCGCCAGAAACAGCAGCTTGGACAAATCCTTGGGATTAAAACCTGTCGGGTCGGGCGGGACCATGTTCATGATCGGCTTCACAAAATGACACATGGGCTGCATGGCCTTGCCGAATTCGTCGTAAGCTTCGGCGTCGAGCCGCGAGTGGCGTGCGATCTCGCGATGGGTCTTGCCATGATCATTCACCCGCCACAAATAATCGCCGTTAGGCATGGGCGTAAACGTACCGTCGAGTGGAAGAATTTCAAGGCCGTGACGAGGAAGATCGAGATCGCGAATAATCTCCGGGCGCAGAAGTGACACAACGTAGGAACAAACGGAGAATTTAAATCCGGGAAAGACTTCTTCTGTGACCGCAGCGCCACCGAGCACATGCCGGCGCTCAAGCACGAGCACTTTTTTACCCGCACGCGCCAGATAGGCGGCATGGGTGAGGCCGTTGTGTCCGCCGCCGATCACGATAACGCCGTATGTCGTCATTTTATTTTTGAGCGGTGAGTTGTGAGCTTCGAGCAACCAGGAGATCTCTCAGCTCGGCGCTCATTGCTCACAGCTTGGAACTGGAACAATACTCGCGAACAGGATTTCGCGCAGGAATGGATCATAGACCGCTAGGAAGAACGCTCCATTGAAGAAGGCGGGACATGAAGAATTTAGAAATTCATTGTAGCACCCAAGGAGTGTCATCCCGAACCTGCACTGCGCAGCAGGGCAGGAGAGCGATCGCGCGTCGGATTGAGCTCACGATGGAGTCTGGCTGCGCACTCCGAGATGCATTCAGCGTGGCCGTCCTGATTACGTCCCTGGCCACACACTCGCATCGTAAGGTCCCTCTCTCGCGCAGGCGCGAGTTCGGGATGACAATTCTTACGAGCAGAGATTTTAGGAACAATTGAGGGCGGGTGGTTACACTGTGCATCTTTGCTTCACTCTAATTACAGTGTCATCCCGAACCTGCACTCCGCAGGAGGGCAGGAGAGGGACCTAACGTCGGATTGAGCGGACGATACAGTCTGGCTGCGCGCTCTCAGATGCATTCAGCGTGGCTGTCCTGATTACGTCCGTGGTGACACACTCGCATCCTAAGGTCCCTCTCTCGCGCGAGCGCGAGTTCGGGATGACAACTCTTACGAGCAGAGATTTCAGGAATCTTGAGGGCTGGTTGTTACACTGTGCATCTTTGCTTCACCCTAATTACAGTGTCATCCCGAACCTGCACTCCGCAGGAGGGCAGGAGAGGGACCTAACGTCGGATTGAGCTGACGATACAGTCTGGCTGCGCGCTCTGAGATGCATTCAGCGTGGCCGTCCTGATTACGTCCGTGGTGACACACTCGCAGCGTAAGGTCCCCGTCTCGTCCGCTTTCAGCGAACGAGTTCGGGATGACAACTCATATGGATGAGTCAAGAAATTGTAGGAAATTGCGCAAGACGCGTCGGCTGATACCAGCCGTAGCTCAGATCACGCCACTTGGGATTGCCCGATTCGATCAAAGCAATTTTCTTTTCACGGCGCCAACCCTTGAGTTCCTTCTCCCGCCGAATAGCCTTGCCAACCGAACCATAGCGTTCAAAGTACACGAGATTGGTCACATTGTATTTGGCAGTAAACCCAGCGAAGGTGTGCGATTTATGCTGCCGCACGCGGATTTCGATGCGGCTGGTAATTCCGACATACAGTACATGGCGCTGGCTGGCCATGATGTACACGTAGTAGGTCTTTTCCACATGAGCATTCTGTGCGGACGGTTTGGCGAAGTCTGTGTCGCATGTCACATCGAATGCTGTGGATTTCCCAATTTGGCATCTTCACTCCTAAATACGGTGTCATCCCGAACCTGCACTGCGCAGCAGGGCAGGAGAGGGATCGAACGTCAGATTGAGCTCACGATACAGTCTGGCTCCGCGCTCCGAGATGCATTCAGCATGGCTGTCCCTGATTACGGCCGTGGTGACACAGTCGCATCGTAAGATCCCTCACTCGCGCAAGCGCGAGTTCGGGATGACATGGGATTGAGGAAAGCCTACACTTCGGGATGACACGCGAAAGAGTCAAGCTGCAAACGGCTCCGTCAGCGACGGCGACTGCGGCGTAAACAATTCCGCGCCATTTTCAGTGATGTGCATGTCATCTTCCAGACGTATTCCGAACTCGCCAGGAATGTAGATGCCCGGTTCATCACTAAAGACCATGTTAGGTTCGAGCATGGTTTTGTCTCCGTGTACGAGGTAGGGCCACTCGTGAATGTCCATGCCCATGCCATGTCCCACGCGATGGGTGAAAAACTTATAGTCGGGACCATACCCGGAATCGCTGATGACCTTTCGCGCCGCGGCGTCCACGTTCTCGCAGGGCACGCCCGGACGCGCCGCCTGCAGAGCCGCGCTCTGCGCGCGATGTACAATGTCGAAAATTTTCTTCATCTTGTCGGTTGGCGTTCCCAGAACAAATGTACGCGTGATATCGGATGTGTAACCTTCAACCAGGCATCCATCGTCGAGTATGATGATGCTGCCTTCACGTAGTTTCTGTGCCTCTGTCGAACCATGGGGCGAACTGGAGTTGGCGTCAATCGACACATCCACATCGCCTTCAAACCCGACTTTTTCATATCCGGACTGAACTAAATGTCGAATGTCTGAATCTGTCATGTCCTCATGCAGGCTTTTGAAAACGGCTTCATAGACGCTAAGAGTCGCTTTGCAGGCCAGGCGTATGAGGGCAATCTCGTGCGCACTCTTGATCATTCGGCACCCTGCAGTCACCGGCGTCGCGCTGAAAGTCCTGACTTGCGGCGCGGCTTGTAAAATTGCATTACTGAAAACAAAGCGCACAGTTTCTTCGATTCCCAAAGTGCCGGTTGCGATACCGAGGTCATGCAGGCCTTGCGCGACTTTTTGATATGGGCTTTCGTCCTCCTGCCAGGTTCTTATGTCCGCATTCTTTGCTTGCGGGCTGTTCGCCAGTTGCTCTAAGGCGCGCGCCTGCTCAAACGCCGGGCAGACGAAAAACGGTTTTCCGTTCGCCGGGAGAAGCATCGCAAATGTACGCTCACTTGGCCACCATTTAATTCCGGCAAAGTACTCCAGCGATGTTCCCGACATGAGCACGATTGCGTCGATGCCATTGGTCCGCATCAATTGCCGCGCCTTCTCCTGACGCTCGCCCCGCTCTTGAGCCGTAATGGGCTGGGCCTGCCCTTTCAGTGATGACAACTTGGCAATGGCAGGCGGCAACTGCGGGCAGTTACCCGATACTCGTTCAGCCGTAGTGGCGCGGGAGAGCGCTGCAGTTGAGAGTGCCGTTGCCTGCAAGAAGTGTCGACGCGAAATCATAGGAACTCCGAATGTTCTGAGCGCAACATTATGGCATGAGCAAAGGCAGCACTGCGGGAATCGGTATAATCCGAATTTCAGGATTCAGAGAGAACCCATGCCAATCGGAACCGCATTTCACGAACGCACTTTCCCGCTCTGCCAAAGCCTCAACTATCGCGAGTGGTCTGGATATTACACGGTCAGCGCCTACGAGGTACATCACGAGCACGAGTACAACGCTATTCGCAACGCGACTGCGCTGATCGATATCACCCCGCTGTACAAATATCTGCTTGCTGGGAAAGATGCCACTAAGCTGGTGAACCGCGTCATTACTCGCGACATCAACAAAATTGCCAAGGGCCAGGTTATTTACTGCTGCTGGTGCGACGAGCAGGGCAAGGTAATTGACGATGGGACCATCACGCGTCTCGACGAAAACCGATATCGCTGGACCGCGGCCGAGCCAAACCTGCGCTGGTTTCATCAGAACGGTCTGAACATGGATGTGCAGATCGAAGATATCTCCGAGCGCATCGCCGCGCTGGCGTTGCAGGGACCGACCTCAGCGCGATTGCTGAAGACGGCGGCAGAGGCGGAAATTAGTAATCTGAAATATTTCCGCATGACCAGCGGCAAAATTGCCGGCGTGCCGGTCGACATCTCACGCACCGGCTACACCGGAGATCTGGGCTACGAAGTGTGGGTGGACTGGAAAGACGCAGTGAAAGTCTGGGACGCGATCGCAGCCGCTGGCAGGCAGTTTGATTTACATCCGACAGGCATGCTGGCATTGGACGTTGCGCGCGTTGAGGCGGGCTTGCTGTTACTGGATGTTGATTACACCAGCTCGCGCAAGGCGCTCATTCCATCGCAGAAGTATTCGCCGTATGAGCTTGGCTTCGGGAAGATGGTGCACTTGCAGAAAGAAAATTTCATCGGCCGCTCGGCGCTAGTAAAAGATGAAAAGCAGGGAGTGGAACGGCAGCTGGTTGGACTGGAACTGGATTGGCTTGAGATCGAAGCGCTTTACGAAAAATTGGCATTGACACCGAGCGCGCCCAGCCAGACTTCGCGGGTACATGTGCCCGTGTACGCCGGCAACCGGCAGGTGGGAAAGGCGACGTCGACGACGTGGTCGCCGGTGCTCAAAAAATTAATCGCGCTGGCCAGCGTAGAAACCGCACACGCTCAACTGGGAAACCGGCTGCAGCTTGAAATTACAATCGAGGCAGTGCGGGAGAAAGCCGCGGCGACTGTGGTGAAGATGCCATTTTTCAATCCGGCGAGGAAGACTGCGGTGCCGGTGTAACAGGGCGAGCAGTGAGCAATGCAGCCGTGAGCGCCGAGTCACGAGCCGCGAGCATCGAAAGCCCCAAGCTCATAATTGATCGCTGTTCCACTCAAAGCTCGTTGCTCACCGCTTACCGCTCACTGCTCTCACTTCAAATAATCGAACAGACTACTCTGCGAAATCCTGCTCATGACTGCGAGGTCAGCTTGGATCGCCAGCGATCTGCTGGGTGAACGTATTCACTTGCTGTACCGACTGGACAACGTTTAAATCAAGATTCGAGCCCTGGGCGGACAGTTTACTGGACGTGTTGTTGAAGCTCGAGGTCAAATTCGACTGACCGCATCACGCGTGGCCCCCGGCAATTGCGCAACGTGCGCTGCAGTTCGCCAAAGACCATGTTCAACAATATGGCTTCAAACTGCGCCCCCGCCTTCGCAGCCCGCGCCTGCAGCGGATCTGCGTTACCTGCGGATGTACTGGCCATCCCGGCATTACATTATTCATCGGTCAACCCATGGCTGAAGATCAGCTTCTCAACTAACACTAAGGTTAGATAACCTCCAGGCGGTCTCGCCCGAAGGCAAGGTCATTTGAAAAAAGCCCTGCCCGCAGGCCGATCTGCAGGCCGGCTGCGACCGTCGTCTGCTGAGTCGAAGCCGCTCCCGTGCTCACCACATCCACCAGGTGCCACTGTGGACAGCGGTTACTACGCGGCATGTACGAGTGATGCCGGAGGGGATTAAAAAGAGTTCGTTACTGAATTCAAGCGCGAAGTAAAGGTGTCATCCCGAACTCGTTAGCCGAAGGCGGACGAGAGAGGGACCTTGCGTCAGATTGGGCCAAGCCTGGCGGTCATCAGGACTTACTTATCGTAGTGCAGCAGAGAAAAGACATCATACTTCTGCAATTTCGCTCGCGGCTTCAGGAAGTCCAACTCCACCACAAACCCCATGCCAGCAATATCTGCGCCCAACGATTCCGCCAGCTTAGCCGTAGCTTCGGCCGTGCCGCCGGTTGCGAGCAGGTCATCGACAATCACCACTCGCTGGCCTTTCTTGATTGCGTCGCGATGAATCTCCAGGGTATTGGTGCCGTATTCGAGGGCGTAGTCGAATTTCGTAGTAGCCGCCGGGAGCTTTCCCGGCTTACGCACCGGAACGAAGCCGGCATTGAGCCTGTACGCTACCGCCGGTCCGAATATAAAGCCGCGAGCTTCCATTCCCAGCACCAGGTCAATTTTCTTGTCCAAATAATGCTCGGATAAGGCGTCGATCAGATTGGCGAAACCCACTCTATCTTTGAGCAGGGTGGTGATGTCATAGAACAGAATGCCAGGTTTCGGAAAATCGGGCACTTCGCGGATCAGCTTTTTCAGATGCTCGCAGTTCGCTTCCGCTTTAGTTGATGTCTCCGGCATCTACCACGCTCCCTCAATTCGAAATGTGTTCAGTCCGGCTACAGGATTGGCGTCCGCCTCTTCGACATTGTCGACACGAGAGGCGCGTGGCCCGTGTTGCAAACGTGACCTCAAAGCCGACAGTTGTTCGCGACTTCCGCTGGCCAGTACTTCTACGCTGCCGTCCGAATTATTACGGACCCAGCCAGAAATGCCCAGAGCTCTCGCTTCGCGTTCCACGAACCAGCGAAAGCCTACACCCTGAACTCGCCCGCGAACCACAAATTTTCTGGTTTGTAGGTCGGCAGCCATCTCAACCTTGTCTAAACTTTCGGTCAACTGACTCCGGTCAAAGCCAGCGCTTGATCAACAATCCCACAAACGCAACCGCCAGAATCCCAAGGCACGCGAGAATGATCACGCGGGCGCGTTTTTTTGCACTTAAAACCTTTTCCGCCGGAAGCGAAGGAATCATCGCCTCAAGAATGATCAGACCAACGTAAACGTCAAGCGCGGCAAAGGCGATCCATTTCATTCCAGGTGCCGTGCACAAAGAAAGCTTACGCTCGCGACAGGTAAACGCCCTCGGCCGTATCCACTTTTATTTTTTCACCCTCATTGATGAACGGCGGGACCTGCACGACCAGCCCCGTCTCTGTCTTGGCCGGCTTGGTCACGCTGGATGCGGTCGCACTCTTCAATCCCGGCTCGGTTTCGAGCACGGTCAATTCAACTGTTTGCGGCAGTTCAATGCCGACCGCCTTGCCGTTGTAAAACTCCACCCGGATCTGCAGGTTGGGAATCAGGTAATCGACCGCATCCCCGAGAATGTCGCGCGTCAGGTGAAGCTGCTCGTAATTCTCGGTATTCATGAAGTAGTATCCGTCGCCATCGTTGTAGAGATATTCCATCTCGGTTTCATCCACGTTGATTTTGTCGATGGGGTCGGGAGAGCGAAAACGGTGCTCAAACATGGCGCCCGTCCGCAAGTTGCGCAGCTTGGCCTGGATAAAAGCGCGCAAATTACCGGGCGTGCGGTGCTCGACGCTGAAAACGGAATGCAGATCATTATTGTGTTTGATGATCATGCCGGGACGCAGTTGGGTGGCTGGAATGGCCATTGCTGAATTGCTCTCCTTGGTTTCTGAGCCGTGGCTTATGGACCTCGGCTTTTTGTCTCAGGACATAATTTATGGCCGCCGAAGGACCGGGCAGCCACAATTGCCGGTGTGGGCTAACTTCCCTATTTTATACGGCTTGATCGAATTTGGGAACCGTTCCCACGCGTCAGGCCGGGATATGCGTCAGCTCACGAATTTGCCAGCCGTGCCTATCGCATCCAGTGGCAGACAGCTAAAATAAAAGGGCACGAATCAAAGTCTAAATTTTTAATATGAGGTGTATTCATGGGCGAAGACAGATACGAAAGCGGCGGGAACGTTAACACAGCAATTACATTTCTCCTGATCGGGTTAGGCGCGGGCACGATCATCGGCATGTTACTCGCCCCCAAACCAGGCAAACAGATGCGCCGCGATCTGCGCCGCGGATATGAGAGTGCGCGTGAAACTTTCGATGACTGGAAAGAGAACGCAAAAGATTTCGCCGATGAAGTCATAGAGCGCGGCTCTGATATTGCCGATGAAGTGCGCGACCGAGTCACTCCGGTGATGAAAGCCGCCCGGCGCCGCTAGTTATTGGCAGCTTAGAAAATTGAGCGGAAAAAGTGTCCGATTCGCCCGAAGAACCCTTTGTGCTCCGGCTTAGGCGCAGGTGGCAGCACCACCAGTGCCGGTAGCGGATCGGCCGGACGCGCCAGCGGCATGGCCGCTACTTGTTCAGAAACCGCAGGCTTGGCCGCTTCCGCCCGCGCCCGCGCAAGTTCTTTGGCGTTAAATACAAGAGGCGCCGAAATTTGTGCCTTGTTGTCGTCATTTAAAGCGGGCGTTTCGGATTTATTGGGGGCTGCCGCTTTTTCCGGCGCTCCGCCATCGGAACCGGTTCCCGCAGTACTCGTTGGCTCACTGTTCGAATCCGTTAGAGCCAGCTTATCGCCGGTTTTATTTTCCGGCACCACGGTTGTGGGGTCAGCTGCCGCACGCATGACCGGCTCTTGCGGCGCAGGACATCCGCATCCCGCAACCGGAGTTTCCACCGATTGCATTTTGCCCTGACGAAATAAAACTTGCTGTTCGGGCTTGATCTCGTAGGTCCCATTGCCCAGCAGCTCCGCCACCACGACCGACGAGTTGCTCCCCGCCAATGAACCTACACAAGTGTCTCCGTGCGCATCGGATTTGATGGCCAGATTGAACTCGCCTGGCCCGGGCAGCACAATTCGAAAGTCTGGGGTCAAGATCGAGTCCGACGATTCATTGATGTGGTAATGGGTTTCCATCGCACCCGTGTTCATGCCCAGCATCAAACTCTGACCGTCCGGGGATGTGGCCACCGAAACCGTGGTTTGCGCACAGACCCGTATTTCGCCGCCCCGTGCCAGGCGCAACACCGCGGTCTCGTCCCTCGCGGCAATCGTTGATCCGCTGGCCACGCGACTGCCAGCTTCAACTAGGGTGCCGGTGCTTCCTTCGGCGTAAGGAACGGCGATCGGCTCAGTTCCCGGAGTCATTGCAGGAGCAGTCAGCGGTTTAGCAGATGAGCTTTCGTCGGGGCGAACGTGGATATTCACTCGATTCCCGAGCGCGTCCCATGTGTACTGAACCGGTGTCGAAAGGTCGAGCACAATGCGGGTGACGTCGGCCTGATATTGATTCATGCGAACGCCCTTGATCTGCTGGTTGCGGAAAGGAATACGCTTGCGCTGGGCGTTGAGAATTGAGCCCGGCAGGTCGATGACTAACCGCGAAGGGCTTTCGACAGTTTGAATTTTGGGCGTTAACGGCCGTGTAGCAAGAATTTCAACGGTCGCGCCGCTTTGGTTGGGAATGACTTTGACCGATTGAACCCCAGCAGCCGGGGCATCGGCGGCGAAGCTGGATATCGCGCATGCGGCCAGAAAAATCGCGCAAAGATGGGCTCGGGCGCAAGACAAAGCAATTCCTGTTTAAGGGTGTTGCGATGAGAGTAGCACTACTTCCCCGCCTTATAAAGTTACTCTTATTCCTCGTTCTCGCCGCCCTCTTGTTGCTGGGGTGGAAGGTCCAGCCGCAATTCTGTTGATCCGGCATTCTTCAGTTCATGGTTTAACGCCGGTATGTCATGGCTTTTCAGTTGGTTCCAGCGGGTGAGCATCGTGTCAAAGGCCGCCTCATTCTTGTTGACGGCGTCAACCTGGGCGACGGGCGGCGCCGCGTCGGCCCTGCCGATCTCGTTGTAAAGAGTGATCAAGTTAGCGTTGGCTGCGGATAAGGTCGAAACTTTGCCGGAGCCAGTGTCATTGTCCCCCTCGAGTAATTCGGCGATCTTGCGGTCCAAGAGGTCAAGTGAATCCTTCAGTGAACCTGGGGCTTTATCCCGCAGCTTGGATATTTGCTCACGGAGGCTTCGGGACTGAGTGACTGCCTCGGAACTCTCATTGACTATGGAAACCAGCTTCGTTTCTGCTTCGAACTGCTGTTGCAGGTCAGTGGCGGAGGTTTTCACTCGAGGATCCATCTTAACCTCGAATTCGTGGACTTCAGTGTGCCCCGCGGCAATCAATCGTGCCTGATACTTCCCGGGCACCACCAAAGGCCCGAGCGGATAACGCGGAGTATCGTTGGGCACAGCTGCAATCGGGTACTCGTGAGTGCTTGAATTCGGAGGCGGGTAGCGAAGGTCCCAAACCCAGCGGTGCATGCCACCCTCGGCGGGCAGAATTCTTTGCGGCCGCAGCCAATAGAGTGGGATCAGCTGCTTTTCTAATTCTGCCTGCGTCACAGCCGGTTTGTCAGTGCTTGAATAGCGTCGCACCAGCTTGCCCGAGGAATCGAGAATATCGAGCGTCACCGGTCCATTTACCGATGCCGGCAACGAATAGTCGATGATGGCGCCATCTGGCGGATTTTTCCCTGCGGGTTCATCCGCTGGCAAAGGCGTGTCGGTATTGGTGTCGCGGCGGACGCGATAAGCCATGGCGGGAGTAAAAAGATGCGGTGAGCTTTGAGAATTCGCGACCTCCGCGGTGAGTTGCCGCAACGGGGAAATATCGTCGAGTATCCAGAACGAACGGCCATGTGTGCCGACGATCAAATCGTCGTTGTGTATCCAAAGATCACGCATGGAAGTATGCGGCAGGTTCAACTGCAGCGATTGCCAGTGGTCGCCATCATCAAATGAGACCCATACCTCTGTCTCGGTCCCAGCAAACAGCAGCCCTTTGCGCACCGGATCTTCGCGCACGGTGTTGACAGGAGAATCAGACGGTAAGCCGCTGGTAATCTCATGCCAGGTCTTGCCGCCATCGTGAGTTCGGTAAATATACGGGCGCGCGTCATCGACGCGAAAGCGGCTGACTGAAACGTATGCCGTCTTGTCATCGAAATGCGAAGCGCTGATCTGAGTGACTTTGCTCCAGTCACTCAGTTCACGCGGCGTAATGTTCTTCCAATTTTTCCCCCCATCTTTACTTATCCAAAGCAAGCCGTCGTCGGTCCCAGCCCAGATTGTGTTCACGTTATGGAAGCCTGGCGCGACGGCATAAATCGCGCCACGTTGCTTGACTCCCTTGGAATTCAGACTCGCCTGATCACCTACGCTAGGGGGAACCGCCGGATGCTCGCGGGTGAGGTCGGGACTGATGGTGCGCCATGAACGCCCGCCATCTCTCGTTTCAAAGAGCACGTTGGCGGCGTAAAAAAGAAGGTGTGGATCGACCGGCGAAAAAACAATTGGCTCGGTCCGGTCCACGCGATAACTCCCGCGAATCGGGATTGGGGTTACGTTCTCAACTTGTCCCGTGCTCCAGTGGAAGCGCGAGACTTCATTTCGGCCAGCGCCATAAACGATGTCGTGGTCCAGCGGATCAGGCGCCACATAGCCATATTCAATGACGCCGACCGGATGCCAGTCTCGAAACGTGATTTCGCCGTCGTTGCCGCGACTTGAAATACAAACAGAACCGCTCTCCTGCTGGCCGCCGCAAACCTTATAGGGAAAAGTGTCCATCACGCTGACGTGATAGAGCTGCGCAGTGGGCTGGTTGTACCACGAACTCCAGCTCTCACCCCCATTCACGCTAACCAGCGCGCCCTGATCGGCTACCAGAAGAATGATTTTAGGATTTTCGGGATTGATCCAGAGGTTCTGATAATCATCGCCGCCGGGCGCACCGCGAATCGAACTCCACGTCTTTCCTCCATCGGTCGAACGGACGGTAACGATGCTCGCGCTGTAAACCATATCTGGATTTTTCGGATCGACTCTCGGGATCGCCAGGTCTCCGCCGCCAATCTTCATCGCCGGGCGAGGATCAGTGGTTATTTGTATCCAGTTTTCTCCGCCATCATCGGAGCGGTAAAATCCAACTCCTTTGCCGGTGGCGTAGTCATTGGGCTTGGTTGTCGCGATAGTCGCATAAAGCCGGCTTGGCTGGCTGGCTGCTATCGCCACATTAATTTGCACCAGGTCTTCAGGCAAACCGTTGCCAATTTTTTTCCACGTGCTTCCGCCATCGGTGGATTTGAAAATCCCGCCTCCCGTCCCCTCGAATGAATTGTTGTCCTCCCACGGCCCCAGGCGCGATTGCCAGAGACAGGCATAGACAACATTGGGATTGCTGGGATCAATGGCTACATCTGACGCTCCGATGTTTTCGTCTTTATAAAGAACTTTTTGCCAAGTCGCGCCGCCATCTGTCGAGCGAAAAATTCCGCGCTCGAGATTTGGTCCATAGGGATGGCCAAGCACCGCGGCGAAAATCCGGTTGGGATCGTGAGGATCGATCGCCAGCGCTGCAATCTGCTGACCTTCGCGCAAACCGAGGTGGGTCCAGGTTTTTCCCGCGTCAGTGGATTTGTAAATTCCATCCCCTACCGACAAATCAGGCCGATGCAAGCCTTCGCCGCTGCCGACGTAAACAATGTCAGGATTGGATGGCGAGACCGCAATCGCGCCAATCGATTGTGACGGCTGGCCGTCAAAGATCGGATTCCATGTACGGCCATAGTCGTTGGATTTCCAAATGCCACCATCCACCGCGCCGATATAAAAAACATTAGGCTGGCTTGGAACACCGGCAACCGCCCGCGTACGTCCGCCGCGGAATGGCCCAATCATGCGCCATTGCATCTCCTGAAAAAGATTTGTGGGATATTGTTGTGCCAACGCGAACTGCACCAAGCCGCAAGCTCCGCATATCAAAGCGATTGAAATAGCGCGAAATGATCGGATCACGGGCCCCCCTGGACAAACGATTTCGCAAAGAAAAATGTGAACAGGCAATCATATTTGAAAACGGCACCTTGTTGTGCCCAGTGCCACACGAAAAAAAATCGCTAACCACAAAGGTCACGAAGGTTCACGAAGGAAATGATCATGGAAATCTGCGGCGAAAAGGTTCCAAGAATTTCTCTGCGAACTCTGGGGGTAGGGCCTTTGATTATTTCATCCCGGTGCCGCGTGAGCGGCGGTCACACGCGAGCTACAATGCCTTACCGAGGAGAGCGCATGTCCAGATCACGCCGTCAATTTCTGATGCAGGCGTCAGCAGGTTTGTTGGGAGCAGCCGCAGTTAGATCCGCGGCTCAGACGACGGAACCACCTCCGGGCACGCCGCCTGCATTCGGCACCGGGCCGCAGGTCGGCCCGGAAGTTTCCGCCAACACCTTCACTGAAGCGGAAAAGCTGGTGCAAATCGAATTGAGTGAGAAGGCTCGTCAGATCGCGGCAACCAGCTGGCGCAGCAACATGGCTGCCCTTTATGAGCGCCGCACCGGACCGCGCAGAGTCGGGCTTGAGCCGACGCTTGCGCCGGCACTGCAATGGAACCCGCTCCTTGCAGGCCAAAAAACCGGACCAGAGCACGACCGGTTCGTACGAAGCAAGGATGACCCTGGGCCGCTCCCCACGCGCGATGAAGATATTGCATTTGCTCCGGTAACAGAGTTGTCCCGATGGATAGAGTCGCGGAAGCTCACGTCCGAACGGCTAACAAACATTTATCTAACCCGACTGCAGCGTTTCGACCCAAACCTGCGCTGCGTGATCACGCTTTTGAAAGAACCTGCGCTGGCGCAAGCAAAACACGCTGACGCGGAAATCGCAGCCGGAAAATATCGCGGGCCGCTGCACGGAATTCCATGGGGAGCCAAAGACCTGCTCGATACCGCAAACATCCCGACCACCTATGGCGCAGAGCCGTTTCGCAACCGCGTGCCCACGAAAGATGCCGCAGTGGTAAAGCGATTGAATGAAGCTGGTGCAGTTCTGGTCGCCAAGCTCAGCCTGGGCGCGCTGGCGCTGAACGATATCTGGTTCGGCGGACAAACGATGAACCCCTGGTTGCTGGAAGAAGGATCATCCGGATCGAGCGCCGGCCCTGGGGCTTCGACCGCGGCGGGACTGGTTGGCTTCGCGATGGGCAGCGAAACCGGCGGCAGCATCGTCGGCCCAAGCATGCGCTGCGGCGTGACCGGACTGCGTCCCACATACGGCCGCGTCCCGCGTACCGGTGCCATGACACTCTGCTGGTCACTCGATAAACTTGGTCCCATGACCCGCAGCGTGGAGGACGCGATGCTGGTGTTGCATGCAATCTCTGGCCCTGATCCCGGAGACCTGGCAAGCGTTCCAAGCAAACTTGATTTTGAATCCGGCCAGAGTGTTCAAGGACTGCGAGTAGGTTATTTTCCTAAGTGGATGAACGAGGCGCCTGCCACGGACGTCGACCGGGCCGCGCTCGGGACCGTAAAAAAACTCGGCATGGTTCCGGTTGAAGTCTCAATTCCTGACTGGCCTTATGATTCGCTCGATCTCATTCTGTTCGCGGAAGCTGCGGCTGCTTTTGAGGAGATCACACTCGATAACCAGATTGACCAACTCAAAGCGCAGGTCCCCGACGCATGGCCGAATGTTTTCCGGCAATCGCGGTTTCTCTCCGCCGTCGATTACGTACAATCCGACCGATTCCGCCGCAAAGTAGCCGAGGAAATGGCTCGAGTATTTTCAGAAGTCGATCTCCTCCTGGTCCCGTCGTTGCGGGACGAGATGCTGACCATCACCAACTTTACCGGCCAGCCGTCACTCACATTGCGCGCAGGATTTATAGAGGTTTCCGAAGCACGGAGCGACTGGGCGCCGGATCCTAACCATCCATTGCCTAAATTTTCGCCGCCACGGCGCGTGCCTCACGGAGTAACTCTGATCGGACGTTTGTTCGAAGAGGGCAAACTGGCGGAAGCTGGGATCGCACTTGAACACGCCTTCGCCGTGGTGAACGAGCGACCGCCAGGCTTCTAGAGACTGCAGCGTGGACTTAGAAGCTCGGCGTCGGTCCTAAGCAGCCGCTTTCTCTTTCCGGTCAACGGGCAGTCCGGCTTTTTGCCAGGCGTCGAATCCGCCGATGAGCGCCCAAACCTGATCGTACCCGCGCTGCTGAAGTTCTCGCGCCAAACTGGCGCTTGAGCCTTCGCCCGGTCAAGTGCAATAGGTGACGATCGGTTTGCTTTTGGGGATTCGTGGCAACAATTGTTCGAAACTGTCGAGCGGCACACGAATGGCGCCTCTCGCCTTTACATCAGACTCCGCCCAGGCTTGCGGATTGCGAACATCAAGCACGGTGAAATCCTCGCCGCCTTGCATTTTCCGCTTCAAGTCCTCCGCCGTAATTTTCGGGCCTTCAGCCATGACCGCCTCCTCAATTCAGGCATTAGGTAGATGCCGGGTACGCATCTGAGGCTGTGTCAGTTTAGGACTTTGTAGTAGCCAGCAACTCACATGTGCAACTCTGCAATTTTCCTGAACTTTCCCACAGGAGTTGTGGAGTATACTGCGCGAAAGAGTTCAACTTTTTCTCGTTAGGAATTGGCAATCATGACCTTAAGAATGGCGGAAGAGGTATCCACGCAGGTTCCGGCGGACGATTTTCAGGCGCTGGAAGACAAAATCTATCGCACTATTGAGCTATACAAGTCCGCCCAGGAA
>JBOGLH010000082.1:0-6474 GCA_050746025.1 Terriglobales bacterium | reverse complement strand
TCATGGATGACCGGTTGAGTTCGACCGAGCGAATCGGTCGCGCGAGCGATTAACGTTTGCTTTCCCGGCGCGGCGGGCGTTTGCCAATTGAACTCCCAAAGCCGCCACGCGTTTGGTTTCGGTTCGCTGAGCAAATTCGTGTCGTTCCACGTTGATCCGCCATCCGTGCTCAGTTCCACCTTTCCGATTTCGCCATCGCTCGTCCATGCAGCACCGTAAACACGCACGCTGGAATTTGCCGCGACAGTTTCGCCTTCAGCGGGCTTCGCGATTTCTGCTTTGATTTGCATTTCGGTCAGCGGCGTAAGCTCAGCCACTTCTGCTCGCCTCTTCCAGTAGGCGTAATCAATCGTTTGATAATAACCGGTGAACGGTTCGCCCGTGACGATGATCCGCTGTAGCCATTTGATCGACGCCATGGCGTACCAGCCCGGCACAATCGCGCGCACCGGAAACCCGTGTTCCGGCGGCAGATCGTTGCCGTTCATTTTGTAAGCGAGCAAAACGTCCGCACGCGCTTTCTTTAAAGGAATGCTCCTGGCAAAGTGCAACTTACCCGGCGGACTCTTCGGGTCCTCGAGCATGCCGCCGTCCGTCCCCTCCAAAATTACCTCAGACGCGTTTGCTTCCACACCCGCGCGGTCAAGCAAGCTCGACAATGGCACGCCAGTCCATTCCGCCGTGCCGACCGCGCCAAGTCCCCATTGCACGCCTTTGACTTTCGGTTCGAGAAAATTGCGATTGTTGCCGGCGCATTCCAGCGTCACCGGGATTGTTATCGATTCGAATTCGAGCAGCTGCTCGTAATTTATCGCGAACGGTTTTTCGACTTCGCCTTCCACACGCAGCCACCAAGCATCTCGATCGATCACTGGAATTGGGAAATGCGTACGGACGTAAAACGATTCAGTAGGCGTGAGGAAGCCCTCCAGCTTTTCAAACGGCATCTCGAGATTCAGCGGGCTTTCGCTACGCACAATTTTACCTGCGATGAACTTCTGTGAATCCTCAGCCATCACATGATCCTACTCAGTGGAGTCGTTATTGATTCTGCGAGATAAAAACGTCCTCGCGCGGGAACTTCTCGAACAGGGACTCCGGTTTGTTGAAATTCGTCGCCAGAACGTCCACTGGATTACCTGCAATCCATGCCGAGAGATCAATCGCCTGGTAAATGCCCGTGTTGAATCCGATCAGTATTCGGCTCGTCTTATTTCCGACGTTCTCGATTGAATGGCCGTAGCCCTGCGGGATGTAGCCGACGTCCCCCGCGTGCAGTTGTTCGGCACGGAAGCGGCCATGCGAACCGAACATCGTCACGCTGAGGTCGCCGTCGATGATGTATTGCCATTCGTCTGCGTTAGGATGCCAGTGCAACTCGCGCAGCGCACCTGGTTCGAGATCGAGAATCACGCCAGTCATCGTCCTTGAAATTGGAAACCGCGTGGAATCGACACGCCATTCACGACCGCCTTTGAACACGCGATGGGGTGCCTCGGCAAGCATCCGAAACTTGTGCGTCTCCGGCGGCGAAACACGCGGCCCTTGCAAATTCTCCGGCGATTGATCCGGTGGAATCGCACCGCGGGCGAAATAAACCTCCTCTTTGGGAAAACCATCAAAAGCTGACTCAGGTAATCCGAAATTTTTCGCCAGCAGCGGCTTCGGCACGTGTCCGATCCAATCCGTAATGCTGAATGTGCCGAACTCCGAGAAGTAGCCGTTGTCGAAAATCAGGATGAAATGTGTCGCTTCATTGCCGAGGCATTCCAGCACGTGAGCGTGGCCACGCGGAAAATACCAGATGTCGCCTGGATCAAAGTCGTTCGTCTCAGTTTGCCCGGCCGGATTGATCAGGGTAGTGCGCACACGACCTTTCAAGACGAAGGCCCATTCCGCGGCCGTCGCATGCCAGTGAAGCTCGCGCATGACGCCGGGCTCAAGTTGCATCGATACGCCCGCGATTCCTTTCGAGATCGGCAATTGCTCGACAGTTGCTTCTTTCCCAAAACTGCCCCCCAGAACCTTCCCCTTCGACTTCTCTAATTCGAATTTGAAACTCGGCAATTCTTTACCGGCCAGTAAAGGGTCTGGGATATTGTTCTGAAAACTGATATCGCTCATCAGGTGAATTTCTTAAGGCGTTTCGCCTGTGACGATCAAGAGAATCCTGACGTCATCTTGGAAACCGCAGAGCGCTGTGATTCTAAGCTCGACGTGATGACCAAATACCCAACACTATGTGGGCGACGGAGACTCACGAGGGTCTGCTTCATTATGAAAACATACAGTGGCAAAATAGTCCTCTCACTAGTCGCATGTTTTTTGATTGGAGTGGGCAGCGCCTCAGAACTCGTGCGTCTCTTCGTAAAGGAAGTTCCGCTTAAAATTCTGGGTAAAGAGGTAACCGTTATCGCTATCGAACAGGCCGACGGCACGCAAGGATATTCTCCAGAAAAGGACGATGGATTTCACGTGGAAGTCGTCAACCAGCTAAAGGTGCCAACGAGCCTTCATTGGCACGGCCTAATTTTGCCAAACCTTATGGACGGCGTTCCTTTCGTGACCCAGAATCCAATCGCACCCGGCAAATCGTTTCATTATGACTTTCCGCTTAAGCAAAGCGGCACCTACTGGATGCATTCGCATTATGGTCTTCAAGAACAGCTCTATAACTCGGCGCCACTGATTATTTGGACACCCGAAGAGCGGGCAAAGGCAAACCGGCAGGTTGTTGTGATGCTCTCAGATTTTTCATTCACGCCCTCGGAACAAATCTTAAAGGGGCTTAAAGGTGGAATGCAGACCCCCAACATGAAGAAGGACCCGCTGGGCAAAAAAAGCGAGAGTAGTAATTCAGGGAAAATGTCTGGAAGCATGGGAAAGTCTTCACCCGCCGAGGTCATCGCTCAGAAATGGGACGATCAAAAGCAGAGGTTTCTGAGAACGGTTCTCCAGGCGCCTGAGGCGGAAATTGACGTAAAATACGATGCCCTTCTTGCGAACCGTCGCACGCTTGATGATCCGGAAATCATTTCCGTCGGTGCTGGGGAATCCGTCTTGCTTCGGCTCATCGCCGCCTCTTCCAGTCAGAATTTCTACGTCGAAACTGGGGCCTTGGAAGCCGAGGTCATGGCGGTTGATGGAAAAGCGGTGCAGCCGATCAAGGGCAACTTTTTTCAACTTGGAGTGGCGCAGCGCCTTGACCTAAAAGTAAACATTCCGAAGGAGGGCGGCGCGTATCCGATCCTCGCGCAGGGTGAAGGGACGAAACTGCTTTGCGGAGTCGTCTTGCTCACTAAGGGAGCATCTGTTCCCAAGCTGTCTCGTAGCGCTTCTGTCTCGACGGCGGCACTCGACAACACTCAGGAAAAGAGGCTTCATGCCCTCAACCCGCTTCCCGATCGTACCATCGACCGCACTCTACCTGCAACGCTTGGTGGAAACATGGCAACCTATGTTTGGACGATCAACGGTGCTGCCTATCCCAATCGCAAGTCTCTCGATATCCGGAGGGGCGAACGCGTCGGAATTTCCTTCACCATATCGACCAACATGGGACACCCGATGCATTTGCACGGGCATGACTTCCAAGTCGTGGAAATCGACGGCGAAAAGATATCCGGCGCCTTACGCGACACCCTCATGGTCCCACCAGGTTCGAAAATGACCATCGCTTTTGATGCTGACAATGCTGGCGTCTGGCCATTGCATTGCCACTTACTCTATCACTTGGACACTGGCATGTTTACCGTAGTGAAATATGACGGCGCTGATACGAAGTTCTGGCAACCGGCAGCGCAAGCGAAGGCGTTCGCACCTTCGAAGTAGCTTTGTCCGAATTCGCGACTGGTCGGACCGTGGAACACCGCCGCCATAGACTGGGTGTTTCATCACTCTTTCGGATGAAAAAGCTATTTCTTGCTCTTTCCGCGCTAGGATCTGTAATTGGCACGTCGTTCACGGCATTTGGCTACGAGGATCGTCGAGATCACAACTGGGATGATGAATATTGGCATCATCATCATTATGGTTACTGGCATGGTGAGCGAGGCTACTGGCGCTCCTACGATCACGAGCATGAATTCACCCGAGTCGGCCCTGAATTGGGCGGCCTCCGAACCAGAATTGCACGCAAAGGCATCACTTTTAACGCGCAATATGTCGCCGAGGTTTGGGGCAATCCGACGGGTGGCGAGAGCACTGGCACAGTTTATACCGGCCTGATGAGCCTTCAGGCTAACGTTGATCTTCAAAAGCTGGTCGGATGGCAAGGAGCTAGCATTTCCACGCGGTGGTATTGGCTGAGCGGTCAAGACATATCTGCAAAGCATGTGGGCAACATCTTTACCGTTGGCACTATCGCAGGACTTCCCACAGTCCGGATGAATGAGCTTTGGTTGCAGCAAAACTTCTCAGGCGATCGGATTTCGATTCGCGTGGGAGAGTTAGGAGCGGATTCCGAGTTTGATCTCTCTACCTACTCTGTTGTTTTTCTCAATGGAACATTCAGTTGGTCGCCATATCTCTCCACCAACATCCCAAATGGAGGACCCGCGTACCCCATGGGTGCGCCGGGGCTCCGCTTGGCGGTTGCGCCAGTAAATTGGCTGAGCTACCAAGGGGCTATCTTTCAGGGCAATCCCTTCGCCCAAAACGTCAATCGTTATGGATTCCGATGGAATCTAAATGCCTCCAATGGGTATTTCTCCATCCACGAACTGAACTTCCATGTGAACCAAGGGTCCGGATCCGGCACTCTGCCCGGTACAATCAAGATCGGTGGCTGGTTTGATACCGCGCCCGATCCGAATGGCAGCACACAACCGGGCGATTACGGCTTCTATTTCGTCGTAGACCAGATGCTTTACCGGGTGCCTCAGCCCGAGCTGCGCAATGATGGCAAGCAAACCGCCGCATCATCTCCAACAAGCAAAGGCTTGGGCATATTTAGCCATATGGGCTTTTGTCCACCAGATTCCAGTTCGATTAACTTTTACGTCGATGGCGGGCTGAACTACAAAGGCCTTTTTCCAACGCGAGATGACGACGTTCTGGGCGTGGCCTTTGCCTACGGACACCTGGGCAACAATCCTCAAGACAATGAGAGAAGCTCAAATCCTGGCTACGAAATTGTATTTGAGGCAACATATCAAATGGAGCTCACCCCATGGCTCGCGCTCCAACCCGATCTTCAATATGTAATTCACCCGTCAGGCACCGATATCGGGAATGCTCTCGTTCTGGGAGCTCAAGCAACCGTTTCCTTCTGAAACCCTGCGTTACCCGCCTGGTTTTCTTCCGGCGTTCCAGCGCGCGTCGGGCCGGCTTTGAATCCAAGACATCCATTCTGCTGCAGCAGCGTGCCAGTGAAGCTCGCGTATCACGCCCGGCTCGAGTTGCATCGATACTCCAGCAATTCCTTTCGAGATCGGCAACTGCTCGACAGTCGCTTCCTTGCCGAAACTATTCCCCAAAGTTTTTCCCTTAGACTTCTCCAATTCGAATTTGAAACTGGGCAATTCCTTTCCGGACAGCAACAAGTCGGGAACGTTGTTCTGGAAACTGATGTCGCCATAACAGGACACTTAGCGTGTTCTATGCGCGGCAATCAAGCCAATCATGATTTCGCTGGACGATCGCGAACCGTGATTGGCAATCTTCCAGTTTTCAGTGCGGAATCGAAAGCGGCGGAGTGCGGCTCGCATTCCGAGGCGCGAGCGGGGGCGCTAGTCGCTTGAATTCGGCACGCCGGCAGACTAGTACACCTCAGACTGACCCAACCCCAGCGACTCGACAGTCGGTTCGTCAATTGCTCCGGTAATTTCCAAGCCGTAATCGCGCTGGAAATTCGCAAGCGCCGCTCGCGTTTCGACACTCAACGATCCATCGATTGACCCCAAATAGTAGCCTGCATCTTGCAGGGCGACCTGGACGTTCGCGATCACCTCGTCCGGGAGCAGATTACTGTAGGTGTAGACTGGGCCGTCGTAGTTGTAGTAGCTCTGCGATGGATCGTAACCCCAGGCCGGATACCAATAGCTTCCGTCCAGAAAATAATATCCGGTGCTAACGAAAACGATCGTGTCACAATGAGCGTGCCACCAGTTGCGATCATGCCACTCGTGCCAATGATGGCGCAACGCGTCGGAATAGCTGGGCCGATCATTCCTGTTGTGCCATTTTGTTCTCGCCAAGTCTGCCGGGGATTGGCGCATCTCCGGCTGAGTTTGCGCCGCCGGATCGTGGGTCACGACGGGCCGGTGAGCATTTATCGCCGCGAGCGTTCGATTCTGAGTTCCGATGGGACGCCGTTCACGCATTGCTGCCAAAGTGCGCAATTCGTTTTGACGCGTTGCTGGATCAAGCGTGATCGGTTCCTGCCCGGCGATCCGTCGAATCCGCTGCGCATTAATCGCTGCGACAGTAGGATTCAATGACCGCGCAACGACTGGATAATTCGGCAGAAGATTC
>JBOGLH010000081.1:0-15993 GCA_050746025.1 Terriglobales bacterium | reverse complement strand
CAGGTGAAGGTGCAGCAGGTCGAGAAAGAGCAGCAGGTCAAGGTCCAGGAAGCGGAAATCAATCGCCGAGAAAAAGAACTGATCGCGACCGTACTGAAGGGTGCCGAGATCGAGCGCCAGCGAATTGAAACTCTCGCCGCCGCCGAGAAGCAGCGCCTGATTGCCGAAGCCGAAGGTCACGCATCTTCGATCCGCGCCCAGGGCGAAGCCGAAGCCGAGATCATCTTTAAGAAAGGTGAGTCGGAAGCCAAGGCCATGAACGTGAAAGCCGAGGCGTATCAGGAATACAACCAGGCCGCCATCTACGACAAGCTGCTCACCAGCCTGCCGGAAGTGGTGCGAGCCATGGCTGCTCCGCTCGCCAATGTCGATAAGATCACCGTGGTCTCAACCGGCAACGGCGACGCCACCGGCATGAACAAGATCACCGGCGACTTCGCCAAAATGGCGGCGCAAGTTCCGGCGCTGTTCGAGTCGTTGTCGGGAATGAGCATGACCGACTTGTTGAGCAAAGTGCGTGGCATCGGCGACAAGGGTTCAAGGCCTGATGCATTGCCGCCAGCTAATGGCGGCGCGAAGTAAGCACGGTCCGCGCGGGTCGGACACTCTTATTCGACCTGCCGGGCATACGGAGCAAATGGATATGAAACGACCATCAATGCAAATCGCATTAGGAATCGCTCTTGGAGCCGGAGTCGGCATTGCCATCGATGCCGTATTCGGCTCAGGAGGAACGTGGTTAGCGATCGGTGTCGCCATCGGCGTGGCAATTGGCTCCGCCATGTCAAACGGCAAAAAAGATTCGCGAATGAATTCATTGGGCACGGAGTAACGAAGGCAAGGCTTTTACTGAACGCTGACAGCTGATGGCTGACGGCTAAAAAAGGAGTTTCATCATGGCACTATTGGAGCGAGTTTCAACTTTAGTCCGCGCAAATCTAAACGATCTCATCGACAAGGCCGAAGATCCGGAGAAGATGATTAAGCAGGTCATTCTCGACATGCAGAACCAGCTTCTGCAGGTAAAAACGCAAGTGGCAATTGCGATCGCCGACCAGCACCTGCTGGCCAAGAAGCACCAGGAAAATGAAGAGAAGGTCAGCGAATGGACGCGCAAGGCCGAACTGGCAGTCAGCAAGAAAGACGACGAACTGGCGCGGGCAGCGCTGCATCGCGTGGAAAGTTACCGCGAGATGTCGGCGAGCTTTGCCCAGCAGGTCGGAGACCAGAAGGCACAGGTCGACAACCTGAAAACCGCCTTGCGCAAGCTGGAACAAAAACTAGACGAGGCCCAGCACAAGTCTGATCTGCTGATTGCGCAGCACCGGCGGGCACGGGCAGCGGGCAAAGCGCACGACGCGCGCATGGCAATTGGCGACGGGTCGAAGAGCGCGGCCTTCGATCGCATGAAGCGGAAGGTCGCCCACAACGAAGCCGTGAGTCACGCGAAGTCAGAACTCGGGGCTGACGACGTCGAAGACCGGCTGACTGCAATCGAGAAAGAGGACCGCATCGAGCAATTGCTGGCAGAGATGAAGAGCAAGCACGCGTAAATTCTAAGTACTGCATCGCCTCTGCCGAGCTGCCATCCTGAATGCAGTGGGTTCATTCGCTTGCGAATGAACCCATGCCGAAGGATCCCCGCACCGCAAATCCATTCCCCTACTAATGCGAGGCGATCTCGCCGCGCTGCCCAGCGGATTTTTTATCGTGAAATCAGAAAAGTGACACTGCGCCGTTCTGCAAAACCTTTTGCTCGCGGTAATATACGAGCTACCAGTAAGCATTTTCAGTTGGAGGTAAAGAGTTAGGAACTCAAGTTTCGCAAGAAACTTATCGAGGGGGGCGAAAAATGAAATTCATTCGCTTTGGAGAACCAGGGCAAGAACGACCAGGTGTGCTGCTGAAAGATGGAAGCCGAATTGACGTCTCGGCCATGGGGGGAGACTACAACGAAGGTTTTTTCGCAGATGGGGGTTTAAAGAAGCTTGAAAGCTGGTTGAAGAAAAATACCGCCTCCGCTCCGAAGGTTGGAGCCAAAGCCAGGCTCGGCTCTCCGATTTGCCGGCCCAGCAAAATCGTATGCGTCGGCCTTAATTACCGCGACCACGCAAAGGAAACAAATGCTGAACCTCCTAAAGAACCGGTAATTTTCCTGAAGGCGACTACTTCGCTGACCGGGCCGAATGACCCACTGGTCATGCCGCGTAATTCGAGCAAAGTGGATTGGGAAGTCGAACTTGCGGTCATTATCGGCAAACGTGCGCTTTATGTGGACAAGAAAGACGCCCTGGATTACGTTGCCGGATATGCGCTGCACAACGATTATTCGGAACGCACCTTTCAACTCGAACGGGGCGGGCAATGGGTGAAAGGAAAAAGCGCCGATTCATTCGCCCCCTTGGGTCCTTTTTTGGCGACACGCGACGAGATCCCCAATGTCGGCGATCTGAAAATGTGGTTGATGGTCAACGGGACTTCGCGGCAGAAGAGTTCCACCTCTAATATGATCTTCGACGTCGCCACTCTGGTTTCTTACGTGAGCGAATTCATGACCCTGCTTCCCGGGGATGTGATCAGCACCGGAACACCCGCTGGAGTTGGATTGGGAATGAATCCGCCGCTGTATTTGAAGGCTGGTGATATCGTGGAACTCGGCATCGAAGGTCTCGGCGAATCACGGCAAAGAGTCACCACATACCATGGCCCTCACTCCCGCTGAACGAGTTGAAAATTTGCGTAGACAAAGCAGCGAGATAACCGGCCCGCACAGCCACGTGCGCTGGAATCTTATTTTCTGGCTGTTCATGTTGAGCGCGGTCGCCTTTCTTGATCGCGTCAACATCTCAATCGCGGGCGGCTCTCTGGCTGCTGCGTATCATTTGAGCAACGTGCAGCTGGGCTGGGTATTCAGCTCTTTTCTGGCCGGCTATGCACTTTTCCAAACTCCCGGCGGAAGGCTGGCCGACCGCTTAGGCCCACGTCGGGTTCTCGCCGCGGGAGTGATCTGGTGGGGAATCTTCACGGCCCTGACTGCCTCTGTGCCCTCGAATATCGCAGGGGCGCTATGGCTGTTCGTGTCCGCCCGATTTTTATTGGGAGCTGGTGAAGCTGTGATGTATCCCGCGTCGAACCAATTCGTCGCGCGCTGGATACCGGTACAGGAGCGCGGAATCGCGAATGGCTGGATCTTCGCCGGAGTAGGCGCCGGTGCCGGCTTGTCTCCGCCGCTTATTACTTACATCATGCTCCACTACGGATGGCGAGCATCATTCTGGATTTGTGCCGTCATCGGTTTGCTCGCCGGGTTGATCTGGTTCATCTGGGCGAGAGATGATCCTGCACAGCACTCGAGCGTCTCTGGCTCCGAGTTGGAATTCATTCGGCAGGGAGTTTCTGCCGGACAATCCAACAGCAAAGACGAGCCACTGGTTGCCTGGAGCTTTATCTTGAAGAGCCGCGAAGTTTGGGCGATCACTGTCAGCTATTTCAGTTTCGGCTACGTAGCCTGGATATTCTTCAGTTGGTTCTATATCTATCTCGCTCAAGTTCGAAATTTGAACCTTAAAGCGAGTGCATTTTATGCAATGCTTCCCTTCCTGGCGATGGCGATTTGTTGTCCGCTGGGAGGATTCATCAGTGATCGCCTCACGACAAAATTCGGAGCTCGGGTCGGGCGATGCTATCTGGCAGCCATCGTCATTTTAACGGCGGGAGTTTTTTTGGTGCTGGGATCAGAAGTTCATGGAGCCAGATTGGCGAGTGTAGTCTTGGCTGGAGGCGCGGGCGCTTTGTACCTGGCGCAAAGTTCTTTCTGGTCGGTCACTGCGGGTTTAGCAGGTCCGTCGTCCGGTTCAGTTTCCGGATTCATGAACATGGGCGCGCAGATCGGTGGCATGGTCACAGCCTCATTGACACCATTTATCGCGAGCCGCTTCGGATGGACCGCATCATTCCTGTTAGCTGCTGCATTGTGCCTGTTCGGAGCTTTGGCCTGGGTGATGGTGGATCCTGAGCGTGCTATTCAAACCAGCGAGCCCATGCCCTTGCCGAAAGTCTGAATTGCGAAATTCAGAATTTACATTTTCACTTTCATCCCTTGAATTCCGCACCACGGATTAAAACTGCTAAGTTCCACTCTCAGCATTCGGGATGGCGCACCCCGTCATTTATTAAATCGCACTAACATTTGTTAGACCTCGCACATTATTTTCAGTGTCGCACATTGTGCCTACGTCCTTTTTCCATTTTCCTGCGCGAGAATGCGCGGGTGGTGCATATGTCCTTCTCATTAGTCAAAGTGCACTGTCGAGACCTTCACTGATCACGCACCCATCGGCAAACTGAAAATGTTATGAACCTCCCCCAGCCAGTCTATAAATCCGCATTTTTTCTATTGTTCGTCGCCTTTTTCTTGACTGCCGGCTTGTCAGTGCCGGCAGCTGCCGCAACCAAATTAACCTTCAACCCGACTATTCTGCGCTTTGGTGAAGTGGTGCTTGGGCAAACTGAAAGTCTGCCGGTCACTGTGACCAACAGTGGCAGCACGAGCCTCAATATCTCCACGATTAGCGCAGGTGGCGCAGGTTACAGCGTAAGCCGGCCGTCGCTCCCACTCACCCTGGCTGCAGGAAAAAGCTTTGTCTTGACGGTCTCCTTCGGTCCGGTCACTTCCGGATCGAATAATGGAAACATCGCTTTTAACGGTAGTGCACTGCTCACACTCCGTGGTTCGGGTACAACTGCGAAGTCGCTGATCCCCAATCCACCGAGTGCATCTTTCGGAAACGTACAGACCGGAAACACCTCCAAAATGTTCGTCACGTTGAGCAATGCAAAAAGCGGAACCGTGACCATTTCGACCGACTCTATAAAAGGGACTGGGTTCGCGGTTCAAGGCCTGACCTTACCTTTAACTTTGCCTCCGGGACAGAGCTTCACCTTTGCGATCTTATTTTCTCCGCAGTCGGCCGGCCTGGTGAGCGGCTCGTTTGTCGGATTCAACCCGAAGAATTACAGCAATGTTTCAATACCATTGAGCGGCACGGGCACAACTTCTGGCCAGCTTAGCCTTTCTCCCACAAGCGCATCCTTCGGAAACGTAACCGTGGGATCCACGGCTTCGCAAACTGGAAAGTTGACCGCCGGGGGAGCGAGCGTGACTATCTCGTCGGTTAGCAGCAGTAGCTCGGAGTTTGCTCTGAGTGGCATATCACTGCCAAAGACTATCGCGGCCGGCCAAAGTGTGTCGTATTCGGTCGCTTTTACCCCGCAAAGCAGCGGGACGGCTTCCGCGACTCTCTCTTTCGCGAGTAATGCCTCAAATGCTGTCGAATCCCTCACTGGTAACGGAGTCTCGGTGGCGCAGCATACCGTGAGCCTCAATTGGAATCCCAGCACATCACAGGTAAACGGGTACAACGTTTATCGGGCGAGTACGACTGGCGGTCCTTATGCAAAGTTGAATTCGACGCCGGATCCGAACACCGCGTACTCAGACGGCACAGTTGCTTCCGCCCACATCTACTATTACGTGACCACTGCAGTGAACTCAAGCGGTCAGGAAAGCACCTACTCGAACCAGGTACAAGTCTCAGTCCCCTGATTCTGGCCCCCAGGGCACACTGCTGGATTTTGCGTTCCAGACGAGTGAAAGAATAGGGAAAGAACGAACTGGATCAATACCTGGGAAGGGCGTACTACTTGAGGCAGTTCAAGCGCTGAGAGACGCCGGGAATAGTTTTTTCGCTATCGATTCAATGGCGCGAGAGAACAAAAATAATCTTTTCACCAGCAGATGCCGTCATATTTCCCGTTCTGGCTCTTGCCGGGCACGACCCGGACAAAATCCACCAGATACTGGTCTTCGCGAAGGCGCGCCGGCACTTGGCGAAACTCGGGATCGCTGTTTCCGATTACAACCGTCTGCGCATGTTTTAGCACCGCGTCAACGTCATCCACCATGAGTCGCGAAATGTGAGGAATCCGGTTCAAGATGAAATCTCGATTCGCGCCAACAAGTTTTGCCAGCTTCACATTCTTGTCATAGATGCGCAGGTCGTGGCCTTTGCCGATGAGGCGTTCGATCACCTCGATGACTGGACTCTCCCGCAAATCGTCGGTCCCAGCCTTAAAGCTGAATCCCAGGATGCCAATCTGCTTATGGCCTTTCTGCATGATCAGCTGTAGCCCTTTAGCTATTTGCATCTCATTGCTGGGAAGAATTGACGTAAGAATCGGTAGCTGCAAATCGTGCATCTTGGCTTGATAAGATATCGCCCGCAGGTCTTTGGGCAAGCACGAGCCTCCGAAGGCAAAGCCCGGTGTGAGATACGCTGACGAGATGTTCAGCTTGGTGTCCTGGCAGAAAATTTTCATCACCTGGTGCGCATCGATCGAAAAGGCTTTGCAAAGATTGCCGATTTCGTTGGCGTAACCGATTTTGAGCGCGTGCCAGCTATTGTTGACGTATTTCACCATCTCCGCAGTTTCCAGGTCGGTCCTCACCAATGGAGCGTCGATGCGCTTATAAAGTTCGGCCAGCGCATCTCCACTTTTCTGATCGATCTCTCCAACCACCGTCTGCGGTGGAAAATTAAAATCCTTGACCGCCGAACCTTCGCGCAAAAATTCAGGGTTGTGGCAGACTCCGAAATCAGTTCCGGCTCTTTTCCCAGACATTTCCTGCAAGACGGGAATCACGATGTTGCGCATGGTGCCGGGCAAAATTGTGCTGCGAATTACAATCGTGTGCCGTTCAGATTTCTGTTTGAGCGCCTCACCAATTTGTTCACAGATGCGGCGAATGTAACTTAGATCAAGATTGCCATTGGCTTGGCTGGGAGTGCCCACGCAAATGAATGAGAGCTCAGTATCGAGAATTGCCTGGCTGGCATCTTGGGTCGCACGGATGCGTCCGGATTTCACGGCCGAGGCGATGATTTCGTTGATTTCCGCTTCGATGATCGGCGATTGACCCTGGTTGATGAGTTCAACTTTAGTCGCCACCGGATCGACGCCGATTACCTCGTGGCCGCTCTGTGCGAGACATCCCGCGGACACCGTCCCCACATAACCCAAACCGAAGACACTAACTTTCAAGATCTAGTCCCTCTCGCACATGTAACAATGAAGCGCGAATAATTGTCGCGCTATTTAAACTTAGCGGTGCGATAGCCCATAGGCAACCGCAAAGGCTGAGCTGGCAATATTTGCGACCGGCACCATCCGTTCCAGTTTGTGATGTCCTGACTTGTGCAGAAGATAACTGACCCCGATAACCCCCGCAGTTTGCCCGGCAAAATTCACGGCTAGCGCGCCTGTGCTACCAGTGAATGGGCGAACCATGGGATTCAGTTCCCTGCCCCCGTTCGCCAGATTCATGTGAGTAACGGCAAAGTCTGCGCCACTGAACATCGCAACCGTCGAAAACAGGAAGCGGTTCTTCCCGTCCCAAAAGCTGTGCTGACTGGGCGCTTCGGGCAAGTATGATCCCGAGCTGATTATGGGTTCCGCGGCGCGGAGTTTATATGACGCGAGGGTCAGTTGCGAACTCGCCTGTTGAGCCGCAACCGGGCGGCAAAACAATCCCGCAATAACTACGAATGCTACTTGAATCCCGAACTTAAGGGAATGTCCATTTATCGTCATAAGGGTGGTCTTTGGATTTTTCGAATCACCATGATATTGGCAATTCTCAAGCCGAGTAACTGCTTTCATGATCAAATTAAAACACTCAAAACAAAGGCTTTATAATTACCGCGGTTTATTCCTGAGTGACTGATGTGTAAAGTTTTGCGCTTATTTTCACGAGAGGGCCGGGTAGCCGTCGTCCATTCACCCTTCAACCCTGGCCAAGCCCTTTGCTACCTTTGTTTGGGAAATTCGCGCCGAGCCATTGCCACACCTGGACTGGCAGCGTTAATATCCAACCAGCCACTTAGATAATAGCCATCTGCATTACCAAAGTGCAATTGAGTTTGCGCCAGAGGTCATGGCTTTTGGCTCTCTCGACCCCGCCCGGTTCCAGCCTGATAATTGTCGGTATGGAAAGAACATACAGTTCGCGGTCCCGCGTTCTAGGGGCTCTGGTGGCGCTGGTTTGCCTGCTTCTTCTGGCGGGATGCGCTGGAGTCTCGGCAGGATCGAATACCCAACCTCCGCCACCCCCAGCAACGGGGTCATTGGCGGTGTCTCCTTCCACGCTAAATTTCGGCAACGTGGCCGTCGGCAGCAGCTCATCACTCAATGGAACTCTGTCAGCTTCAACTGCTGACGTGACCGTGGCGTCAGCTGGCTGGAGCGGATCGGGATATTCGGTGAGCGGAGTGAACTTTCCCCTCAGCGTAGCTGCAGGTCAAAACGCACAATACACCGTAACGTTCACGCCGCCAACCGCCGGGAGTTCGCCGGGCAGCATTTCCTTCGTGAGCAATGCTTCAGACGCTTCCTTAAAGCAGACCTTTAGCGGCGCCGGAACGCAGACCGGTAGCTCACACAGCGTGTCACTCACCTGGAACCCCAGCACCTCAACCGTAGCGGGATACAACCTCTATCGTGGAACGCAGTCTGGTGGGCCGTATTCAAGAATTAATGCTTCGCTGTTGTCGAACACAGCTTTCAACGATGCAAAGGTTCAGTCCGGGGCAAATTACTTCTACGTATCGACCGCGGTGGATTCAAGTAACAACGAGAGCGCATTTTCGAATGAGGCTATGGCAGCGATTCCGTAATTGTATCGAGTAAGAGAGAAGAACCTGTGGACAGAATTCTTCAGATCGCCTGATTTGCATCTAGCTCATTTGACTAAGAGCTCTACGAATCTCTCCTGAAGCCGGCGAATTGGGATTAATCTCCAACGCTCGCTGCAAATGTTTCCGCGCCGCTTCTGGGTTGTTCTGCTTCTGGTAGACCATACCAATGTGGTAATGGTACGTGGCATTACCAGGCGACTTTTGAAGCGCTTCCTGCAGGAGGGTCGCGGCTGTACCGTAAATCCCCTTTTGATAATAGATCCAGGCCAGGGTATCGGCGGCACTGGCGGAATCCGGCATTTTCTGGCGAGCGATCTGAGCCCAGGAAAGCGCCACGTCATTGTTTTCGTGGTGCTCAAGCATCCCGTAGGCTAGGTTATTGGCGGCAGGTGCGTAATTCGGCTCGACCTGCAACGCGTGCTGATAAAGCGCCTCCGCTTTCTGCCATTGACCACGCGAATCCTCTAGCGAGCCCGCCAAGAAATAAGCGGCGGGGCTGTTAGGATTTTGTTCCACCGACCGGTAAGCAGTTGCGAGCGCTTTATCAATGGATCCCTGAGCTCTTTCCACATTGCTTAACAGCAGGACCGCGCCGATGTTGTTTTCATTTAAATTAATTGCTTTTTGCAGGGACTCATCGGCTCCATCAAAATCTCTGTTGGCTGCTTGCAGACCTCCCAACAAAGTAAGAAAGGCATCGTTAGTCGGTTCCTTCTCCACTTGTTGCTCCACTCGCTTTTGCGCCTCCGCATTTTCGTTGAGCTTTAGGAGCACTGCCACTAATCCATTCAATGCGGCAAGCTGATTGGGATCACGGTCAAGCGCCAGCTCATAATATTTCTGAGCATTCTGCAGTTTGCCGCTTTTGAATAGCCATCCTCCGAGCGCCGAATACCCCAGCGAACTCTGGGGAGCGATCTGAATCGCCTTGTTGAAGTCAGCCTCGGCAGCAGCATTTTGGTTTGACCTGCTTTCCGCCTCTGCCCGCAGGATGTAGCCTCGTGGGTCTGAAGGAAGGTTCGTGATGATCGCCTCAGCCGCATCGCTAAGTGAGTCATGATCGTTCTTCGCAACCGCAACTTGCGCCAGTGCCAACTGGGCGTCTGTCAGACGAGGCTCAAGTTTTATAGCTTGGCGCCATTCCTCCTCGGCACGGACATTATTCCCCGTGCTACTCAGTGCCACTCCAAGCTGATAATGGCCGCCGGCGTGTTCCGGCGCACCTTTCAATGCCGCCTGCAATACATCTATCGCCGCCTTGAATTGGCCTCTCAAGTTCAAAATACGGCCGCGCAACATTTGCGCGCCGCTGTCTTTAGGATTGGTGTCCAAAATTGCGTCATTCAACCTGTTAGCTTCATCGACTTTGTTCTGGCGTAAGAGCAGCTCGATGAAATCTTCCCGGAGGTTCAGGTCTTTGGGACGTTCTTTTGAGAGAGTGGCGAATTCTGCCGCCGCTTTATCGAGCTCGCCGGTCTCGACATAGTAGTCTCCGAGAACTCGGTACATATTTGGTTGATCGCTTAGATCGTTCTTAGCCTGGTAAATGACCTGCTCGGCATTGGCCTTTTGATTTTGGGATAAGTAAAATCCAGCCAAATTCTGGCGAGCTTTGAAGTTCTTAGGATTCAGTTCGATTCCCAGCTTCAGCAGATCCTCGGCATCAGCAGTTCGTCCATCTTTTTGATAAAGCGCAGCCAGCGATTCAATGGCGGGTACAAATTTAGGATCAATTACCAGGGCTTTTTTTAGAATCGATTCAGCGGCCCCCGCTTGGGTTGGGCTTTGCAATGCCGCGAGTCGCAAATAGGAATCCAGCCGATTTGGATCTAGCGCAATAGCAGTCTGTTGTTCCTTCAGCGCGGCCTGGCGGTTGTTCTGGGCGGCATCCAGATCAGCTTGCAAAGCATGAGCGTCCGCGCTGTTCGCATCTAGTTTTAGAAGTTTGTCGACGACAGCCTGGGCTTCTGCGAAAGAATGAGCCGCAATTAGTAAATTTCCCAACTCGATCTGCGCAGCGACATTGCCAGGATCGATCTCAACCGTACGTTTTAATTCACGGTATGCATCCGGCCAAGCCCCAAGCCGCATAGATGTCTGGGCAAGCAGATAATGGGCCTTCGCAAACTGAGGATCGATCTTGATCGCATTTAGAAATTCAATTGCGGCTTCATGGTACTTGCCCTGCGCGAAGTAGCGATTGCCGCTTTCGAAGTACTTCTGCTTTCTCGCGTTAGGGTCGCGGTTGCAAGCCAAAAAGCTTGTTAGCAGGATGCCGAGGGTTAGAGTGATTAACGAACGACGATTACGCATAAAACACCGGGTGATCTGTTGAGCAAAGAGCAATCACATGAAGAGCGTCATGAGTTACTACGTTTGTTGGCGCAGGTGTTGGTCGATTTCAAGTGGCACCGTTCGTACGTCAAAAAAAGAACAGCCCGACCGTATTCGGGTCGGGCTGCGTAGGAGACATGCTGGTTAGATAATTCTCTTCCGCCTTATGAAAGGCAATGCAATCAGCCCAGAAGCCAGTAGCTGCAAATACACGGACGGTTCCGGCACAGATGTAGAGCCGCAACTTGCCGGGCTATTGGTCGTGCCATCGCCAACGAAGAACGTGCAGCCGGCGATTGCAACGTGGGAGGCAGCGCTGTCACCCTTGCTGTTAAACGCCAGCACTTGCGCAGCGCTTGTCCAGCCACCTCCCGTGAGCGTCACCGATACCGTGGTTGCGGCACTGGACGCGTCCTTCTGGTTGAAGATCATATTGAAAGTTCCGAAGCCCGACACGTTGTTGGCCTTAGAACAAAGATCACAAGCGTTTGAAATGGTTTCTCCATTGCTAGTCAAACCGGTAAACGCCCCACCGTAACCCAGGCTAGTGTTCACATTTAAGGACAAGCTCGAGCCGTCAATGATGCCATTGCTCGAACCCGCTTGTGTGAATGTAATGGTTGCATTACCGGTGCTGTTCAGCTTGACCGTGACGTCTACGAATGGGCCACCGGAGACCCCGCTATTGCTAAGGGTGAATGTACAGCTGCTAGCCGTGCCAACACAGTCGCTATCGGCCATTGCGGCTGTGGCACCGAAGAGCGCCAATGTGAAACACAGGATTAAAAACTTGAAGTGGCGCATTCTAATTTTCTTTCTGGGAGCAAGCTCCAACCCACCGTGCCCGCCACGCGAAGATGCGACAGGACATCAGCGAAACTCTATCTCAATCCAAAATTCTGTCAAGACTGATAATTTCTGCGAGAGTTGCAAGCACTTGCGACATTGGAGACAACTTAAACTACCCCATAATCAGTGACATACGAATACTTCGTCTGGTCGGAGCGCGGAGTGCAAGCACATCGTTGTCAGCAGCAGACAATTAATGGCGTTTTTCACCATATAGCGCAAGCGGAAGTGGAATCATATGCCGACGTGTCAGGACCAAAATGGGATACGGAAAAACCCGCCAATGGCGCGCCGCAGTTCACGGCTCAGCTCGCCAACGTAGCAGCGATTCTTTCGCCGGCACGACCATCCCACAAGGGCGGAACTGTTCCCTTCTTAGCGTTGCCACTGACCACTTTTGATAATTCGGAATGGAGTTTTTCGCTATCGTGTCCCACGATCACATTCGTGCCCATGCTCACGGTCACCGGCCGCTCGGTATTGTTTCGTAACGTCAGGCAAGGCACGCCGAGGAAAGTGGTCTCCTCTTGAATGCCGCCCGAGTCAGTAACGACTACCGCAGCGCGGCTCTGCAACGCCAAAAATTCGATATATGGCAAGGGTTCGGATAAATGCAATTTTCCAGTGCTGCGCCCGAACTCCGCAATTCGTTGCCGTGTCCGTGGATGCACAGGGAAAACCACATCCAGGCTCTCGCTTATCTCGACAAGCGCCTGCAAAATATTTTTCAGGGTCTGGTTGTCATCGACATTGGATGGCCGATGTAGCGTGACCAGGGCGTAACGCTCCGGAAACCCGTTTCTTGGTACCTTCGCTGCGACCGGTAAAAGCCGGATCAGGGAGTCGATCATCACATTTCCCACCCGATGAATCTTCTGTGGCGGAACGCCTTCGCGCGCGAGGTTGGCGTCCGCGTCCTCGGAAGGCGTAAACAGAAGATCGGCAAGGCGATCGGTGACAACCCGGTTACTCTCCTCTGGCATGGTCCAATCAAAGGCACGCAGACCGGCCTCCACATGCCCGACGCGAATACCTAACTTGGCACACACCAGCGCGCCGGCTATCGTAGAGTTCACATCGCCATAAACCAACACGAAGTCTGGCCGGCGTTCAAGCACCACCGGCTCAAAGCGGGTCATGATCTCGGCAGTTTGCCGAGCGTGGCTTCCAGAACCAACTCCGAGGTTCACATCCGGCGCCGGCATCTCCAATTGAGTAAAGAAGACATCCGACATATTGGAGTCATAGTGCTGACCGGTGTGCACCAGGGTCTGCTTAGTTCCACCCAGGTTCCCCAGTGCGCGCAGCACGGGCGCAGCTTTCATAAAGTTCGGACGCGCGCCTACCACGTGAAGAATATGCATGATCAGAGTTTAATCCGTCGAATGATTCCGCTTCCTATCTATTGTCGATGTGTGCATGGTCAGGGCCTTCAGCCTGAAGTCACCTGTGCTAGTTCGTGCACCGGAGAAGGGCTAACGTCCTTGCGCTCCCATTTTCGCAGCAATACCGTTACCGGGATCAGGGCGACCAACCCCAGCACATAGAAGACGACTCCTCCTGAAGTATGCAGCCAACCGTGCAAGAACGCCGGGTTCAAGTATGCCGCCAGCAAGTAAATGGTGACAATCCTCATTCCATTTTTAATCACAAGAATCGGAATTGCTGAAACTACCAGAAGCAATTTTCGCCAGGGCGATCGCAGCGCGAACTCGGCCGCCACTAGTATTGTTATCAGCAATGCGATACTCGATCGGATCCCGCTGCACTCTTTTGCCACTTCCAAGTTAACAATGGGGAGTCGAAGGATGAACCCTTCCTTCAGAACGGGCACATTCAGAATCCGGAGCAGTCCATAAGCCACATCGGAAGATCCCGTCTGTAGAGCAAAAATAGCTTTATCGACAACAAACCCGGGAAGCGGCACAAGGAGCAAGAGGAAGAACAATGGAAACCGCGCTTTAGTAAATGATTCCGAGCCATAGCACAAGATAAAGCCTGAGATCCATAACATCACCAGAGAGAGAATTTCAAGCGAAAGTTTCTCTGGATTCAGCGGCTGATATCTGCTCACCAGCAAGAAAATTAATCCGAGTAGAAACAGCCCCGAACCAGCCATGATCGTTCTCTTGCGGTCGGAATTGGCCTGAACGTCCGGGAACACTTCATGCCGTTTTAGATAGATCAAAAAGATACTCAGGGGCGCAATGAGCAGGACGTGGGAGCCGTAATCGTGAGTGAGCGAAAATGCGATCAGATTTCCGATCGGGCCCCAAAAAGCCAAACAAAATATTGCGGCAAAAAGCCAAAAATAGAAATGAGGTTCGGGAGACTTGTTCCGGCCTCGTAGGTTCGGTTTTGCTGACCTGACCACTACTTTCGTAGGCTCAACTCTCATATTCGTCGTCATTTTGAACAAAGTTTCTGAAATGGCTTGACAGCTTTCACATAGGGCAATCGCTTAAGCCATCAAAACTGTAATTTCAGCAATTTTCAGGCCACTCCCGAAGCCGCATACCTTGCGCGCTTTTTTGAGTTATTATCGGACTCACCTGCACCGTTTTCCGACTGACGAGACATAACCTCCGTCAACTGCCTCTCCAGCTCTCCAATCCTACGCTCCAACTCTGCAATTCCGATCGCCCGTAACTGCAGATTCAAGAGGGGTGCCAGACCGGCCGCGACCCTTGGATCAAGCGTGGCTGAATATACGTCACGAATTAGGCGATTTACAGCGTCCCGCACGGCTACGGCGGTGTCCAAGGTCGGCAAGGGTTCGACATTTTGGGCCGTATGTCGGTTCTTACGGCCTCCAATCCTGCCAAGTTCAGAGGCCTTGTTGGGATTGCCGTGAAAAAAACACAAACCTCCAGCGGTCGCAGCCGCGCGGCAGGCTTTGCCGGCCTTGGTCTGAGCCTTGCAGCGGGTGGTCTCCGTTGCCTCTTTCATTTGCGCCTCCTCTTTCTTTAGCTAGTCGGTTCAGGTCTCTCGCAAAGCCATGCTGGCTTAATAATCAGACCCCGTTCAGACAGCAATCGAGCCAAAGTGCGCAGAGTTTCCGAACGCCACTGCATATCGTGAGTCTTAACAATCTCTGGCTCCGGAGGGGTATCGTGAAGTGCATAGTAACGATCCTCATAAACTTGAATTCTTGTGCCATCGAGCAGGCGTAGGAAGGTTTTCCAGTGGCGCTCTGTGACTTTCTCCGTCTCTTCAGTACCCGGAAACAAGTCTGGTGGGAAGCTAGCCAGATAAGCTTTGACGTGCTGTTCCGGCCGCTTTCTCCAACGGATAAAAGAGGATTCCGGGGTAGTCGAAACTCTGTACAGCTTCTCGCGCATCCATGCGGAGACGTACATAAAACCACCTGGTACAAAACGATCCCCGTGTCGGGGACACTTCACGCAAAAGGCGATATCTTGCAGAATCGGAAAACCTACGGCAGGAGCAACGGCTTCGGGAAAACAGATGCAACCAGGGCTGTACGTTGATTGCACGGCCGCAAGTCTATCCAGGGAGTGCCGGATTTTTTCTATTCGCATCCGGAGTTGCATATGGCATCTCCTCAATTTGAATTGCGAGTAGTTTTTAGATCTGAGTTGTAGAAGGATTCTCTACGAGAGGTCATCCAAGATTCGGATGTTTATCCAATATACCTGTTTTGCGATTCTTTGCAAGGAAATTTGATACGTAGCATCTCTGTCGGAGCCTTATCTCAACCTCGGATCTTTGGGGGGTAAAACCTACAGGAACGCCCTGGGCCCTTGAGAGAAACTACAGAGCTTCAGTCTTCTTTCTTCTGCTTCGCCTTCGCCCACCGCGATTGGGCAGCGCGGCGAGCCGATTCCTGACGCTCCTGCTTGGTCATTTTCTTAGCGAGCGCCTTTCCTCCCATTCTGGCGAATTCAGTAACAGTAAGCGGCTTCCTGCGTTTCACGACCGCATCATTGCACAAAAGTTTTATGCATGCAAATGCGAATTTGCTTGACATGCGTGCAAGCACGCACTACCATTAATTACTGCAAGCGGCTCGAGTGAGTGCTACCAACACTCACTC
>JBOGLH010000080.1:0-2208 GCA_050746025.1 Terriglobales bacterium | reverse complement strand
TGCGCTGGTAAAGATTGAAGCGGTCAACTTTGAATCGCCCGATGAAGCGCGCAACAAAATTCTGTTCGATAATTTGACCCAGTTGTATCCGCAAGAACGTTTAAAGCTGGAGACGGTCCGCGAAAACATCAGCGGCCGCGTGATGGATTTGCTCACTCCATTGGGAAAAGGCCAACGCGGATTGATCGTCTCTCCACCTCGTGCCGGCAAGACCATGCTCCTGCAGCAGGTGGCTAATTCCATCACTACCAACCATCCGGAAGTCGTGCTGATGGTTCTGCTGATTGACGAGCGCCCGGAAGAAGTCACCGACATGCAGCGCTCGGTGAAGGGCGAAGTAATTTCTTCGACGTTCGATGAACCCGCCGCGCGGCACGTGCAAGTCGCGGAAATGGTGATTGAAAAAGCAAAAAGGCTGGTCGAGCACAAGCGCGACGTAGTGATCCTGCTCGATTCGATCACGCGTCTGGCCCGCGCCTATAACACGATTGTTCCGCCCAGCGGCAAAGTGCTCTCGGGCGGCGTGGATTCGAATGCTTTGCAGCGCCCTAAGCGCTTCTTCGGATCAGCGCGAAACATCGAAGAGGGTGGTTCGTTGACCATCATCGCAACTGCACTGATTGATACCGGATCGCGCATGGATGACGTGATCTTCGAAGAATTCAAAGGTACCGGCAACTGCGAAATAATTCTCGATCGCAAACTGGTCGACAAACGGACCTTCCCTGCGATTGACATTCAACGTTCGGGCACGCGTAAAGAAGAACTGCTGATCCCGAAAGATGACCTGGCCCGCATCTGGGTGCTCCGCAAAGTGTTGAACCCGCTTTCGCCGGTTGAGGCCATGGAGCTTCTGATCGAGCGCCTCGCAAAAGCGCAGGCCAATTCCGAGTTCCTGGCGAAAATGAGCCAACTGTAAAGGTCAGTAACAAATTCTTGCGCGACCTACTGTAAACTGAACCGGCTACTCACGTCTTCCCCAGACCGGAGAGCCGTCGATTGCGTGTTCAGTGGGTTTTGGTTCTATTCATTGCGTCAGTCGTGAACGCCACGGAGATCAAAGGGAAAATCACGAATGCGGCGGGTGGCGAGCCGCTCGGACAAGTGCAAATCTCCCTCTTGGACACTAGGCTGTCGACCACTACATCGCTGGACGGTACATTCCTGCTCAAGGAAGTGCGTCCGGGGAAATACATCTTGCGTGTCAGCGCGGTAGGATACCGCCTGATTACCTTACCCATCTCCCTTTCCCAGTCCTCAGATGCGAAAGAGTTCGACATCAATCTGGCGCCTGACAACTTTCAGCGAACCGATACCGTCGAAGTCCGCGGGGACGTTTTTCAAGGTGGCGATTCGCCTGCGGTGAACGAAATCAATCTCACCAGTTCGGAAATTAAGGAAGCTTCCACCGTGTTGGCCGATGACCCTTTCCGTGCCATCCAGTCGCTTCCCGGAGTCTCGGCCGCCGGAAACAATGAACTCTTCGCCCAATTCTCAGTGATGGGCGCAGCATTCACAAATGTGGGTATTTACATCGACGACGTTCTCATTCCGGCTCCTCTACACACCCTGCCAACAGTTGAGAACGGAGCCTCTCTCAGCTTGCTTACAAGTGAGACGGTTGAGGAAATGAAACTGCTTCCGGCAGCGTATCCCGAGAAGTTTGGCGACGAGACTGGCGCCGCGTTGGACATCCGAACCAGAGAAGGAAGCCGGACGCCGCCAATGTTTCGCGCATCCTCCGGCCTCGCTGATAGCGAACTGCTGGGTGAAGGAGACCTAGGCGACTCAAAACGCGGGTCGTGGCTGGCTTCCGCTCGCAAGAGCTATATCGGGTGGCTGGTGCGTAATCGGCTGGGAGGCGATTTTTCAGACATTTCTTTTTACGACGGCGACATGAAGCTCAGTTACGATATCGCTCCCGGGCAAAACTTGAATTTGTACGCGCTAGCGGGACACACCAACGTCGAGGTCGCACATCCGGAAATTCCGACTGACCTCGATCATGGCGCCAGCGATTTCTATCTGGCAAGGGCAGGATGGCGATGGACTATTTCTCCGGCACTCATGCTCGACAACCGTGCGGCGTATATCCGGCAACCTGTTGCGGAGGTCGATGCGGCAGGAAATGAAACCCATAATTCTTACCAGGAGTTGTCGGGCGGCAGCAATTTAATTTGGAGTTGGACTAAAAACAATTTGCTCGAA
>JBOGLH010000079.1:0-22833 GCA_050746025.1 Terriglobales bacterium | reverse complement strand
GTCACCAATCCATACTTCGCATTACGCCTTTTCATTTCGCGAATGATGGTCGCCGTCAGCTTGGCGCCAGTGCAGCCTAGCGGATGTCCCAGCGCAATCGCACCACCGCTGGGATTCACGCGCTCAGGATCGAGCCCCGCTTCCTGAATCACCGCCAATGATTGCGCGGCAAACGCTTCGTTCAGCTCGATCAGGTCAATTTCCGATAACTTCAGCCCCGCCAGCTTCAGCGCCTTTGGAATCGCAAATACCGGCCCGAGTCCCATTTCTTCGGGTTTGTATCCGGCGGTCGCAAAGGCCACAAAACGCGCGAGCGGCTTGATTCCCAAAGCCCGCGCCCGTTCCGCCGACATAACCACCGCCGCAGCCGCGCCGTCAGACATTTGCGACGAATTGCCGGCAGTCACCGTGCCTTTCACGTGAAACGCAGGCTTCAGCGCCGCCAACGCTTCGAGAGAAGTGTCTGCGCGCGGCCCTTCATCAACTTTGAAAACGATTTCTTGTCGTTTCGGCTTTGACCCGTTGGGCGTGGTGAAGCTCACCGGCACTGGCACCGTCTCATCATCAAACTTACCCGACTGGATCGCTGCCATCGCCTTCTGATGACTGCGCAATGAAAATTCATCTGCCGCTTCACGCGTGATGTTGAATCTCTTCGCCAGTCGCTCTGCCGTCAAACCCATCGAAAGATATGCATCGGGATAATGCTCTACCAGCCACGGATTAGGCGAGATCTTGTTTCCGCCCATGGGGATCATGCTCATCGATTCTGTTCCGCCCGCAACCATCACCTCAGCCGAGCCGGCCATGATTCGCTCCGCCGCATTGGCGATTGCCTGCAGTCCAGAGGAACAGAATCGATTGATGGTAATCGCCGAAGTTTCGACCGGCAGCCCTGCGCGCAGGGAAGCGATGCGCGCGACATTCATGCCTTGCTCGGCTTCGGGCATGGCGCAGCCCAGAATCACATCTTCGATTTCCTTGGGATCTAATTGCGGAACGCGATCGAGCGCGCCGCGAATGGCAATGGCGCCAAGTTCGTCCGGCCTGGTCGCGCGCAGCGTGCCTTTGAAAGCCCGCCCAATTGGAGTACGAACTGATGAGACAATTACCGCTTCACGCATCACTCCTCCGCTGTTACACCGGTCTACTTTGCCCAATTCTGCCACTGTAAGTTTTTCACTCGAGAGAATTCCGAGAGGTTGGCAGTAATTAAGATCATCTGGTGCCGCATTGCCTGTCCCGCGAGAAGCATGTCATAAGGTCCGATCAGTTTTCCGCTGCTTTCCAGTCCAGCCCGAATGCAGCCAGCGGCCCTGGCGTCGTCATCGTCGAACTCAAGCAGGGAAATAGAACCTGAGAGGAACGTTTCCAGACGGCTGGCATTAAACTGCGTCCGCGAACTCTTGAAAACTCCGTACCACAACTCAGAAGTCGAAATCGAAGACACAAATAATTGATCACCACCGTCTATGCTGCGTTGAACCTTATTTCGGACAGAAGGCCTGTCACCGTTAATGAGGGCAATGCAAGCGTTGGTGTCCAAAAGAAAATTCATTTGAAGATTTCACGTTTGGGTGTGACCGGCTGATTACGCCCCTCGGGCATAAACGGCTCAGAGTTGAAACGATCGAGTTCTTCAAACCACTTAGCGGGGTCGGCAATAATTGGTTCCAGCAGCACTCCCTGAGGCACTTTGCGGATTCGCACATGATCGCCACTGAACCTAAATTCCCGCGGCAGGCGTACAGCCTGGCTACGGCCGTTATTGAACAGCTTGGCGGTGTTTTTCATCCAGTGTAGTATATACCATTGATATATATCTTGGCAACAGCGGCTATCCACCATTGCCATACGTCGGAATCCCTTGCTGCACCATATATAAAAGTCGTTGTGCGCGTGAGCCCCAATCACTGGTTCCTGCCTGGCCAATCGCTTTCTGCGCATCTGCCAGCGCATGACCGCGGGCTTCCTCTGATTTCTTTTCCTGATCTTCAGCTTTGTAAATCTCAATCAGCGCAGACCAGCGATAGGCCGCATGGTACAAGGCCTGCGCAACCGCCGGCGATTGCGGATATTGTTTCGCATAATTTTCATAAATTTCTGCTTCTTTTTGCGGACACTTCGATTGTCCCTGCCAGTCACCGCAGAGTTTGTTGTCGATCATCTGATAAGCCGCCAGATAAGCCCATTTGGTGCCGGGAAACTTCTTGATCACTTTTTTGAAATAGTCTTCGTTCATGCCCTTCCGCAAATAAGCCTCCTGCTCTTTTGCGGACGGCAGTGACATGACATCGACCTTCTCAATCTGCCATCGAATATCGGCCGAACGGTACATGCCTTCTGCGGCCAGCGGAGACTGCGGGAAGATTTCGGCCACCTCGCCATACAGTCGCATGGCATCCTGCGCGGCGTAGCGGCGCCCGTTGCGCTGGCTGGCCTGGTCTTCTGAATCGACGGCCTCGCCGAATAAAATCTTGTCTCCGTCTGGAGTGGTTGATTGGATCAGTCCCTTGGCCTGCATCCATCCGGTGACGATACGTTCTTCCGTCAGGTTGGCTTCGACTTTGACCCAATCTCCGCTGTGTTCAAGGAATATGAGTTCTCGCCCGCGGTCCACGTCAGCGAGCTTTGCCGATGAAGTGTCAGGGGAAAGATAAATCGGCGCCACGCGAATGGTCGCGGCGCGCACTACGTCAGCCCTCACTACCACTGCGCTCAGCAGTAACATCGACAGAAGTGGCAGGGCAAAATCGTACGACTTCTTCATAAATCTATCGTACAGGTGCCCATGAATTCCGCAAAACCAGGAACTCCGGTTGTTGTTGACATGATCGGCTAGACATAGCGCTGGCGGCGGGATCTAGGTGCTTAGGAATCTTAAGGTATCGCTGATATGCATCGAGATTCTCGATGGACATCGTAGAGAGTAGCTCCTGCATCTTTTTAGCCGCAGTATCAGGAGCTCTCTTATGAAATTACGCTTTCTTACGTCTCTGGCCGCTTTTTGCGGATTGCTAGTCGCAGGGGCCTCGGCCCAAACCTCCACTGCTGTAGCGTATCAATACTCCGCTCTAAATTATCCGGGTTCGTTTCAAGACACCACGGACGCGATCGGCATTAATAATAACAACGTGATTGTCGGTTCCTATTACATTGACGCATCTTCAACTACGCATGGTTTTAGGTACTCGAATGGCAAGTACAGCACAATCGATTTTCCGGGTGCCGACGTCACCGTTGCCACTGGGATTGCCGACACAGGCGATATTGTGGGCTGGTATCAGTTGCCAAGTTCGGGTTACAGCCACGGCTTTCTTTTTCATGCCGGAACTTTTACAACCATCGATTATCCGGGCGCTTCGTCTACCATGCTGGCCGGCATTAATACTGCAGGAACGATTGTGGGGAACTGGGACAGCAACAACGGCTTCATTTACAAGAACGGAACCTTCACCAACTACAATGCTCCCTCTCGCGACGGCCTGCCCACATACTTCAGCACCCTGAATGGCATCAACAATCCTGGGATTTTTGTTGGTTGGGCGCAGAGCGGAGATTACCAGCAGGGAATCTGGGTAAATGGAATGACACCGATTTTCTGGAGCCGCCGACACATTTCAGGAATAACGTGGTCAATGGAATCAACGGACGCTCCGACATCGTCGGCTGCCTGAACTCTTCTGGAGCGTTTGTGGCATTCGCGGTCGAAACAACGGAACCCAGCGAAAGCACTGAGGCATTTGCGAGTTTGCAATCCCTTACGAACCCTCACATGTCGGGTTGGTGCCCATCGGGAATCAACTACTCTCGAGTTATTGTCGGAGGAGCATACATGGCAGTTCCGGCGTTGACCCTGAACGTGACCAGCCCGGCAAACAACTCAACTCATACCAACCCGGTGCACGTTGCTGCGACCGCTTCCGGAGTCAATCCGATATCGCAAATGCAGGTCTGGGTGAATTACAAAGAGGTCTACCACGTTACTGGCAGAACTCTGAACGCTAACATCCAATTGCCCGTCGGAAACAATGAGCGATTTGTCGTGCAGGCAGTGGATTCAAAGGGAGTAATAGCGAAAGTCGTAGATTCGATTACCGTGCACTAAGTGCCACGCGATTGGGTGAAAGCACTTTCTTGAGCAACTCCGGATCGACATTGCCGCCGCTAATGACCGCGACGGCGGCGTTCGATGCGGGCAGCACGTCGCGGTGGAACAGCCAGGCTGCTGGCGCCACCGCGCCACTAGGTTCGGCCGTGGTTTTAGGATTCTCTGCCAAAATTCTCACCGTATTAAAAATGTCGTCTTCGCTGACCGTGACCACATCATCCACGTATCGACGTATATGTTCGAAGGTGAGAGTGCCGACATATTGTGAACGTAATCCGTCGGCGCTGGTTGAAAGCACTCGCTCAATGGGAAACTTAACAATCTTTCCAGCGCGAAAGCTGGCTTGCGCATCCGCCGCGAGTGCCGGCTCGACGCCTATTACTGTCGCATCCGGCCTCACAGATTTGATCGCGGTGGATATGCCGCTGATCAGTCCGCCACCGCCAATAGGAACTAACACCAGGTCAACTTCCGGCAAATCTTCCAGGATCTCAAGTCCAGCCGTGCCTTGTCCCGCAATGATCTTCTCGTCATCGTAGGGTGGAATGATCACGTAACCGTGGTGCGCCGCCAGTTCCTCGGCTTTCTCCTGGCGCTCAACTCCGCTTGGTCCGACGAAAACCACTTCGGCGCCCAGAGCAGCGGTGGCTTCGCGTTTGATGGCAGGAGCATTCCGCGGCATTACGATTACGGCTTTGGTTGCCAGAGCTCGCGCGGCATATGCCACGCCCTGGGCATGATTACCACTGGAATAAGTGATGACGCCACGCGAGCGTTCCTCGTCCGTGAGAGAGGCAATCTTGTTGTATGCGCCGCGTAATTTGAAGGCACCGATAGGCTGCAGATTTTCAGGTTTGAGGTAAAGCTTGTCACCGTTCCACTCGAGCGGAATTAGAGGTGTGCGAACGGTAATCCCGTGCAGCCGTGTGCGCGCTTCACGAATGTCGTCGAGGGTAATGATTTTAGTGCTCCGCTAAATATGGGACCTGCACCGCTTTACTTCGTGAACCTTCGTGTCCGAAGCCTGCCCTGCGCGGAGTCGAAGGGTGGTTGACGTCTTTATCTTCAGATTTCCAGTATGACCGGCATTATCAGTGGTCGCTTTTGGGTCTGCTTCGAAATATACCTCTTCAAATCAGCGCGTATTTTTTCTTTGATTACTCCATAATCTGCGCGCTCTTCTTCACTCGACTGTCCGAGCGTCTGCACCACAATTTGTCGAACCTCTTCCATAAACCCATTCTCCCCCGCCGAAAATCCCCGAGTGACAACCTCTGGGGAAATCTCAACTTTTCCGGTCAGCTTATTTATGGCGATGATCGGCAGCACGAAGCCATCTTCGCTAAGGTGTCTGCGATCTTTGATGACCAGGTCCTCTACCACGTCAGCGCGTGAGCCGGAATCGATACAGATGCGTCCCACATTGATCCGTCCCGCTTTTCTCGCGCCGCGTTCGTCGAACTCCAAAACGTCACCGCTTTCGATGAGCATGACGTTTCCTACAGAACCATGCATCGATGCGGCTAACTTCGCGTGAAGTTTGAGCTGCCGGTACTCGCCATGTATTGGAATGAAGTATTTCGGCTTAACAAGATTGATGATGAGCTTGAGTTCTTCCTGGCTGCCATGTCCGCTCACGTGAATGGGGGGATTCGAACCGTCCTCGTAAATTACGTGCGCTTCACGACGGAAAAGATGATCGACAACGCGATAGATCGCCTTCTCATTGCCGGGAATAATGCGCGAGGAAAGTACAACCGTATCGCCTTTTTCGATGGTGGCATGCTTATGATTGTTCACCGCCGCACGGGACAACGCAGACATGGGCTCGCCCTGCGTCCCGCTGATAAGCACGCACATTTTTTCCGGAGGAAAGTTTTTAATCTCTCCGGGATGAACCAACAGTCCCTCGGGAATTTCAATGTATCCCAGGTCCTCAGCAATTTCTGACGAGCTGATCATCGATCTGCCGACGAAGGCGACTTTTCGTCCGTGTTCCCAAGCCATCTCGACCGCCAGCTTGATGCGATGGATGGATGAAGAAAAACAGGAGATAAAGAGTCTGCGGTCTGCGCGGGCAAATACCTCTTCGAACTTGCGTCTGACCGCGCGCTCACTGGGCGTATACCCACGGCGTTCAACGTTGGTCGAATCTTGCAGCAACGCCAGCACGCCTTCTTTGCCGTATTCCGCGAAAGCGTGTAAGTCGAAGAGCCGGTTGTCGGTCGGCGTGGGATCAACCTTGAAATCGCCGGTGTGAATAACGACCCCGAGCGGCGTGTGGATCGCAAGCGAAACACAATCCACAAGACTGTGCGTTACCTGGATGGGGTGGATGGTGAACGGTCCGATCTTTACCCGCTCTCCGGGACGAATCTCTCGCAAGTCTGCATTTTCGAGAAGTCCATGTTCATCCAGTTTGTCTTCCACGTAAGCCAGAGTGAACTCGGTGCCCCAGACCGGCACGTTCAGCTCCGACAGCACCCACGGCAAAGCGCCGATATGATCTTCATGCCCGTGGGTAAGTACAATGCCCCGCACGCGTTGCCGATTCTCGAGCAGATATGAGATGTCGGGGACGACGATATCAACGCCCAGCAACTCAGCTTCAGGGAACATGAGGCCCGCGTCGACGACAAGAATGTCGTCTCCCCAGCGAATCGCCATGCAGTTCATGCCGAATTCGCCAAGGCCGCCAAGCGGCACTATATTGAGTTTTCCAGTGGGCATTAAAGGACTTAATGATCGTAGCATAGGCAGCTTTTCGTGCGCCCCGAGCCGATCATTTCACTATTCGCTGTAATCGCTGGTGCTACGAACTCTTCCACTTCCATCCAGTAAAATGTAAGTGTGCGAATTTCTAACGTAACAATGTCTTCTCCCAAATCATGGCTGCGCCGCCGCACTGAAAAAGCGCTTTCATCGGCTTTAACGCGTGCCTACAAAACCGTGCGGGTTGAGCCTGACCGCTTCCTGCTTGAACTCCGCTCGAATCACGGTCTCGCGGTTGGTAGTTTTCAAGGAATGTATTCCGTGGATGTTGCGATCCTGGACGAAATTGCTGAAAAGATCATTCACAGCGGAATGAAGCTGGCCGCCGCGGAGGGCGCAGGATTCGGACTTGGCGGATTCCTCACCATCATTCCCGACTTCAGCATTCTTGCCGGGATTACCATGCGCGTGATTCAGAAGCTTAGCCTGATTTATGGATACGAGTACAACAGTGATGACGAAGTAGCGGAACTCTGGATCGCCGCAGCCAGCGCGGCCGGTGTGGACCTGAGCCGTGATTTGCTGGAGAAAAATGTCGTGAACCGCCTTATTCCGCGGATCATTCAGCAGATGGCTGCCAAAGCCAGCGCTGAATTTGTCGAGAAGTGGACGGGAAGAGTTATTCCTGTGGCAAGTTCACTGATTGGCGGAGTGCTGAATTATTATTTCGTGCGCGGCTGGGGCGAAAGAGCGCATACCCACTTTCGTAGAAAACATCTCGAAGCCCGCCAGCGTATGCATCAGGCCACGCTCGCGAGTACACATTCTGGCGTCGTAAAATAAACGCCCTTACGCAATGAAAATTACCGCCTTCGTATTAACGTTCATTTTGACTCTTCCGTCCTCCGGCCAGGAGATAACCGTCGCGGCCGCTGCCGATTTGCGTTCTGCTCTGAACGAAATCACCTCGCATTTCCAACGTGAAACCTCAGTTCACGTGAAAGTTGTCTATGGCTCATCTGGGAATCTCTTCCAGCAAATTCAGAATGGCGCTCCCTTTGATCTTTTTTTCTCCGCCAATTCCGAGTATCCGAAAAAGCTGGAAGCTGCGGGTTTGAGCGTTACCGGAAGCTATTACGAATACGCCCGCGGACATATCGTACTGCTTACGTTCTCTACTTCATCTTTGGACCTTCAGCGAGGACTTAAAGTGTTACTTGATGGCACGATCAGGCGAATAGCAATTGCCGATCCCAGCCATGCTCCATATGGGCAAGCTGCGGTGGCTGCTCTCCAATCCCAGGGCCTGTATGACCAGATCTCGCGCAAACTCGTTTTAGGAGAGAATGTCGCGCAGGCAACATCTTTCGTCACATCCGGAGCTGCAGATATTGGCATCGTTGCCAAATCGCTAGCAGTGCTCCCATCGGCGCGAGGAAAAATCCGTTTTACTGAAATCCCTGTGGATGAGTATCCGCCGATCGAGCAGATTTGTATTCTCCTGAGATCTTCCAAAGAGCAGGAGGCTGCGCGCCGCTTTCTCACCTACATTCAAGGCCCTGACGCGACCAAAATATTGCAGCAGTATGGCTTCGACGTTCCTTCAACCAAAGCAGCTCATTCTATACAGTAGCTTCCGACCCGGAATACCTTAAATCGCCCACGAAATTTCTGCACGTTCCAGCAATTCTCGTTTTGCGAAACTCCGCCTATGTGCTTCATTTTACGATTTGGCATTGATCATGCATTTCTCCACGACGATAACGAAAGGAAAGACCATGACCAGCAGCACGCAAGACGAACGCTGGAAAGAATTGTGCCAAGCTATCGTGGACGAGTCCGATTCGAATCGGCTGATGGAATTAGTCAGTAAACTAACCAGTGTTTTGGAGGAAAGAGAAACTAAGCGACGAACCAGTGAGCAGCGTGTTGGTGAACGAGGAGATGCCTAAGTCACAACCATCCTTTGGTTCTCGCGATCCGGGAGGCTTCCACTCGATTTGCTGCGCCCAGTTTGCTCATTGCTTCGGAGAGGTAATTACGCACAGTACCTTCTGAAAGACTGAGCTTGTCCGCGATATCAATACTTGCCATTCCATCTCCCGCCAGCCGCAGCACCTGGCGCTCGCGATCGGTAAGCGGATCGGCTTCCACCCAAGCCTCCGCGGCAAGTTCGGGATCTATCACTCGCAAGCCGCTATGCACGCGCCGAACCGCGTCGGCTAGTTTTTCCGCCGCCATATCCTTCAACAGATAACCAGCCGCCCCCGCATCCAGCGCGCGTCGCAAATAACCCGCCCGGGCAAACGTAGTAAGAATGATGGTCTTCGTCGAGCATCGTTTGCGCTTGAGTTCGGCGGCAACATCCAGACCACTCATCTCGGGCATTTCAATGTCGGTGAGAAAAATATTCGGCTTGTGGGTAAGGACGGCGTTTAGGGCTTCCGTGCCATTCCGCGCGCGGGCGATCACTGAGATGTCGCTTTCAATTTCAAGCAGGGTGGCGAGCGCCCCCAATACCATTCCTTGATCTTCCGCGACTACTACGCGGACCGTCTTTCGGCCAACTTTTGAGGAGGGGTTCAACGGCTTGTGTCCGGCACAGTCAATGGAAATTCAAAGTTGAGCTTTGTCCCCGCGGAAGTTTTATATCTGAGAGTTCCACCCAGAGCCTCGACTCGTTCCCGCATTCCGCGTAATCCGTTACCCTCGCTGGTGAACCCTCCGCAACCGTCGTCCTGGATCTCAAGAACACAGGTGCCGTTATTCCGCGCTACCCGTAACGAGCAATTCCGCGCCTGCGCATGCCGGACAACATTTGTCACTGCCTCCCGCATGATCAATGCGGCGACGCTTTCCTGGGCCGGGCTCAAGAGCACCTCAGCTGACTCCGTGCTCACCTTTACCCCGGCGCTCTCCAGGGCAGCTTGCGCCCGCTGCAGCTCATCGCTCAATTTATAGTTGCTGTAACCCCGAAGCGTATTGCGAATTTCAGACAGCGCCTCGCGAGATACTTTCTCTATATCCGCAATTTCACTTCTGGCTTTCGTCAAATCCTTGTCCAGGAGTTTTCCCGCGAGTGTAGATTTGACGCTGATGAGGGTCAACGTGTGGCCCAGCACGTCGTGCAGATCGCGAGCAATCCGTTCACGTTCGGCGACTTTGGCTAGGTGCTCGATCTCTTCGTGAGCCATCCGCAGTTTGTGATCAGCTCGGTTGCGCACCGCAAAGTGAGTATTGGATAACCCCACGCCTAATGCCACAACCAATGCTGTGACCGTGAATCCGTTCGCCGGACGAAATATCAGCCCATGTATCACGATCACGACAGCCAGAACACTTAGCGCGATCACTGCCGATTTTGCCCGCTCAAAAACCCATGGAATGAACGCCCCTGTGAAAATGATGAAGACCGAGGCGCCAGTATTCTGGGTTGCCAGCCCCAGACCCATCGCTGCCATACCCAATAGCAGCGCATAATTGAAAGGCGGTCGTACCCAAAAAATCCCAAAATAAAGCGCCAGGAATAGTACGACTTCAGCATTGGTCAGCAGAAGCGAGCGCCAGGATGCGTGTTCAGCAAGCGGCTGAATGTAAAAGAAGGCCAGGAATATAAGCCACGCGAAAGGCGCTAAACCATGGTCGCGATTTTTCGGAAGCGGCCTCATCTTTTTCGCCTATATTCTACGCTGGCGTTTCCCGAGGGACGGAGAGCAAACATCGCCACTAAGATCGACACCGGCGCTACGACAGCCAGCAGGTCCAATCGTCTGTCTATGATCAACCTCAACACCGCCGCTGCAATTAGTAAAAATATTGTCCAATTCGGTTTCATAACGCCTCTTTACCCATTGGCCTTGTGGTCTCGTTGATGTCCTGCCCAGGCGATTCCAAGGCAGATCATGGCAAACCCGATCAACGCCTCCCAATGCGACCGCGCCGAGCCTCCATTGCCCGCGCCTATCTGCTGCAATGCCAATTGCGATAAATGAAATGGCGGCAAGATGATCGCTATCTTCTGAACGAATTTCGGCAGGAACATGAATGGAATCCATAATCCCGAGCAGAATGACATGGGCAGATAGAACACATTGATGAACGCAGGCGCTGATGTCGGCCCGGCAAAATATCCGATTGCCAGTCCCATGGCGCAGAAGGGAAGCGATCCCAGTACCAAGGTCAAGAGCAGCTTTGCCGTCACTATCGCCGGCAGATGGACTCCGCCAAATGCAGTACCCAGAATCAGCAGCAACACGACATCCGTTGCGCTGAAAATCATGCTCATCACGACCTTTGCCAGGAAATAGGCAAACGGCGGCATGGGCGTTGCTTTTTTTACCTCGAGCCATCCGAACCCGCGTTCACTGGCGAGTGTGGCTGCCGTTCCAAAGAGCGAGGCGCCCATCACCCCGAACGTGCCGTAGGCAGCAATCAAGTAAGTGGTGGTGCTGACATTGCCGATGTTCTGCCGCCCCATGATCAGCCCAAACAGCACGTAGAACATGATCGGAAACACAATCGTCGATACCGAGTACATGGGCAGCCGCAGGCATTTTAGAATTTCGTACTTCGTTTCTTTTAGACAAACGATGAATGCGTTGGGCCTTATCGAAACGATCGGGCTGATTGCGGTGGTCGCCATGGTGGTCCTCCTCAGTTTGCTTTCTCTTGTGTAAGCGCCAGGAATGCGTCTTCCAGTCCGGCCCCAGCCACTTCAACTCCGGAGATATCAAGATCGCGATTTAGTAGTTCGCGCAATACATCTTCCGGGTAAGAAGCGTGAATGAGCATAGTGCCGCGATCCTCATGAACATCGACAACCCCGGGAACTCCCCGCACCACGGCCAGGCTCAACCGTGTAACACAGCGGATCTTTTTCCCCGACGTCCGGGCTTTGATCTCCTGCGGCGTTCCTTCCGCGATGATGGAACCCTTATTGATCACCACCACTCGATCGGCGAGCGCGTCAGCTTCTTCCAGATAATGCGTCGTGAGCACCACCGTTTTACCGAGTGTAAGGAGTTGCCGGATCTCGTCCCAAAGCAGGTGCCGCGCTTCGACATCTAGCCCCACCGTGGGCTCATCCAGAAACAGCAAATCAGGATTTCCGCAGATTGCCAATGCAAACAGTACTCGCTGCTTCTGTCCGCCCGAAAGCTGGCCAAACTTGCGGTCCCGCAAATTCTCAATTCCAGCGATGGCTAACGTCTGCTTCATGGGTAAAGGCTGGGGATAGTAAGAAGAGAAGAGGTCAATGTGTTCACGTACCCGTAGCGATTCCGGCACTCGGCCCACTTGTAGCATGGCGCCAACGCGAAGATGAGTTTCCAAAACCGCAGGGTCGCCGCCAAACACCGAGACTCTCCCTGAAGTTGGCCGCGCCAGTCCCAACAATAGTTTGATCGCGGTTGTCTTTCCCGCACCATTCGGGCCCAGCATGGCAGTTAATTCTCCGGCTCGTACATCAAGACTGAAATCCTTCAGCGCCTGCACTGCTCCATAATTCTTACTGACTTCGTTCAATGTCGCGGCCATCTGCCGATCGATCTGTGGCCGCATGCGTAACGCTTGTACGGTTGCCATGTCTGCTTCCTTTTCCCTCGCACATTTATCATGCGAGCCCTCACCCCATATCACCAGTGCGGATCATCACCAGTTCCACCTGACAATTGTCAGTCGCAGCAATCGCGTATAATTGGCAGCTTTTGGGAGCTGTTTAGCGATGAAAACTCGTCCTGGCGTGGAGCTTGCCAGCCTCACCGACGTCGGGTGTCAGCGGGAAAATAATGAAGACAGTTATGCCTACTGGGAACCGTCCAAGGATGCAGATTTCACAAAACTAGGCAGACTTGCCATTGTGGCCGATGGCATGGGTGGCCATGAGGGTGGTCAAATCGCCAGCCGTTTGGCGGTCGAGACATTTACGAAAGCATACGCCGGAGCGACCGATTCCGATCCAGCAAAACGGCTCCTCACCGCATTAAAAGATGCGCATCGTTGTATTCAAGAGCGCGCCAAACAAAATCCCAACTTGAGTTCGATGGGCACTACCTGCACGGCCTTGGCTCTAATTGATACGCGTCTTTATTTCGTCCATGTCGGCGACAGCCGGCTTTATCTCTTGAGGGGAGGGAAGCTTCGGATCTTGAGCCACGATCACACCTTAGTCGCTCGCTTGCTCGAGAAGGGTCTCGTCCAGCCAGAGCACGCCCAGGATCATCCGCAAAAGCACGTTCTCACTTCAGCGCTCGGAGTGCCCGGCGAAGAAATGGAAATCGACGCTCGGCCTGAGCCGTTGCCGCTTCAAAAAAAAGACGTTTTGATGATCTGCACCGACGGACTATGGGGACAAGTGCGGGCTGATGAGATCGAAAAAGCGCTTGCTTCTCAATCTCCAGCCACCGCCTGTCGCTCCCTCGTCCAGATCGCCAAAGAGCGAGGCGGTCCCGATAACATCACTCTGCAAGTGCTCCGCATTAACTAATCCCGCGTAAATAGTTTTTCGCTGAGTTGCAAAAAGTTGCTCAGAACCGTGTGAACGGAAACTGGAAGGTGCGCTCGAATTTACTGGCCATGGCAACTTGGTGGTATGACCGCACGCTAAACACCTGGCTCCAAAACAACGCCGCTCTGTACAACAACTGGGGGTAGGATTCATCGCCACTCCTGTTGTTGCCGGCAAGAGCACAATCACAACCATCGGTCAGCAGGAGCCTTGGTTATCTCGGCTCCAGTTTGACTTGATCTACAGGTACTAGCGAACGTAGGTTTTTGCCGCAATGCTTGACGTCGGGCTCTCGCGCCGTTCGCGAACCCCACATTTTCCATTTCTCAATTATGATCAGCTAAGTTCCAGGAGGAACACTTGGCCGTTCTGGTGGTCGGGGGCGCCGGATACATTGGCAGCCATGCCGCTCATGTTCTACGCCGCAAAGGCTATGACGTAATCATTTACGATGACCTTTCCAATGGGCGGAAAGAGCTGGCGGATGGGTTTGAACTGATCGTCGGCGACATAGCGGACTCCGCGAAGCTGGCCAAAGTCCTTAACCGTTGTGACGCGGTGATGGATTTTGCGGCTCACGCTTATGTCGGCGAGTCCGTGCAGAATCCTAAAAAATATTTTCATAACAACGTCGTATCCTCGCTCACTTTGCTCGACGCCGTCATGGAGTCGCGGGTTCGCAAATTTATTTTTTCATCGACCTGCGCGGTCTATGGCGATCCCGTAAAAGTGCCGATCACCGAAAGCAATCCGCGCCAGCCGGTGAATCCTTATGGGTCCACCAAGCTGGCATTTGAAAATGCGCTCGAGGCCTATGGTCGTGCCTATGGGTTACGCTTTGTTTGCTTTCGATACTTCAACGCCGCCGGCGCAGATGAGAGTGGCGTGATAGGCGAGATGCATGAACCTGAGACCCACCTGATCCCGCTGATCTTTCAGGCGGCCCAGGGTAAACGCGCTGCCCTCGATATTTTCGGCGATGACTATCCCACATCAGATGGAACATGCATTCGTGATTACATTCACGTAACTGACCTGGCTGAAGCCCATGTTCTTGGCCTTGAATACCTGGCCGGTCAACCAGCCCCTCGTTCCGCTCAGGGCCAAAGCACTTCATCATCAGCCATGAACCTCGGCACCGGGATCGGATATTCGGTGAAGCAAGTGGTCGCGGCGGTCGAGCGCATCACCGGCCACAAAGTCCCGACACACATCACCGCCCGCAGGCCCGGAGATCCACCCGAGCTTGTGGCCGATCCTTCATTGGCCGAAAATCTACTGAAGTGGAAAGCTAAGCGCTCACTGGACGAGATTATTTCCACAGCGTGGAAGTGGGCGCAAAAAAGCGGTGTTGAAAACAGCAGGTAGGCTTTAATTCCATCATCGTTCTCCGGAGTCGAACCGTGTCAGCTATTTGCCGACGGCTCTAAAAGCGGTTAACTGATTCCAGGGCTGGGGATCCCTATATCTGTGCCGCGCCAATCTGTAGCGCTGGAGGAAATTGATGAGTAAGTTTCTTGTTACTTTTCTGATGCTAATTTCGTCCTTGGTGACGGCTCACGCAGCGCCTAATGCGACGTTATTCGGGGGATATCAGTACACGCGCTTCGGCGACTCGACTGTGTACGCTAACAGCGGAGGCATTTTTAGTGGCACTGCTCTGAACGCGAACGGCTGGAACGCAGCCCTGACTGCGGGTTTCAACAGCTGGTTTGGGATCAGGGCGGATGTCAGTGCTGCCTATCCCACAAATTTTAATTTTTATACCTATACATTTGGGCCGGAGTTGTCATTGCATTTGCCGATCATAAGACCATTTGCGCACGCACTTTTCGGTGTGGCAAGAGTATCGTCATCCGGGATTGTGTCCAATAACTTCGAAACCATAATTGGTGGTGGCGTGGATCTCGGTCACGGGATGTTGGCTTGGCGAGTTGCACAGCTCGACTGGATGTCCAAGGGCATCGTCAACAATAGGAACCTCAGAATTTGCACCGGTTTGGTTCTGCGTTTCTAGAGCGAGAGATTTCGTTCCAGCAAATAAAGTGATATCTCAGCCCGAATTCGAACAACTGCTCGAACTCATCCGCGAGTTGACGGCCCGGGTTCATCGTCTCGAGCAACTGGTCGGCGCTCAGCCCTTAGCGGCGCAACCTCCCGCATCTCTGGATACTCCTCTTAAACGTGCGGCTGAGCCCAAGCCGCTACCTCAACCGCCTGCACCTTCGCAAACACCGCCGGTGTATTCCTCGCCCGTTCCCTCCGGGTCGCATGATCTTGAATCCCGCATCGGCTCTCACTGGTTGAACCGGGTTGGAATTTCCGCGGTGCTAATCGGTGTTTCATTTTTTCTGGATTACGCATTTGAGAATAATTGGATCGGCCCCTCCGCGCGGGTTGTCATCGGATTGTTTGCCGGTATTGGTGTGGTTCTGTGGAGCGAGCGCTTCCGCAAACGTGGATACGGACTTTTTTCTTATTCGCTGAAGGCCGTCGGCATCGGCGTTCTCTACCTTTCGCTCTGGGCCTCCTTTCAGGTTTATCACCTGCTGCCATCAAACATGGTGTTTGCGGCGATGATCATTGTCACCGCATCGACTTGTGCTCTGGCCATTGCGCAGGATGCGGAGGTAGTTGCCATTTTTGCCATAGCCGGCGGCTTCGCCACCCCGGCGCTCCTTTCCACGGGAGAGAACCACGAGATTATTCTCTTCTCTTATCTGGCTCTGCTTGATCTCGCCCTACTCGTGCTCACTGCGATTAAGCCCTGGCGTCGTATCTCGGTCCTGGGATTCGTCGGTACGCTGATTTACTACATCGGCTGGTACAACAGCTTTTACGATCGCGCGCAACTCACTCCGACTCTGATTTTCGCCACTCTGTTGTTTGCGATCTTCGCGGCCGCGCCGCTGCTTCTTCTGAGGCACAGCAAGAACCGCATAATTCCGCTAGCCCTCGCTTTTGCCAACGGGGTCACGTACTTCCTTCAAGGTTACGTGATGCTCAATGCCATCAGCTCCACCGAAACTGCCTGGTTCGCGCTCTTGTTGGCCACTGTGTATCTGCTGCTGATTCGCCTCACGCCTGCGACCTCGGATGCTGCCGCCAGCTTGGGGATGATGCATCTGGCCTTAGCCATTGGTCTGATCACTGTGGCCATTCCTATACGCATGGAAGGTCATGCCATGACTATAGGCTGGCTTGTGGAATCGGCGGCATTACTCTGGGTCGCCGGACGCGTGAAGTCAGCCCTGCTAAACGCATTTGCGCTCGCAGCCCTCGTCCTGGGTGTAGGACGATTGCTTGTTTGGGACAATTTTGCGCCAGCGACTCTTTTATTTAATGAGCGCATGGCCATTTACGTTATCGCGATTGCAGTACTAGGTTATGCGGCGTACGAAAACGCGGATCAAGAAGATGAGGCGCGACGAACAATTGCTTCAACCGCGATTGTCGCGCTCAACGTGGTTGCCTTAATAGGCCTGAGCCTCGAAGTCGCTGATTATTACTCTCGCCGGATGGCGGTCGGGACTTATTGGAGTCCGATAGCCCTGCTGCAAAGGCGCTCCATCTTGATTGCGCGTGACTTCACGTATTCCGCTTTATGGATGGCCTACGGCGCGATGCTGATGATCATCGGCTTCTCGCGCAATTCAGCTTTCGTGCGGTGGCAGGCCTTGGTGCTGATCGCATTGACCATCGTGAAAGTGTTTGTGTACGACACCTCGCAACTCGACCATGTTTACCGCATTCTCAGCTTTATTGCTTTAGGCGTGCTTCTGCTGGTGATCTCTTTCGCCTATCAGCGTAATTGGTTGAAACTTCCGTCGGCGAAAGCTTCTTAGGTAGGGTTTGTTTTACCGCATCGACTGTTCGACTTCGGTAATCCAGGTGGGCCGTTTCAAAACTTCGCGCGGCTTGGGACCGTCGGCAGCGCCAACAATTCCATCCCGCTCCATCAGATCAATCAAATGCGCAGCGCGGCCGTAACCAATTCTTAAGCGCCGCTGCAGCAGGGAAGTGGAGGCCTTCCCGAACTCGAGCACCAGCCGTACCGCGTCTTCGAACAACGGATCGTGTTCATCGCCGCCCTCGCCACCTTCGCCCGCCTCCGACCCGGCGCTGTGCCGTTCTTCTTTCGGAGCTTCAAGGAATTTCTGATCGTATTCAGCGGTGCCTTGTGTTCTCCAGAACTCAACCACTGACGCGATTTCTTTTTCGGTAACGAATGGAGCATGCAGCCGGTGCAACCTCGCCGATCCTGAGGGCAGGTAGAGCATGTCACCTCGTCCCAGCAGAGCCTCGCTGCCATTCGCATCGAGGATGGTCCGTGAATCCACCTTCGTTGCCACGCGGAACGAAATCCGGGCCGGGAAATTGGCTTTGATCAATCCTGTGATTACGTCCACCGAGGGCCGCTGCGTTGCCAGCACCAGGTGAATGCCAACTGCGCGCGCCATTTGCGCCAATCGCGTGATTGACTCTTCAACGTTGCCGCCGTCGAGCATCATCAAATCAGCCAGCTCATCAATGATGATCACGATGTAGGGAATCGGGCGCTCTTCGCCGGAATCTCCGAACAGGCTTGGCGTGTCAGCATCATCGAATAATTTGTTGTACTGTTCCAGGTTGCGCACGCCCTTTTCGGCGAGAAGTTTTAGCCGGCGTTCCATTTCGCGGACCGCGTTGCGCAGCGCGTTTGCCGCCAGCTTGGGCTCGGTGATGATCGGGGTGTAAAGATGCGGAACGCCTTCGTAATTGCCCAGCTCCAGCCGCTTCGGATCAACCAGAATCAGCCGCACCTGATCGGGCGTGGCCTTATAGAGGATCGACATGATCATGGCATTGATGGCCACGCTCTTGCCTGCACCGGTCGATCCTGCGATCAGCAGGTGCGGCATGCCGGACAGTTCAGCAGTCACGATGCGCCCGTTAATATCTTTGCCCAATGCCAGCGTAAGTTTCGATTTCGACCCAATGAATTCTGAGGACTCGATGTTTTCGCGCAGCCAAATAATTTCCCGCTCGCGGTTTGGCACCTGAATACCAACCGTGCTCTTGCCGGCCATGCGTTCAATCAGAATGCTCTCGGCTTTCAGCGCCAGGCACAGATCGTCGGTGAGTCCGGTGATGCGGCTGTATTTGATTCCCGCCTCAGGCTTGAATTCAAAAGTCGTGACGACCGGACCGGGGTTGATCTGCGTGATCTGCCCGTGCACATCGAACTCGGCATATTTATCCGTGAGCACCTGCGCCAGCAATTTCAGTTCGTCAGCATCCACCGCGTGTTGCTCATCCGCGCGATGTAACAAGCTGCTGGGAGGCAGTTTGAACCCTCCAGTTGTTACCCGCGCCATAGTGGTCTTGGGTTTTGCGGAGCTGTCTGCGCGTTCGGTAACCTCAACCATCGGCTCCGATGATGGGTTGTGGCTGGCTGGTACTGAACGATCTTCGTGCTCCTCTGCGAAACGTTCGATTCCTGTGCGCCGTGACTCAGAGCGTTGGGGCTCAACCGGAACCGCAGCCCGCGCCTGAATCATCTGAGTTTGAATCGACGGTTTCGCAGCGCGGCGCTTATCTAGCTCCTTCTGCAATTTCGCGCGAATCCGCTGTTCCTTCCAGTCTTTCCATCGCTCCCGTAATGCAACCACGAACGAGAATCGCGTCGTCGCCCACAGACGGGCTTGCGAGAATGAAAATGCGGTGCAGAAATAGAGCGCCACCGCCAGCATGCTCGTCGAAACGATGTAAGCTCCGGCCAGATTGAAATAGTGAATCAGCGTATCGCCGAGCACTCGCCCAACGACCCCTTCGAAAGGCACGACGCCAAGCCATTGCAGCGGACCGGGCAAGAGGGCCAGCAGCGCCGGGACAAACATCAGCAGCCACAATCCACCCAGCAATTTAGCGATAGGTGAAACCACTTTGCGGGAGTGGAACCACCGGACACCCAATCCCAATGCAAATATCGGCAGCAGGAATGCGCTTACGCCCAATGCCTGCAGCAGCAAATCAGCGCCATACGCGCCCACAATCCCGATCCAGTTGCGCGCTACTCGCGAGCCGGTCAGCACAGAAGCGCTATTGAAAGATGGGTCGAGCGGAGAATAAGAAGCCAGAGCAAGGAAAAGAAGGAGCGCGGAGACGCACAACAAGAAGCCCAGCAGCTCGTTCAGCCGGCGGTTATTCGTCGGATTAAAAATGCGGCCAATGAACTTCATAATCGGTACAGCCCGTATGGCACGATCCGTGTGGCGCGGACACTCTTGTCCGCGAAGTTTCCCATCACGAACGTCTTCCGACACCGCTGCACCAAACGCGTTTTACACCAGAGCCAGACAATTATCACAAGAAGGCACGGCGGCGACAATGAAGAGTTTGAGTCACTCTGAAATTATTCGCTGCCACGGCCATAAAACCTATGGCCTGATTGTAACCATTACCACTCCATGACTTTCCACCGGTGCTGAAAATTTGCTGGTGAATTTTCCCAAGTCTTTGTGCGCCCACAAGTCTCTCACTGCGGCGTCCAAGTGACTGGGATAGCCAATGTCTTCCCATTTAACTGATATTTCGTGTGACGAGTTTCCGCGGTTCAGCAGGACCACCGCCCGGCTTCCGTCTTGCATCTGCTTCGCCCACACTTCCAGGTCCCCGTCTTTCGCTACGCGCCGACCCTCGCGCCCGAGTTGATCCTGATCGACGGCGATCACTTCTTTATTGGTAAGAATGTCGTGGACCTCCGGCGTCATATTCCGCAGATCATTTCCCGCAATCAACGGCGCCGATAGAATCGCCCACAAACTGAAATGTGATCGGTTCTCCGTGGTATCCATGCCGCCATTACCCACTTCCAGCATGTCGGGATCATTCCAGTGTCCCGGTCCCGCGTACGACTGCAATCCGACCTGCTGATCCACAATCGCGAGAACACCATTCGAGCAGCAGCTTCCGTCTTTCCATTTCTCCTGGCCTCCCCAGCGGTCTTGAATATCGCCGGTGGTGCGCCATAAATTGCCGCCCACTTCTTTGCCCCAGAGCCACGGCTGATTCTTGCCCCACTCGCAAATACTGAGCACAATCGGGCGGCCGCTGGCATCAAGCGCAGTCCGGATATTTGCGTAAGAAGCCTTCGCATCCTGCGTAGTGGTGCTGCACCAGTCATACTTCAGATAATCAACACCCCATGATGCGTACATCAGCGCGTCCTGATATTCATGGCCCAGCCCGCCTGGCCGTCCCGCGCATGTCTTTGATCCGGCATCGGAATAAATTCCGAACTTCAGTCCCAGCGAATGTACGTAATCGACCACCGGTTTTATCCCTTGCGGAAAATGCGAATCGACAACGATGTTTGCCTTAGAGTCGCGTGACTTCTGCCAACAATCGTCGATGACAATGTATTGATACCCGGCATCTTTCATGCCCGACTTCACCATGGCATCGGCCATGCCGCGCACCAGTTCATCGCTCACGTTGCAGCCGAACTTGTTCCAGGTGTTCCAACCCATTGGCGGCGTCAAAGCGAGTCCTGAAGATACCGACGTTGATTGTGCGAACGCCGCGGTTGGGAACTGGAAGAGAATTGCAATTGCCAGAGTTAATGCAAGAAGAATTTTTTTGTTCATAGTCGCCTCGCAGGGAGCGACCATCATACCGCAGAGCCTTTCAGCTTGCGGATTATTCTGAGAGCAGCAGTGCGGCCGGGAAACTAGGAAAAAGATGTTTGGCTAAAAGCCCGCCCTGCGCCCCTCTGACCCGTTCGCCCGTCAATAGATTTAGAAAGCGGTCGGCATTGGGAGTCTTAACTTGCACGTCCTGCCAGACCTCTTCGCCGTACGGCATGCTCGGCTCGCCTGCCAACAAGTGCGCGCATAACCGCGGCGCCGCCACGATAAGAGTCTTTGCTTTGTAATGACGGGCAAATGCGACCAAATGCTTTGCGCGTTCTCCTGCAACCTCGAGAGGGACGTACTCGCCCAGTTGAAATAAATCAGGGTGCTGCTTTCGCAAGTTCAGAATTTTCCAGATGACATAAGCTTTAATCCGTCCATCGTCCATACTAGTGGTGAGTTCACGGGCAAACGTCGTCTGTTGATCGCAACCGCCGTTGCAAACCTTCGTGAACTCTGCCAGCACACGTCTCCGCACTTTGTAATCCACGGCTCGCCGATTATCCGGATCGACTAGGTTAAACTCCCACAGTTCATTCCCCTGGTAAACATCGGGAACGCCCGGGACAGTGAGCCTGATAAGCGTTTGCGATAGGCCGTTCAGCATCCCGAAATGCGAAATCTTCCGCTGGAATGGAATAAAGTCGTTCCGAAATTCCGCAGACGCAAGAATGCCGTTCACAAACTTGGTCACCGTCTCCTCGTACCCTGTATTCTGATTTGCCCAACTGGTCTTCTCTTTTGCCTCGCGCGCGGCCTTGAGCATGTATTCGCGAATTCTCTCCGCAAATGTTTCCGGCGGGTTACTCGCTTGATCGCCATTCGGCCATGCGCCAACCAGAGTTTGATAAAGCAGGTACTCGTCATTTGGAACCGGTGCTTCGGTTCCATCGTCGCTAGTTTTCTTGTCCCGGTTTATCTCCCGCCATGTTCGTACCTTGCGGTGCCATTCCATGGGAATTTCGGAAAGCACGTCAATCCGCGCTCGCACATCTTCCGAGCGCTTCGAGTCATGTGTGGAAGTCGCGACCATTTCATCCGGCCAAGTTCGGCTGCGCTGCGCGATTTCGCGGTGGAACTGCTCCGGTGTGGTCCCAAATCGCAGCGGGTCGCCACCAACATCATTCAGCGAGACCAGGCGGTTGTAACGATAGAAGCTGGTATCTTCAACTCCCTTCGCCATCAGCGCGCTGGTGTACTGCTGGAACTTCATGGCGAAGTGAACGACCGATCGCTGATAAAAGTGCGGGTGCCCTTCGGCTTGAGTGGTCAGCAAAACCGCACGAATGAAGTCATAGACCGAGGTTTCCGTTGTGGCGCCCTTTTCTTTGGCGCAATCGACTGCCTGGTTGATGTAAGCGCGATCGCGTTCTGAGACCTGTTGCTCGGTCACATAGGTTCGATAAACCGGGAAGCAGGCAACGATTTCAATCAGCGCATCGCGCAGACTTTTCAAGGTGAAATCACAGGTATGCCGGTCGGCCAGCGCGATCCGGCTCAGGTGATTGGCCAGCACGTTCAACTCGCTGTTCAGAAGACGGTCCATCACCAGCTTCTTGCATTGGTAGACAATTTCCGTGAAGTCGGCGTGCCGACCGATAAAGGCGCGATAGATGCGGTCCAGCTTGCGTTCATTTGCAGGATCGACAAACAACCCGTTCACCAGGTTCGAAAAGTTGTAACCCGTGGTTCCATGGATCGGCCAGTCTCCCGGAAGTTGTTCGGCTCCAGTCAAAATCTTTTCCGCGACCAAATAGTAGGATTTATCGCCAAGGTTTCCTTTGGCATCTGCGCCCTGCACCCGCTCAAAATACTGCTTCGGATCATAGAGG
>JBOGLH010000078.1:0-7351 GCA_050746025.1 Terriglobales bacterium | reverse complement strand
GAGATCGTGGATATGGCGTTAGAGCGAACCCGTCGAACTGCCAGCTCAGGATCCTGACTCTTTCGGTTTTTTCCTGCGGAATCCCAATACTTTCTTTTCTGGAACACCGGTTTCGATCCGGTTCCTGCCCCCGCGTTTGGCGCGGTAAAGGGCTTTGTCCGCTTGGCTAATGATCTCGTCGGTGCTCAACTTCGGTTGCGACTCGCCAATTCCGATGCTCACGGTGACAGACAACGACACCGAAGAACTGGCGGCCGTCAGCTGAGGGACTTCGCGCTTTTTCTTATCTGTCCTGCGTTCTGGAGAGCGCTGGACTTTGCGGCGCTCCTCGCCGCTGCGGACACGAAAGGTGGAACTCTCAATGTTGAGCCGCAGCAACTCTAAAATGTCCACGATCTCTTTGCCTGTCCTGCCGGGAAATAGAATCGTGAACTCTTCTCCGCCGACGCGGAATGGATCGCCACCGCCGCCTACACGGGCGAGCTTCGACGCCACCATGCGAAGCACCTGGTCGCCAATGTCATGCCCATAGGTGTCATTAATATTCTTGAAATGATCGATATCGACTGCGGCAACCGCATACGGCGGCTTCAGGCGCGCTAGGGCATCGTTGTAGGCCCGGCGGGAGTGCAGTCCAGTCAGCTCATCACGGTATGCCAGCGCATAAGAATTCTCCACGATGGAGCTGGCAAGAATCAGCGCAGCCACTCCAAAATATGCGCTACTCAGTTTCCCTATTCCTCCAGCGTTCAGGGCAAGCCAAATTGCGATCACGGACCAGAACATCCCAATGATGGTCGGTTTTTGAAAACGCACCAGCCGATAAAGCAGATATCCGAGAGCGAGCACAAAGAACAGCAGCGCCGGTTGCGGAAGTTTCCAATGAATGGATGCCATCGGTGCGACATGCAGGAACCCCGTGGCGGGTTGGCTCGGCCGCGCCACCACCGCAACGAAAACAGATTCAAAAAACAGCAGAACTAAAAACGAGAATAGACTACGGCCAGGATATCCACGCTCTGGAAAGAAAGTCAGCAGAATGAAATTCAGCGGAAGCAGCAGAGCGATTGCCTCAAATGCCACCCGGCCGGGTCCGGCGGCGGTAACGTGGCCCTGAGTAAAAAAGTCGAGCGCCCGATGCGCGAGCAATAGCACGATCGCAGACAAAAAAATGCGGGTGGTGTGGAACCTCCAGGACAACACCAGCGCGGCAATGAAGACCGCATAATAGAAAAACTTAACCCCGTAAACAGAAGGATTAACTCCTGCCACATTAAGCAGCAGCCAGGCGCCCAGCAGAATCGCGCCACCGGGGAGAAAGACGGCTTGCAAAAATCGTTTAGTCCAAGGCTCCATGCTTATTCCTTATCCTCTGGCGAAAGCAAGGTAAATAGCGAGTGGCAGGAGAGGTTCCGCTTGCCATTTCAAGCTACGATTCTTTCGCGGAAGCGCCTCTGGAGGACTTACGGTGGCATATCCCGCCCTTCGTGCCTTGCCTCACAACCTTCCCGGCTCTAAGAATGAATCGAACCTAATCATTCCTATGCGTGTATTGATTGCCGAAGATGATCCTGCTCTTGCCACTTTTGTTCAAAAGGGTCTCGAAGCCGAACATTATGCAGTAGACGTAACCCATGACGGCGAGCAGGCGAAAGCCATGGCCACGGAACTCGACTACGACTTGTTTATGCTGGATTTGAACCTCCCGCGAGTGGATGGAATAGCGATCCTGCGGCATTTGCGGCCGCGCAAGCCCACCATGCCGATCCTGGTCTTGACCAGCAGAAACCGGGTGGAAGACCGGGTGCAATGCCTCGACCTAGGCGCCGATGACTACATGGGGAAGCCTTTCTCATTCATTGAGCTCTCGGCGAGGATCCGCGCCTTGCTGCGAAGAAGCCATTTGCCGGCAGTGTCAGTGCTGACGGTGGCCGACCTGAAACTTGATCGCGTGGAACGGAAGGTGGAACGTGCCAGCAAGCGAATCGAGCTTACATCCAAGGAGTTTGGGTTGCTGGAATACCTGATGCTGAATGCGGGGCGGCGAGTGTCGCGGACCATGATCATCGAACATGTCTGGAATCTTTCCTTCGATACCGGAACCAATGTGATTGATGTTTACGTGAATTACTTGCGCAGGAAAGTAGATCAAGGCTTTGGGCCACAATTGATCCATACTGTGCGCGGCGTGGGTTACGAACTCAGCGCCAAAGAAAATCACGTCTAAGCGCGGCAGAAATTTCCCACATTCTTACTGATATCCCAAAATGGCCATCTATAGAGTCTTTTAATTTTGTCCTAACCATTCTCTAAGTTCTTATCGATTTAATCGGGACTATGTCATTCGGTCACTTTCCTGAATCGACGAAATGTTGCGACATCCCAGCGAGAAACGAACAATATCGGCAAAATATATTGAGCGAACACCTGCCGCTTGTACGCCTCATAGCCCGGCGCATGCATGAAAAATTGCCGCGGCACGTACTCATCGAGGACTTGGTCAACGCTGGAGTAGTCGGACTGATGGACGCGTTTCGGAAGTTCGACCCGGGCAAGCATGTACAGTTCGGGTCTTACGCGAAATTCCGGATTAGGGGCGCGATACTCGATAGTCTGCGAGAGCTTGACTGGGGTCCGCGAGACCTGCGACGCCAATCACGCCAAATTGAAGAGGCACATAAAAAATTGCAGGGTGAGCTGGGCCGGAGCCCAACCGAGCCCGAACTAGCCTTTGAACTGCAACTTACTTTGGCGGAGATGCGCAAATCACTGCGAGAAATCGATGCACTCGAAATCTGCAGTCTTCGATTTATGTCTCCGGATGGCTCAAGGGAGATAGACATAACCGAGCACCTTTCTGGAGGGGCCGGCAGTGATCCATTGCTGCAGTACTTGGACTCGGAGACGAAGTATTTGCTGGCGCAAGCCATATCCGAACTTCCAGAAAAAGAGGGCACGGTGGTTAGGCTTTACTATTTTAAAGAACTTACCATGAGGGAAGTCGGCATAGCTTTAGGTATCGGTGAGTCTCGCGTCTCGCAAATTCATTCCACGGCAGTAACGCGACTGAAAGCAATGATGGTCGACTCTGCTCTCAGACGAGGAAACCTGAAAGCACGCGGCGCGGCTTCCAGCTGAAGCACTACGGGAGTGTTGACGAATGCAAATGCAGGCGCTTGTCCTTACCGCTGACCAATGGTTGAGTTCCGTGTTTGGGAAAGCTTCGACGGAACTCGGGATGGAAGCTCATATAACCACAGAGGCACGATTTGCGGAATGTCAACTTAGCCGTGCAAAATTCGATACCGTTGTCCTGGATTTCGACACGGTTTCAAAAACCCTTCAAGTCCTTGGTCTGGTGCGCAGCAGCCGGGCAAACAAGAGTGCAGTTATTCTTGCGGTGGCGACCGACAGCGTACAGCAGAAAATCGCCTCACGAAAAGGCGCCAGCTTTCTCCTTCATCGTCCGATTGACATCTCCCAAATAAGACGCACCTTAGCTGCTGCTCGCGGCTTCATGGTTGCTGAAAGGAGACGCTATTTTCGATGTGCAGTGCAACTAGCGGTTTTGATAGCGAGAAAGAATTCGGAAGATATTCACTGTACAAGTATGAACATAAGCAGCAGCGGGATGGGAATAAACACACCGGCAACTTTGAATCCTGGAGAAACCTTGAATGTAACCTGCATGCTTCCCGGTGGGCTGAATTTTGCAGCCCCCGCCAATGTCATCTGGGATGACGGGCATGGGAAAAGTGGCTTGTACTTTGACGGCATACATCCAGAAATGCAGAAGAAATTAGAATGTTGGCTGGACTCTCAATTTTCGACGACGTTAAGCAGAAGAATCTAGTATTAATTCCGAATCCTCTACTATCCGAACCATCTTTTAGGCCACTAGCTCACAGGCGCGCAAGCCTCATTCAATTGCACACACCGAAGTGATGGGCGAGATTTCGAACCCGACGTTTCGCCCATGAGCTTCATTGCGGCTGCGGCGAATTTGCTACCCCTTTTCTACAAACAATCCTGTGCCCTTTGGCAAATAACCTTTTCGCTGAAACCAGTCTTCCATTGCGTCTTTCAATTTATCCAGCGGCACGCGCTCGCCGATTTCCATGAGGCCATCGCCAGAAGGCAGAGTATCGTCAAAAATGCTGGCATTAGTGAAGTTACGCATGGAGAAATTGTCCAGCCATTTCAGCGGACAAGGCGTGCGTTTGCCGTCGGCATCGTAGTCTACACGGATTTTGCGGGAGAACATCCTGCGGGAATTCTAAACAATTGGGATGCCACTACATCGCTGGCGTAGGCGCTGCCGGAGCATGTGAACTCGCTTCGCCATTTACCAAGTCCTTCAACTCTTTGCTCGGTTTGAAGAAGGGAATCTTCTTCGCGGGTACGTCCACGCGATCGCCGGTCTTGGGATTTCGTCCCACCCGAGGCTTGCGCTGGCGGGTACGAAAGCTGCCAAAACCGCGAATCTCGATCTTGTCCCCGGCTCGCAGTGAACGGACGATACTGTCAAAGATGGTCTCGACGACCACCTCACTGTCTTTGCGGGTCAATTCAACCAGACCGGACACCTCGTCGATCAGATCCGCTTTAGTCATGGTAACTGTGCTCTCCAATTTGTCGAGAATACTTCCGACCGCGAGGTCCATGCTTGCAATGGCTTCATCTGAGACCAGTCGGATACCGTTCGCTTAACCTTCTCAAATCTCAGGGCTTGTTGGCAAGAGGCAGATGCGATCACGGCTCTACTACTTCCAAAGATAGTAAAACCCAACCTGCTGATCGAGCAACTTTTCCTTAGTCGGCAGATACGGAGTCACATCGCCGAAGAGCAAGTCGAGCAATGACTTACGGTCCCGTTCAGGGTGCACCAGCACGGGTTCCCCGCTGATGTTGACTGACTTTGCGGTATCCAGCACGGCGGTGCGAAAATCTGCAATCTGGTCAATAAGATGCAAGCCCATGGCTTGTTCCCCGGTCCATACCCGGCCATCGGCAATCGATCTGATATCAGAAGTTTTCGCGTGCCGGCCATCGGCTACCGCCTGCACAAACTGTCCATACATGTCGTCGATCAGGCCTTGCATGTACTGGCGTTCCGCTGGGGTCAGTTCGCGGGTGGGATCGCCGGTGTCTTTAAACTGGCCGACCTTCAATATTTCAGGTTTCAGCTTTGCCCATCGCATGAGGTCGCCGTAATTAACCCACTCAGCGATCACGCCAATCGAACCAACCACGCTGCCGCTATCGGCATAGATCTTGTTGGTGGCCGATGATACATAGTAGGCGCCACTGGCTCCGACCGTCTGGATGGATGACACGATCCGCTTATGTTTCTCATCGCGCACGCGCTTGACTTCGCGATAAATTTCTTCTGAAGCCGCAACTCCGCCGCCTGGCGAATTTACATGGATGATGATCGCCTTGATGGAATCGTCGTCAGCGAACCTGCGGATGTCCTCTACCACTTCACTGGGATCCATGATTACGCCATCAAGATCTACGACTCCGATCTTGTCGCCGAAAGCGTGAATGCCGGCTTCACGTCCGCTGGCGTGCAGCGCGATGAAGACCAAAGTGAATACGGCCAGCACGAAGAGGAAGAAAGCGCCTCCTCCAATTAATACCCATAGCCAGACTCGCGAGCGACCGTTCTCAGCCATAGAGGTTGTAGTTTAGCACTCTCGCAGAACTGGGGTGTTTACTCCGGGACGATTACCTGAAGCGCATCGCGTTCGACATTAAATTCGACGGGAGTCTTGCAGACGTACTCGCCGTCGGCATACACATCGACTGGCGCCTCGGTCTCAATGCTGATCCGGTCAGTCTGGCCATACTCGACATTTTTTGAAATTAAATGCCGCCCGAAATAAGCGGTTGGGAACAGGCAAAACAGTTTGAATTTCTGCATCGCTCGCACAACGCAGAGGTCCAGCTTGCCATCATCGAGTTTCGCCTGCGGAGCGATCTTAACCCCGCCGCCATAAGTTGGGGCATTGGCCACCGCCGCGAGCAGGGTCGGGCGGAACGGTTCGCCAGAATTGCCATTCGAAGACACTTTCATGGGAAATGGCTGAAAGCGAAAAAATTCTCCGGGCGCAGAAAGACCATAGCCGCCGCGGGCGCGAACCCACGCTGGCAGTTTATTGGCGCGGCGGACAATTTCAACATCAAGGCCGACGCTACCCGAGCAGCAAAAATAATGAGGGCAGCCATCCATGTTACCCGTGCCGGTTTCAGCGGAATTCCCCGCAGTTCTCGATATCGAGTGAATCACCCCGAGATCAATGCTTCGAACATTACCGGCACCGGAAGCAAACCTCTGCCACGCCGAAAGTGAATCGTGGGGATCCTTTAAACCAAGAGAGCGTGCGAAATCGTTGCCACTGCCGCAGGGCACGACCATTAAGGGGACGCCGAGATCGACCAGCGTCGGAAGATTGCGATGAATCGTGCCGTCGCCGCCAAAAATCACAATCGCATCGGCTTGCTCGACCAGTGAGGTCCATTGAGCGTGGGCGGCGCGCTGAAATGCAGCCAGCGCTTTGCTTACATTACCCGGCCCGAGAATGACCGCGGCATTCATTCCCGGCATTTGAACACAGGAATATCGCCGTGCCTAGAGGTTTGTAGTTGGTTTCGTTACGGACGAATCGAGTCCCGATATAACATTATCGTTCCAGCGGCTCCGACATTTCCGCCAGAGCGTAACCCATTACTGCCATGCAAGCCGCGTTCTCGCGCAGTTGCTCGGGATCGACCTTATCGAACGTGTCGGCGGCGCTGTGGTGATAAGTGAAATAGGTCAGTCCATTCTGCCAAATGCCAAAGGCTGGAACGCCTTTCTCCGCCAGTGGTTCAATGTCGGTTTCAGGTGATTGCGGAACAATCTGCAGAAGATTGCCGCCGAAGCTGCTGAGCGCACTCAACACTGGCGAAAGCTGCTTTTCTGCCGCATCACTGATCTTGGCATGGAAACCCATGGGGTGCTCCGCGCCCAGATCGCTCTCGATGGCGGCGACTTGGTTCGCAATGTTGGCATCTTGATCCTTGGCGTAAGTTGACGCGCCGGTCGCACCCATCTCTTCATTCATCCACGCGATGACCCGTAAAGTGCGCTTGGGATGAAGATTGAGTTTATGAATAATTTCAGCGGTCTCCATGACGACGACTACACCGGCGCCATCGTCGATCGCGCCGGTGCCCAGGTCCCAGGAATCGAGATGTCCAGAGACGATCACGATTTGTTCAGGATGTTCGGAACCTTTCAGATCCGCGACCACATTGTAGCCCTGCGCCTCAGCGCCTACTTTGCTCGTAAGCGTCAGATGGATTC
>JBOGLH010000077.1:0-19374 GCA_050746025.1 Terriglobales bacterium | reverse complement strand
TACCGTCATTCGTGCGCTGGCGGTTCATGTAAATCCGCTTGTAGTGGTTGTAGACGGCGACGGCCAGCTTCTTTTTGGTCTGTTCCTGCCCAATCACATACTCGTCGAGGAAGGTCTTGACCTCTTGCGGTTTGGGGAGCTGGTTGGGAGTGGTTGCTGCCGGTGTCGCCGCGCGATCATCTTCCAGAATGGAATTGCAGACCGCCACGCACTCGTCGCAAATATATGCCCGCGGATAGTCGCTCGGAGAGGAGATCAGCTTGGCAACCGCATCCTGCGATTTATGGCAGAAGGAGCAGCGAAGAATTTCTTCAGTTCCGGTCTTGTTTTTCACTCGGTCCCCACTCCTTTACTAGTTGCTACCCTGACGTTTCCTTTGCCAGGCGACCCAGTCCATTCCGCAAAAGGCCGATCATACAATCTAACGGGTCTTGTAGATGATATCGTCAATGATTCCGTATTCCTTTGACTGTTGAGCGTTCATGATGAAGTCACGCTCAACATCTTTCTCGACTTTTTCCAGCTTTTGACCGGTGTGCTTCGAGAGCAACTGGTTCGTGATGTCCCGCATGCGCAGAATTTCGCGCGCATGTATATCAATATCGGTCGCCTGGCCTGACAGTCCACCCATGTGCGGCTGGTGAATCAAAATTCTTGAATTAGGCAACGCTAATCTCTTTTTTGGTTCTCCTGCCGCGAGCAGGGTGGCCGCCATACTGGCTGCCTGTCCTATGCATATTGTAGTCACGTCGTTCTTCACATACTGCATTGTGTCGTAAATTGCCATACCCGAAGTAATCGACCCTCCGGGAGAATTTATATACAGCTGAATGTCCTTTTCTGGATCTTCCTGAGCGAGAAAAAGCATTTGCGCGATAACCAGATTGGCGACGTTGTCGTCGATCGGCGTTCCGATGAAAATGATGTTGTCTCGCAGCAGCCGCGAGTAGATGTCGTAAGCCCGCTCGCCCCGGCCAGTTTGCTCAATGACCATGGGGACCAGCATCATGCGTGCGTCTTTCTCACTCACTTCTCACACTCCTGCCCGGAAATTCCGGGATGTGGGGGGATTGAATCGCTTCATTTAAGCAGATTGACGATACAGGAAATCGAGGGCCTTTTCGTTGCGGATCCTGTCCCGGATTCTATCCAGCGCTCCATCACGTGTCAAACGTGCGCGAATCGCATCCGGCGCCTGATTTGTCTGCTTGGCAAGCGCTTCAATCTCGTTGTTGATTTCGTCGTCTCCGACTTCAATTTTCTCTTCTTCGGCGATTTTCTCGAGCAGCAACGCACCTTTAACTTCCTGAACTGCCTGATCTCTTTGCCCGGCACGCAGGCGGCCGAGATCCATTTTCTTCATGTGCTCCGCGCTCATTCCTTGAGCTGCCAAAGCCCGCAGTCCTCGGTCAAGCCGGAGATCGACCTGATGCTCCACCAGCGCGTCCGGAACTTCGAATTCGTTGCGCCGGATCAACTCCGCTAGCAATTTGTCTTTGGCTTCGCGCTCGGCGGTTTGCTTGCGCTCGTTCTCCATGCCTTCGCGAATGCGTTTGCGGACTTCATCTAGATTGGAAAATTCTCCGACTTCTTTGGCAAACTCGTCATTCAGTTCGGGCAACGATTTTTGTTTGATTGCGTTGATCTTCACTTTGTAGCTGAAAGTTTGCCCGCGAAGCCGCTCGTCAGAAAAGTCCTCCGGGTACAGAACATCAAACGTGCGTTCCTCGCCCGGGCTTGCTCCCCGCAGGTTTTCCGTGAATTCCGGCATGGTAGTCTTGCCGCCGATTTCAACCAGAACGTCGTCCATGTGGACGGGCTTGGTTCCGGCTTGTTCATTTTTCGGCGTACCGTCGAGAGAGACCTGAGCGTAGTCGCCGTCCTGGATGGTGCGTCCTTCAATCGGTGAGAAAGTGGCTTTCTGCTCCTGCAGGCTCTTTAACGACTCCTCAACTTCTTCGTCAGTCACAGAAATTTCGGGGTGGTCGGATCGAAGCTCTTTGTAGCCTTCGACTTTGATCTCAGGCATCACTTCAAAGCTGGCTTTGAAATGCATGGCTTGGCCTTCGTGCGCATGCAGATCGGTGACGCGAGGCTGCGAAATGGGAATGAGCTTCAGCCGCTCAGCTTCTTTGCGGAAATACTTAGGCACGAGCGCGTCGATCACGTCGTTCTGAATATCCTGGGAGAAGCGCTGGCGAATAATTGACGCGGGCACATGTCCCTTGCGAAAACCCGGAATGTGCGCCAGTTTCTGATATTTCTGAATCAGCACTTCCGTTTCTCGCGAGACTTCCTCCGGCGGAATCTCAACCTCTATTTCGCGCTTGGTTGTCGGTGCAGTTTCGGTTGGGCTCAAAGTTTTACCTTTCTAAAGCGTACATCTGGAAATCGTCGTTGGTCGTTCGCGAAAACCGAGATCGATCATTACTAGTGGCCCTCATTATTCTCATTTCAACTCGCGATAGTGACTAGTGTTTTGGCCAACGACGCAAGACCAATGACCAACGACGCGGTTTCATTCCGTCGGCGCGTAATAGCCGTGCCGGCTATGAACTTTCAATCCCTTGTGTTCCGCCATGATCTCGATAGTGCGGTAGCGGCCATCGTGTTTGAAATCTTCAGGCCGATAGGCCAGTGCATATTGACTCCGCAGATCGGCCTGGATCTGAGCAAAAGCGTTGGCGACGTCGGTCACCTGGAAAGGCTCGAACCAGCGACCGCCGGTGGCATCGGCGATCCGTTGCAGGATTTTGTCGTACTTGCCGCTCTCAGAGTAGCCCGGGAAATTGGTGCTGATCGTATAAACGATCACGTTTGCTCGCAGCGCCATGTCGATGGCTTCCTCACGGGTCGAACGGCTGGAATTGTCTTCTCCGTCAGTGATCAAAACAATGGCTTTGCGCACCGACGCAGTTTCTGACTCATTCAGCCGCTCGCGACACGCGTAAAAGATCGCATCATAGAGCCGAGTGCTGTTACCCGGGCGCAGACTGCGTATACCCTTTGAGAGAAGTTCCGAATCCCCGGTGAACTCCTGCGTAACCTCAAGGCTGGAGTCGAAACCGAGCACGAACGCCTGATCGTACTTGGGCCGGATCGTCTGGTTCATGAATTCGATTGCGGCTTCCTGCTCAAATTTGAACCGGCCGCGGACCGAGGCGCTGGAATCGATCAAAAGCCCAACCCGCAAGGGGAGGTCGGTTTCACGCCTGAAGCTTCGAATGTCACCTACGGGACGGCCATCGTCCATTACCTTGAAGTCCTTTTTGCTCAGGTCGCGTACGTAATGGTTGTGCTTGTCTGTGACCGTGAAGACGACCGGGACCTCGTTAACGGTCGTGGTGAAATTTGTGTCGCTTGCGTTTTTTGCGGAGTTGCCGGTGTCAATATCGGTACGGGCGGGTACTGAATTTTCCGACGAAGCTTGCGGGACGTCAGAATCTGGTTGGCGCTGCGCTGGCGGTGGTGTCTCAGGCTGCGCTTGGGTTTGTGCCGGCTGCTCGGGCGGCGGTGTCGTGGGCGCATTTTCCTTTCGCGGGGCTTGTTTCTTCTGAATGACTGCCGAAGGCGCTGCGGGGAGATCGTCGGTGCCTTGTGTTGAGTTTTGGGCGATCAGCGGCGCGGTCAACCACGCGGTAATCAGGGCGATTGATGTGCTACGAAACCATGCCATGGATGTCTCATTATAGACGCTTCTCTGGGGATCGACCGGGTTCCAGATGGCGCAAAAATTCCGTGAGCGGTTCCGGAACAGGACTTGAAAAGCTTAGTAGCTCGCCACTCCGTGGATGTTCGAACTGCAGTTCGGCCGAGTGTAGAAAATTTCTGGACAGCGAAATTGTCGGTCCTGATTTGCCGCGAATCTCGCGCGGCGCGCCGTACAGCGCATCACCCACCACTGGATGTCCGAGGGAGGCCACGTGGACGCGAATCTGATGTGTGCGCCCGGTTTCGATTTTGACTTTGAGCAGCGTGAACTTGCCAAAGTCAGACTCAATTCGCCGCTCGACAACATATTTGGTGACCGCTTCGCGGCCGCCGCTACGGCGAGTGGTCATGCGCACGCGTCTGACGGCATCACGGCTGATCGGGCTGGAGATCGTGCCTCTGTCAGCCTTCATGAATCCGTGAACCAGGGCGATGTATGTCTTCTTCACTTTCCGCCCGGAAAACTCGGCTGACAACTTGCGATGAGCGGTATCATTTTTTGCCACAACAATCAGGCCACTGGTTTCTTTGTCGAGGCGATGAACAATGCCGGGGCGCAGTTCGCCACCCACGCCGGAAAGGACGCCGAAGCGGTGTAATAGGGCATTGACCAGGGTTCCGCGGTTGCGATCGTCATCGGTGGCGCCGGCGCCAGCGTGAACCATCATTCCCGAAGGTTTATTTACGACTGCGAGGTCGTCGTCTTCATAAATGACGTTGAGAGGAATTTCCTCTGCCATGGCGCGCAACGGAGGCCGGTCGACTTCCCCGACAATTTCAATGTGCTCGCCTCCGCGCAATAGCATCGAGGCCTTGGCAGATTTTCCGTCGACCAGAACTTTGTCCTGCGCGATAAGTTGCTGGATTCGCGAACGGCTGGAGTCAGGAAGTTGCGAGACCAGGAAATGGTCGAGGCGTCGACCGGCGTGATCTGTACCAACGACGAACTTTGTTTTGGTTTGGAGAGTCAATGTGGTCCAAGAACCCACTTTGATCTTCGCACATCGATGGAGCTCAAAATTGCTCGACGTGTGAGAACTCCAGGAATCGTCCTTGCCAACGCGAAGGGATAAGGGATCCTTCGACTACGCTCAGGATGACAGTTTTAAGACCGTGTGGAATGAGCCGACCTTAGCGGGTGGCCGGAGCCAGCACGACTTTGGGTGTCGGACGCAGGTACCAGATAATTCCGCCGGTAAGAACAAGCCCTATAGCGATGAGTTGGGTGCCGCTCATGACTCCGCCGAATACCGAGCCCCGGCCAGGATCGTCACGAATGAACTCCAGAAAGAACCTGGCAATTCCGTAAAGAAAGAGATAAGCCCCAAAAATCTGGCCATCGAATTTCTTGCGCTTGAACATCCAGGTAAGAAGGAAAAAGATGCACAGCTCGACGGCAGACTCGAAAAGTTGAGTCGGTTCCAGTGCGTGGCCTAACGGCGTTCCGACGAGTTCATTCGCGAGCGGATTCGTAAAGGTCACGCCCCAGAAGTGGTCTGTGGCCTTGCCGTAACAGCATCCGGCCGCGAAGCAACCCAGTCGACCGATCGCGTGACCCATGGCGAGACCGGGCGAAAATGCGTCGCAAGTGGCCAGCGCGGGCATGTGATGCTTGCGCAGAAACCAGGCCGCAGCGATGAAGGCGCCGATCAGGCCGCCGGAGAATATGCCCCCCGCCTGCAGGGTGGCGAGGCTGAAAATGTCCCCAGGATGTTGCGCGTAATAGTGCCAGTCGACCAACAGGTAAAGCAGCTTCGATCCGACTATTCCCGCCAGTACCACCGCAATACCGAAGTCCCATGCGTTCTCCGGCTTGATGCCTTGTTGGGCAGAGTTTCGGACGCTGATCCAAAGGCCGACCAAAACGCCCAACGCGACCAGCACACCATATGTGGGTATGCTGAAGTGACCGAATTGAAAGAGTCGGGGGAACACTGATTAATTTAGATACTGATTAATTAGATGCAGAGCACCACACGGAAGTCAAACTGGTTTCCTTCGTGTAACTTCGTGTCCTTCGTGGTTCAGGGTTTTAAAGCATCAACCACAAAGGACACGAAGGTCCACGCAGGAACCCAGCCTCTAAGGAATTTAGCGGAAATGCTGAGCTCAAATTGAGAAGCCGACCCACTTGACCGTGTGACGGGCCGAGAATGAACCGTCGGTAGACGTTTGGGACCCTCCGCGACCTTTTAGGCCTCTCCGCATGGCGGAGCGTGGCACACCAGATCAAATAACGAGTCAGGCCCCGTTCATTCAAGCATTGGTTCAAAAATCGGTGACCGCCATCACCAACCTTGCAGGCCGGCTTTCATTTGGGATGCTAGGCGAAAGTTGGTCAAATGCGCAAGGGGGGACGGCCAAAAAGATGGTACTAAGGTTGCTGCCGGAAAGATCAAATACCAGCCACGGATTTGCACAGATTTTCACGGATTTTCACGGATTTTAATTAATGTCTTGTTTGGTCCGTGAAGGTCGGTCAAATCCGTGGCTGCCTTTTTATTTGCTACGCGGACGACTGGCCGGCGGAACGATTCCGTTCATTCGCAGGTATTCCACCATCTGCCCGTAATGGTCCATGGGATGGGCGCATGCGAATGCACCCCAACTGAGTCGCGACATCTTCATCTCACCAAATAAAGTTATCTCGTCCAATTGGTTCTTGTCGCTGATCGAATCCAGAGCTTTGTGCAAATAGTCGAAAGAGTCATTCAGAAACTTCATGATCTCAGCTTTGCTCTTTACGCTGGCGGGTCCTTTTTCTTCACCCGTATCAACCGGCGGCTTTTCCTGCAAGATGCTGGAGCCGAATATGTAATTGACCGCGGCGACGTGCTTCACTTGCTCAGCGAAGGTGCGGACGCCCTTGAACTCGCCGTTGTTTGGCGCAAAAGAGTACTTGTCTTCCGGCATAGCATCGGCCGCGGCCACGAATTCGCTCTTAGCAATACTCAGGTCTGCGTTTAGCGCATCGCCGGGGGTTTTTGCCGGCGGGTGCGGGGCCATTTGAGCAAATAGGGATGCTGAACAACATACGAGCAGAAAAATTCCAAGCATTGACTTCATACAACGCATAACGGTTTCTCCTCAGATTGAAAGTTGTCGTGCCCCGGAAAGTGACGCTAAAGAACTTATTGGCTAGGGACGGAAGTCGCCATTTCCGGCGCTCCGAACGTCAAACGGAAACGCCGGACCGTAGCCAATCCCGCGATCAGAGTTGCTGCCGAACAAAGCATTGTAATCGGCACACCGTATTTTGTCGCCAGCGCGCCCCAACCAGCGCTCCCAAGAGCCATGCCGCCCTGCAGAACCAGCAGGTACATAGAGATCGCGCGCGCGCGCATCCAATTCGGGGTCATGAGTTGTGCGGCAACATTCAGGCAAGCAACAATGCCGATCCAGGCGATGCCAGCGGCGAACAAAATAATCGCCAGCCATCCGAAATTTTGAGTGCGCCCAGCCCCGAAAGTCGCGAGCGCAAACAAAACGATTGCTCCGGCCACCAAGCCATCGACGGAAAGTTTTACTCGCAGGCGGGGAAGCAATCCGGCCCCGGTGAGTGCGCCCAGGCCAAACACGCCGAGTAGCATGCCATATCCCGATGCGCCATAGGGGCGAGCAATAATTGGAAGCAGCGCCAATACCGAACTTGCGCCGACACTGAAAACCGCGGTGCGGATCAATACGCAATGCACCGTGGGCGCGGAGCGCACATAACGCAGGCCAGCGAGCAGCGATTGTGTGATACGTCCGGTGATTGCCGGTTCAACTTTAGGGCGCTTCCATCTATATAAGAAGAGGATGACGCCGAAAAAGCCGGCGGCGTTCATTAGGAATGCGACCCCTGAATTTGTGGCGGCAATTACGAAACCGCCAAGAGCCGGCCCAACCGCGCGCGCCACATTAAACGCTGCGGAGTTGAGAGTAACCGCAGTGGCATGATTTTGCGGAGAAGCTACCTCCGGCGTAATTGCCTGCCACGCGGGGTCGTTGACCACGGCACCCAATCCAAGCAGAAATGTGAACAGCACCAAAAGCCACGGTGTAACGTAGCCGAGCAATGTCAATACGCCGAGTGACGCAGCAGCCGCAACCATCCATGCCTGGGTGAATAATAAAAAGCGTCGGCGATCGACCATGTCGGCGAGAGCTCCCGCAGGCAGGATCACAAGAAAGACAGGAAGCATGATTGCTGCCTGCACCAGGCCAACCATGAATGGCGAGGAGGTCAATTGAGTCATGAGCCATGCCGCCCCGACCATCTGCATCCACTTGCCGGTATAAGAAATTACGGCGGCGATCCACAGCGAACGAAAAAGCGGTTCGCGTAAAGGCGCCAGCGCAGAATTGCTTTCGTGTTCGATCCGGGGATGCGCTGGTAATGAATCGGACATCAGCTTGCCTTGATCTCTGCGGGTGCGGGAAGCGCCGCGCGGAATGGCCAATCGTGATAGCGCCATGCTCGCGTGAGGTAAAGAAGAATTCCAACGATCAGAATCACGAATGCATAGCGGATTTCCCTAATGAAATCCTTTCGCGCGAACAGAATGTATGCGAAGCCGAAGATGGCAAGAATCGCGGGAACGGGATAGAGCCACATGCGAAACGGGCGCGGCATATCGGGCCGGCGCACGCGTAGAACGATAATGCCGACAGCTTGCAGGATGAATTGCAGCAGGATACGAATGACCACCAGCGCCGAGATTACGTCCGCAAGCGAGAAAAAGCAAAACAACAGGCCGGCGCCGCCGAGAGCCAGCAAAGAGACATGCGGAAAGCGGTATACGGGATGGATTTTGGAGAAAATTTTGAAGTAATTCCCGTCCACCGCGGCTGCGTAAGGCACGCGCGAGTAGCCAAGCATCAGCGAAAACACTGAAGCGAATGCCGTCCACATAACTAGCACGGTGACCAGGTTCGCCGCCCATGGGCCATAAATGCGCTCCATGAAAGTGGAAACCACGTAGAGCTTGTTGTTGGAATTTGGAGAACGCAGCATCTCGTGCCAATCAACCACGCCCAGAATGCTGATGTTCATCATTAGATATAGACAAGCCACCAGAAAAATCGATAGCAGCAGCGCGCGAGGGATGTTTTTGGCTGGTTCTTTGATCTCGTCACCAAGGAAGCAAACGTTATATGCACCCCAATAGTCGTAGGTGGCGATCAACATTGCCGATCCCAGACCGAGCCAGAAGTTTTTGGTGAGGGTGAATGCGCCGGGGGGGAAACTCAGGGCTCGTGCAGCGTTGAAGTGAGTGAATCCGGCGAAGATAATCCAGCCGATGGTTCCCATCACACCGAACCACAGAAACTTGGAGAGAAAGCCGATGTCGGTGATGCGGCGGTACAGCAACAAGACGGCAATAAGAACGATTCCAATGGCAATAAAGGTTGTGCCGGCGGCGGCCCAGTGAAACTGCAATGTGCCAAGGAAAGGCAAATGCGGGTTCCAGTTGCGAAAGGCGTATTGCTGCTCTAACCCCGGAAGCAGGTACGCGGCATAACTGGCGAATCCAATTGCGCCCGACGCAATCGACAAAGGAGCGCTGAAGGACAGCTGCCAGATGAACAAAAACGAAACCAGCTTGCCAAGACGACGTGGTCCGTAAATTTCCCGAAGATACTGATAGGACCCGCCCGAACCGGGAATTGCTGCACCCAATTCTGCCCACACCAAGCCATCGCAGGTCGCCAGCAGCGCGCCAATCACCCAGCCCAGCATGGCTTGAGGGCCGCCCATGGCGCTGACCACCAGAGGGATGGTGATGAACGGTCCGACGCCGATCATGTCGATCATGTTGAGCGCGGTGGCGCTCCACAGGCTTATGCCGCGAATGAGCTTGGGATTATCGGATTGAGGGAGCGCGGCCATTGGGTTTGATTCTGTCGAAACCTAGCAACTAGTGCGCTGCTCCCGCGCTCACCAAATTCACGAACAATCGAATCGCCCCCGGTACTCCCGCTGGTAGTTGGCGGAAGAACGCGTATCCGGTAAAGATGTAAGTACCTTTGCCGTACTTCGCGATCATCAGCCCGCCCTTTTGGTCCGGTTCATTGGGATCGTGACAGGACAACAGCGGCTTGAAGTGATCGTCCCATTTATCCATAAAGTAGAGGCCGCGTTCCTGGACCCACCCATCGAAATCCTTCCGGGAAATTTCGTTGGGGTAGTGAAACACCGGATCGTCTGGCGCTAGGATCTGCACTGGGGCCTCTTCGACCGAAACCCGTGCCCGGCTTAGTTCGGCTGGATACGGTGTGAGGTGCTCGCTATTGAAATCAGAAATACTGTTGTTGTTCTGGACGAGTAACGTTCCGCCGTTGGAAACGAAATCCAGCAGCTTCTGATTGTTTGCGACTAACTCTTTGTGTGTGTCATAAGCGCGCACTCCAAGAACAATAGTTCCGAATTGCGCGAGATTTTCCGTTGCCAGCTTGTCTGCTGAGAGCAGGGTCACATTCATTCCGACTTGCTGCAGCACAGATGCGATGTCATCCCCCGCGCCCATGACATAGCCAACTTTAAGGTTCTTGGGAATTTTCACATCCACAATACTGATGTGCTGCACGGCGGGCTCGAAGTAATAAAAGGAGCCGAGGTCTTCGCGGGCGACGAGGGTGTAACCTTCAGAATAGGCTGTTTCTCCTGCTTTCATCATTGCTTTTATCTTGGTCTTGCTTTGTTGAAGATTTTGAGAGATCGCGGTGAAATCAAAATCTTGTCTATCTCCGCGTTTGGGCAGGCCCACTGATTGGTTTTCTGGTTTCGAACTCCAGGTTGCCGGCAGTTCCAGCCGCAAAAGACCGGTTGGCGTTCCTGTAAGGTTCGAACTGACGCCGACTCTGGCCGTGCTGTTATTTCCGTCAGCAACAGGTATTACCTGCTCGCCTGGTTCGATGGCCACCGAAAAAGCTGGAGTTATCGCCAGCTCTCTTTTTCGCAAATTTCCATGTTCATCCTTGAACGGCACTTCGACATCTGCAGATATCGTTGCTTGCGGTGCTGACTTTGATTTCTTTCGCAAGAAATCCGGTGCTGGAGAATGGAATCGCCCGTGGCCAACGATTTCGAAATCAACCGTTGCGTGGAGAGGTTCCGGCGGAAAGGGAAGAGTGACATAGGCTTCATCGTCGATCTGGTTGATCGATTCAGTTTGAGGGTCGTCCCGGTGCCAGTAAGGCCGGCTCATTGGCGCATCTTGCGGTATCTGGACGAGGAAGTTTGCGTAATAGTCTTCGCCCGGTCCGATGGTTGTCATATCGGCATGAGTTTGCCGTACCCAATCGCTGTGATTGAGCGCGGCGTCACCGACAGTCATCCAGTATTTAGATCCATTGTGCAGCTTCGCGATTACCTCGAATTTTTGGCCCGGAGAGACGTCGGTCAGAGCTTCTGATTCAGAAGGCACTGGAGCTGCTGGCCCTTGAGGCGGAGCGACGGTCACGTCAAAAGTCAGATCCAGTGCGCGATTGAGAGCAGTTTCGGCTTGCTTTTTCTTAGTAGAAACAGACTGCAGCAATGCACTTTTGTCGTTGGTAGAAAGATTGCTCTCATTGATCTGATCCACAATCGATCTGAGTTGTTCCACGTCCTCTGAGAGATCGCCGACAGAATCCTTAATGTGATCGGCGATCTTGGCAAGGTCCGAATGCAGCCCTGGAATTTTGTTTTCGTCTCCAAGCTTAGTTGGTAAGCCCGGCAAGCTGGTGTCAATGCCATCGAACAGGTCTTTCTCGTGGCCGTTCGCGTCTTTGGTGTTCGGCAGAACTGAATCCACCAGCTTGTAAAACGCATAGCGCGGCCCAGATGGAAGTCTCAAATCACCGAGCCCTTGAGATTCCTGGTGCCGCAAGCCTTCAATCGCAAACTGCGAGTACGACATACCAAGCACCGGGTCATCGTCGCCGGTGTTCAGCTTGACAGTGTAATTTTCGTCAACGCACGTACTCGCGCCAAAGCCGCAGACATTCCCGATGTAAAGTTTTTTAGGTTGCCAGGGCTGCAGGCCTGCCTTGATTTGCTCCGGGAAACGATTCGGATCCCCTGCGGCGCGAAAGGCTTCCTTAGTCAGGATCGCTGAGGCCTGGTGATGACCATGGCCGTCGCGGTCGGTCCCGGAAAAACGCGCGATCAGCACGTCGGGGCGAAACTCCCGGATTACGCGAACCATGTCGGCCAGCGGAACGTCGTGACCTCCCCATTTCTGAAAAGTTTCCTCCGGCGTCTTGGAATACCCGAAGTCGGCAACACGACTGAACCGTTGTTCGACTCCGTAATAACGATCGGCAGCGAGCAGCTCCAGAGTACGTAGTATCCCGAGTTCATCGGAAAACGTGTCGCCAGTTTTATTTTGTCCGCCTTCGCCGCGAGTGAGCGTTAGCAATAGTGTGTGCACACCCTTGCCGCGTGATTCGAGCGTCAGCAGGCCGCCGTCTTCGTCGTCGGGATGAGCGGTGACCATCATCAGGCGTCCGGTGGTTTGCAGCTTGCGAAGCTCCTGCTTCAGGCCTGCAGTGCCTGTGTCCTGCGGGAGAGAGTCGAGATAACCGGGGCCTTTCTCCGCCGAAGGGGATTGCGCAAAAGTCGAGAAAGTGAAGAAAAGAATTAATGTTGAAATCAGCAGAGATCGTGTCTTGGTAAACCAGACTTCCGGGCTCACGGTTCGCATATTTGTATGAGACTGCGGTTTAGGCTTAATGGGAGCAAAAATTTGTCGCGTCCTCGCGGAGAGTACTGAACTCGCCGATCGGGATCCCGATCAATGTATCGTCGCTGATGTCGGTTACATCCGCCCTGAACCATTGGTTGGCATCAAGGCGTCCGGCGAGCCTCATCTTAAGGTAATTGTCGGTCAGTGCTTCTGTGTACGTTCCACCTGCACTTTCAGAGATTATGTTGAGGGTGATCGCCTCAATCTTCTGACCGAGAAACTGCTGCATGAAGGCGCGCTTTTTGTTTGCCGCCAACTCCCGCAGAATGCGATTCCGTCCGCGCGCAACTTGTAGCGGGACTTGATTGGGCATGGTCGCCGCGGGCGTGCCGGGGCGCGCCGAGAACGTGAAAACATGCAAGTAAGTTAAGGGCAATTCTGCAATCATGCGGCGCGTTTCTTCAAATTCAAAGTCGCTTTCACCGGGGAACCCCACCATGACGTCTGCGCCTATTGCCGCGGTGGGCATGGCGGCGCGGATCATCTGGATTTTCTGACGGTAATGCCACGGGCGGTATTTTCGGTGCATGCGCCGTAAGACTGTGTCGCTGCCCGATTGCATGGGCACGTGGGCGTGCTTGGCGATTCTCGGAGAGTTTGCCATCAAGTTGATCAGTGAATCGCTCCAATCCATGGGCTCGACCGAAGAGATGCGGAGCTTTTCGATGGATGTGTGATCGAGAATCGCGCGGACCATATGCTCGAATTTCGACGGGCGAGGACGCCCGTCGCCCCAAGAATCATCTAGCCCAAGCGGGCGAGGGCGCCCGCCCCACACGGTCTGATCATCCAGGTCGCGTCCCCAGCGGCCGAGATTGATTCCGGAGATGACGACTTCGCGATATCCGGATTCGACGAGTTGGTTTACCTGACGCAAAATTTCATCCGGCTTTAGCGACCGGCTTCGGCCCCGTAATGAAGGAATTATGCAAAAAGAACAACGGTTATTGCAGCCGTCCTGAACTTTTAGATTGGGTCGAGTTCGTTCGTTGGCGGAATCGAAGACCGGCGCGGCGATCAATTCCGTGTGAGCAAAGATATCGGAGATGAAAATCGAACCGCCAAACGACTGCTGTCCACTCGTCAGAGTTGAAAGGGAAACAAAATCTTGTGGCGATCCGTCCTTCTCAGGGCCTGCCCGCAGAGCAATCTGTGCCAGAGTGTTCTTATGAGAGTTGCCAACGACTACGGACACACCTGGCAACGACGCAACCTCGTGAGGCGCCCGCTGCGCGTAGCAGCCGGTAACTATTACTTCGCACCCAGGATTCTCGCGTCGCACCCGGCGAATGGCTGCGCGTGCATCCTGCTCGGCGGAAGCTGTGACAGCACAGGTATTTAGCACAACATAGCGCGCGTTTCGCGGACGATCGGCGCGGCTAAGCCCGTGTTCCCGAAATTGCTCTTCAATGGCGGCGCCGTCCGCCTGAGTAGCACGGCAACCGAAATTTTCTACGTAAAAGCTGGACACGCAACTATACTAACGTATGTAGATAGCCGATTCTGCAAAGGCACCGCGCGGTTTCCAGTCGGTATTCGAGGTACACATGAAACGCAAGATCCTGTTGGTGGACGACGACGCAACCGTGCTGCTGACCCTGAAGGCAGTGCTCGAACTGAATCAGTTCGACGTGCAGACGGCGACGTCGGCCGCAGACGGCATCGAGAAATTGATGACCGGCGAATATGACATGGTGATAACCGACTCGCGAATGGAAACGGACGACGCGGGCTTCCACGTGATTCGCGCGGCGCGGCAGCAGCGTTATAACCCCGCGACGGCGTTGCTCACGGCTTATCCGCCGCGTATGGATGGTAAGCAAAACAGCGCGCAATCGGTACTTGTGAAACCAATCGGTACCCAGGATTTGCTACGGCAGATTGAAGCTTTGCTGGTGCAGCATCAGGACGAAAAGCAATCGCGTGCCCGCCTGGCACACTACGACGCTCTAGCCTCACAGAAGCAACAAAAGGCCGGCTAGCCCTCGATATAATCGAATCCAGCCGTTAATTTTTAGAGTTCAGGCGCTCGCTGCTTGACGACGTTCCCGGAAACACTCTCGGCAAAATACTGGACGGCCCTGAGTGGGACGGAAAGGCACAGTCGTCTCCTTACCGCAGTGTGAGCAGACCGCGGTGGTCTCAACTTTTGTGCGCGCCGGGAAGCCTTGCCTGACCGGAACAGCGCCTACCGAGGTTAGCCGTTTAGTCTTGCAGTTCTTGCAGCGCTTGGGTTCATTCTTGAATTGCTTGTCGTAGAAGAAAAGTTGCTCGCCTGCGGTGAAGACAAAGTCCGTCCCGCAGTCAATACACTTTAGAGTCCTGTCGTGGAATTCCATCCGAGAGCTCCTTATGGCTCAGCCCCATGGTGCGACGCCGTGGCGTGCGACCATGTGTGATCGTGCCCCCTGTTTCTATTTGCTACCCTTGGGTTCGGCCCTCCGCACGGGAAGTGTGCGGGATACAACTTAAAAGTCCGGCAGGAGAATAATTGTATGAGTAATTAGGTGTGAGGACCGCAACGCGACGATTGCGGCCTACAGCATTATTCCTGCTCTCTCTGCGTTGTTCCTTGCGGCTGCGTTTGCGGGCCGGCGCTTTTAACTCGCTTCTTCTCGCCTAACTTCAGGTAAACGACTGACGCTTAACTTCCTTAATTGCGTCTTCCTGCTGCACCTTGCGTTAAACCGGCGAACAGCATTTTTCGAGCGACTCGGCTTCCTGCAATCGAATTTCTGCCAACTATACGACACCCCCAGACTCATCCTGGATGAACTCGTCCTTTATTGCAATTTGGCCGCATAAAGTCAAGCAAATATGAGATTTGTCAAAGGGAAAGTTGGTGGTTGTACAGTGCCCAGATCATGCCAATTTCAGAACCCTAAACGCAACGCAAATTGAACTTGCCGGGGCGCATAGGCATTCGTAGCTCGCATGAAATTCGTTGGGACCTGGTAGTAGGCAGGAAAGTGCCTGATTCCAATGATCTTAGTTCCATAGTTGAATTGTGCGGCATTGCTGGATTGCGCCATCGCTGGTCAGTTGAAAGCGGCTGTTGAGCCGATTGAATAGGTTGAACGACTCGGCAGTAAACTCGAGTTTCCATCCATTCCTGGCGAAGAGTCGACGCGCGATTCGCATGTTTGTACTCGAATAATCCGGGCCAACAAATGAATTTCGCCGTGCTCCAGGCAAGCGGTCGTTGCCGTAGTTCCCGTCCTGGTTTGCGTCGCCTGCCACCGTTGCATCCACCGGTCTGCCACTTCCGGCGGTGATGATGCCGGAATTTTTCCATCCCTTAGTAAGCGCGCCGAGCACACCTTGCCCGCCGTTAAGCGCACGAGGTTCGTAAATCCAGGAGAAGACGAAACGATTGCGTTGGTCAGTGACGCTATTGCCGCGCTCAGAATTCGGAGCGTAGGAATTTTGAACGGTTCCAGGAACACCGGCAACCAGTGCATCTTGCCCGTCGTCCATCGCGTGCGCGTAGGTATACCCGAGGCGGAAATAGAGTCCATGAGTCATCTGGCGGCGGAGGGAGATGGTTGCTCCGTGGTAGACGCTCGAGGCCGCACTCTCGTACACGTCGATCGATCCGAGTTGGGGAATGGGCTTCGCCAGCGGATTGATGCAAGGCGGAAAGGGGCACGTAAATGATGTTGAATTTTGCCAAGTCGCGAAGGTATCCACCCTTCCATAGCCGACCTGGGCTCCGGATGCGTCATAGAGCGGATATTCGACCGGGGTCGGAGGAGGAAGATTCACGTCGCGTGCGCGGATCAAGTCCTGTCCTCGGACGAATGAATACGAGATTTCTCCGATCACGCGGTTGGCCAGTTCACGCTCCAAGCTGACGCTTACCTGGTGGACCTCGGGCGCGCGAAAATTGTGCGCGAAAGCGGAGATGTTATTTTGCGCAAACTGCATCAGGTTTGCCGGCACTTCACAAGAACTGGCCAGCAGCGTGCAGTTCACTAATGAAAAAGGGTATTGCGGGAAGATTTGTTGAGCATGGAAGTTCGTCTGGTTGAGAAAGATCGAGTCAGGGGTCAGGCCATTTTGAGTTTCGATGGTCGAATTGTAGATCTGCGGAATACGCGGGAAAAACAATCCGTACCCGATGCGTGCCACCAGTGGCCGTTGGTCGCCTATTGAGTATGACAATCCAACGCGAGGCGCAAAATTTTTGGGATTGAACGGCACCTTGCCGGAATCGGGCCACAACGGATTGGTTTTTAGATATTTCGTGCTCAAGGTTTGCAGGTCGTAACGAACACCAACGCTCACATCAAAATGATTGGTCACCCGGATCATGTCCTGTGCGAAAGCGGCGTACTCATTGGTGTCCGGGTGGCTCACGGCTGACCCGAAATTCTGAACATAATAATGAGAAACCGCGTGTGCATATGCGCGAAGCGGGGTCAGCTCCAATCCCCCGATCATCGGTTGAAAAGTGAACGGATTCACGCGAATAGAATCGAAAATAAATTTGCCCCCAAAGTTTGAAGGAAAGAAGTCATATATCTTTGTGAGCAGCGCATCGCCACCGAATTTCCACGAATGCCGCGGACCTTCGCGGCTGATGGTTTCAGCAAAATGCCCGCGCTTCTCGTGAGTTTCGCGAGGCAGGATGCTGGACCGTCCAAATCCATCGAGTATGCCGGGAACGCGCGTCAGCGGGGTGCTCGAATTGGTTTGTGACCATTGCATGTCACGTGAAAACTGCGCCCGCAGATGGCTCACTGTCCGCGACGAAAGCGCGCTGGTGAGAGATGCCGTGGCGGGTTCAGTTTCGACGTGCTCGATTCCGTTATCAGAGATTCCGTATGTAGTAAGCGGGCTCGAAGGATCCAGGAATACGTTGTTTGCACCCGAATAGCGAGACGTGTTCAGCCGCAGTGCGAGCTGGTTGTGCGATGACACATTGACATCCAGCTTGGCGAACCCGGTGCTGCCCAGCAGTTTTGAAGGATAGAGGCCGGCTTGCTTGGTTAGCTGCCCGGCAGCCGCGAAGACGAGGGCCTGATCATCTGCCTCGAAATCTCCGGGGGTGAACGGGCCTGTACCCAATTGCGGCAATACGGTGGTGCCACCATTCACGAAGCGGACCACCGTTGGTTCATGAAAAATGTGCTGATCGTATCCCCCAAAGAAGAAGACGCGATTGCGCCGTAGCGGTCCCCCGAGCGTGAATCCGAATTGCTGCTGCTGACCGTGGGGCTTGATATTTAATTCTGGAGCTCGAGCGTCGAAGCTGCTGTCGCGCAAATAATAAAACGCCGTGCCATTAAGCTTGTTAGTCCCTGACTTCGTGACCACATTGACGACCGCGCCGCCGCTTCGACCTGATTCCGCAGAAGTGGAATTCGACGAGACGCGGAACTCCTGAACCACTTCATTCGAAAACTGGTACGGTGCGCGATAGCGGCCACGCGCCTGTCCGAAGAAAGCGTTATTGTTGTCCCCGCCATCGACCAGATAGCTGGTCTGAAATCCACGGATGCCGCCGAATGAGAGGTCGCCATTCGAGGTTGAATTCTGTCCGCGGGGATCGGTCGTTGCCTGGGACGTGAGCAGGGATAGATCGGTGAATCGGCGTCCGTTCAGGGGAAGGTTCAGAATAGCGCGTTCGTCGATCACGGCAGAGACGCCGTGGGGCTCGGTTTCTACCGCGCGCGGCTCAGCAGATACGGTAACGTTTTCTCGCGCTCCAGCGATCTGAAGTTTGAACTGAATTTCAGTTACGGCGCCAAGCGTCACTCGTAAAAACGGGCTGAGTTGTGGCAACATTTTTTCTGCGGTTACGCGAGCGGAGTAGTCACCCGGCGGCAGCAGCCCGAAGGCGAAACGTCCTTCCGCATCGGAAGTTTGCTGATAGTGGAAAGCGGTCGCATTATTCACCAGCGCGACAGTAGCGCCGGAAATACGTCCGCCCGAAGGATCGAGCACGATCCCGTGGAAGGCGCCGGTTGATCCATCCTGAGAAAAACATGGCGTCAATAAAATAACGAGTGCCGCAAAGACGACGACAACATGCCGCATAGAATCACTCCGCTAGGGAAGTGAGCCCAGCCTCGACGGGAGACCCATCTCATATAGCACGAACTCGAACGCGAGTCAGTGATACGTGAGGAAAATTTGTGTTGGCCGTCCCGCAACGGGAAATTTGTTAGCATTTAGGACGCTTTCAGCGTTGAGCAGTGAGCTGTGAGCGATGAGCGAACGCCGAGCAATCTCGCGGATTCGCTCCCTGCTTGCCGCTGACTGCTCGTACGTGCTGATTGCAGACGGCTTCCTCATGGTCCGCGCCTATAAGGGCATTTCGCCCACCATCCCGAGTACGTGTTACGTCGATGATTCGGCGCAGATCATCGGCGACGTGGTTCTCGGCGAACACGCCAGCGTGTGGATGAACGCGGTTTTGCGCGGCGATGTGCACTCAATTCGTATCGGCGCGCACTCGAACATTCAGGATTGCAGCGTGCTGCACGGCATGAAGGAGCAGTACGGGGTGTTTCTGGGGGAGTATGTTACTGTCGGCCACAACGTAAACCTGCACGGTTGCACCATTGAGGACCGTTGTCTGATCGGAATGGGCTCGATCATTCTGAATGGGGCGCGTATTGGCGCGGGATCGATTATTGCCGCGGGTACATTAATTCCGGAGAAAACGATAGTTGAGCCGGGCTCGCTGTGGATGGGATCGCCGGGCAAATTTCGCCGCAAGCTGGAACAGAAAGACGCGGAGTCCATCTTGCGGTATGCGAATAATTATTTGGGATATAAAGAGGCTTATTTGGCGGAGCGATAGCGTTACGGGGCCAGCAGCCCGGAGCTTCGGCTTCGCGCGGAGCGCGGAGTAACGCGCAGACGATCGTTGTATCAGGCCACGGCTTCAGCTGTGCCGTTTCATTTATATTCAATTGTCATCCTGAGCGGAGTTTGTTTT
>JBOGLH010000076.1:0-2394 GCA_050746025.1 Terriglobales bacterium | reverse complement strand
TTCAGCACCTTGCGCAGCACCCAGATTCTTGTCAGGTCTTCCTTCGGAATCAGCAGCTCTTCTTTTCGCGTGCCGGAGCGTTGAATGTCAATCGCCGGGAAGGTGCGTTTATCTACGAGCTTACGTTCCAGGATGATTTCTGAATTGCCAGTGCCTTTAAATTCTTCGAAGATCACGTCATCCATGCGCGAACCGGTATCGATCAGCGCGGTAGCGATGATGGTCAACGAACCGCCCTCTTCAATATTTCGCGCCGAGCCAAAGAACCGCTTGGGGCGCTGAAGAGCATTCGAATCCACACCGCCGGAGAGCACTTTGCCCGAGGGCGGAACAATGGTGTTGTAGGCGCGAGCTAAACGGGTAATCGAATCGAGCAGGATAACCACATCGCGCTTATGCTCGACCAGGCGTTTGGCCTTTTCGATGACCATTTCGGCAACTTGCACGTGGCGCGCCGCCGGTTCATCGAAGGTCGAAGAAATAACTTCGCCTTTGACCGACCGCTGCATATCGGTTACTTCTTCCGGGCGCTCGTCGATCAGCAGCACGATCAGCACAACTTCCGGATGATTGGTGGTAATCGAATTCGCCACATTCTGCAGCAGCATGGTTTTGCCGGCGCGCGGAGGCGAAACGATCAATCCGCGCTGACCTTTGCCGAGTGGCGTTAACAAATCCATCACCCGGGCGCTGACGTTTTCGCGCACGGTTTCAAGCTTCAGCCGTTCCTGCGGGTACAGCGGCGTCAAATTGTCGAACAGGATCTTGTTACGCGCTTCTTCGGGAGACTCGAAATTGACGGCTTCAATCTTCACCAGCGCGAAATATTTCTCGCCCTCATGCGGCGGCCGGACCTGACCGCTGATGGTGTCGCCGGTCTTCAGGTCGAATTTGCGAATCTGCGACGGCGAAACGTAAATGTCATCGGGGCCGGGGAGGTAGTTGTAATCGGGTGAACGCAGGAAGCCGTAGCCATCGGGAAGGATTTCGAGCACGCCTTCGGCAAAGATGTGGCCTTCTTTTTCACTCTGCGCCTGCAGGATCTTGAAAATCAGGTCCTGCTTGCGCATGCCGCTGGCCCCCGGGAGATCAAGGGTGCGGGCGATCTTAGTTAGTTCAGTTATGTTTTTTTCTTTAAGTTCAGCAATGGTCATTAGCTCACCTGCGAGGAGAATTGAGATGGGAGGGTATTTTCAGGGAGATTCAGGTTAACTCAGGCAGGAGGACAGGGCTGCTAACTTAAGCAGCCCGCCGTTGTGCCTCAACAAAATGCTCCGGTTCAGACAAAACCGTCTGCCGTTCAGAGCCAGCAATCCGATCCAGGACTTCATTCATGGTTTCCTGAATACGGGTATTAGGCTTATGAAACTTGCGAGTGGCCTTAGAGGCCAGCTGGCAGAGCATGTAACGGTTTCGCAAAGTATGTAAGGCATCAAAGACACGATCAGAGCGCATGGTGAAATCCTTTCCCTTTAAGAGTTTGCGAAAAGACACCGGCTCGGTGTTGCGGAAACCGGGGCGAACGCCTACCCACCAGAACTGTAAGATACTGAAAACAGATGATTTCTACAGGAAAAAGCTCTGGTTATTTAAATAGATGCTCCGAAGTGGCCGAAAGTTTCTCGGATTACATTTGACCAGAACCATCCGAGCGGAGGTACATCAGGAATCTGGTCAAGGCCTTCGGAACGCTTTAACTTACAGGGCAAACGGCATTTGCGTCAAGAGAATTTGTGAGCTGCCTGTTAATAACTTGGACTCACACGCCGGATTGGGAACTGCCCAATTTGCAAACTCAAGCCCAAAAAACCCGATCCAGACTGCGATACTGAATAGCCTCGGCTATATGCTTGGGTTCAATAGCTTTAGCACCCTCAAGATCGGAGACGGTCCGAGCCACCTTAAGAATGCGGTCGTGGGCCCGCGCCGTAAGACCCTGCTGAGTCATGGCTCGCTCCAGCAGCCGTTCGCAATCGGGTGACAACTCACAAAATGCTCGGATATTCTGCGCGGTCATTTGAGCGTTGGAATAGATCCTTGTTCGCGTTACCGAGGAGAATCTTTCGATTTGCAGGGCTCGGGCCTTTATCACTCGATCGCGTATCCGGCTGGAGGGCTCCGGTTCCACAGCCGAGCGCATCTCCTTGTAGTTCACCGCCGGAACATCGATGTGGATATCAATGCGATCCATTAAAGGCCCCGAAATCTTCTGCATATACCGTTGGATCATCGGCTGGGTGCAGTGGCATTCGCGGGACCGATCGTTAAAGAAGCCGCAGGGGCACGGATTCATGGCCGCCGCCAGCATGAATTGCGCCGGAAAGGTAATTGAAAGCGCGGCACGCGCGATGGTCACTGCGCCCTCCTCGAGCGGTTGCCGCAGCACCTCCAGCA
>JBOGLH010000075.1:0-24990 GCA_050746025.1 Terriglobales bacterium | reverse complement strand
GTCGGAGCTCGATTGATTTTGGGCGAATCCGTCAGCGCGGCTGCGCAATCGGCGTCGCAGGATGCAGTCATCAAGCTGTACGTATATTTTTTCGCGATCGTCCTGGTTTTGTTGGCGATACTGTTCGCCGTTTTTAGGCTGCCTAAGATCGAATCAGCCGAGCGCCACAGCGGGGAGAAAGTTGATGATTCCATCTGGAAGCATCCGAATCTCGTATTTGGCGCGATCGGTATTTTTGTTTATGTCGGCGCCGAAGTCGCAATCGGAAGCTCGATCGCTAACTACCTCGCGCTGCCAAACATCGGGCACTTCGCCTCGAACGTAGCCGATCCTGCGGCTCGCTATCACTCAGCCCTGGCGGTTGCAGCGCGCTACATTTCGATTTATTGGCTGGGTGCAATGGTCGGACGCTTTATTGGTTCCGCTGTCCTGCAGAAAGTTAGGACTTCGCGAGTACTGGCATTTTGCGCCACCATGGCGACGCTGCTGGTGGTGATCACGGTTCTGACCAATGGACATTTTGCAATGTGGTCGGTACTGGCCATTGGATTGTTTAACTCCATTATGTTCCCGTCGATCTTCACCAGTGGCATCGCGGAACTAGGACCGCTCACCGGTGATGGATCTGGGCTTCTGAATATGGCGATCGTGGGCGGCGCAATCATCCCATGGGTTGTTGGAAGAATTGGCGATGCGATCAACCATTCGTGGTACCCATCGATGATCCAGGGTGAAACCAGCTGGGGGCAGGGAATTCATTACGCGCTGATTCTGGCGGCGTTCTGCTATCTGTATATTCTGTTTTATGCGGTCAGTGGCTCCAGGCCGAACAGCGAGCGCTACGGTCAGCACGCTCACTAAAGGGCGGGATGCTGCCCTCTCGCGTTCGATGTACATGTTTAAGATCATCGCCCCGCTTCGGCTTTAAGGGGGTTCAAAGAGAGCAAGAGTAGAGATGGGGTGGGAGACGGGAATCGAACCCGCAACCGTCGGAGCCACAGTCCGGTGCTCTGCCAGTTGAGCTACTCCCACCGAATCCTTTGATTATAACAAGGCAGAGGCAGCGATCAGCAGAGCCGTCGTTCATGGGCGTGTGCAGTGAAAAATTTGCCGTCAGTAATCCCGCCTAGCAGGTTGATATGGCAAAACCGACAAAGGAACAGAAGGTTCAAATCAAGACACCCGCAAGGCTGCTAACTCATCGAATTCCGTCACCGCATTCGGGATTGCGGCAGGTTGCCAACCTTCTCTTCAAGTTCTGCCCAAAGTTCGTAAAGTGCGTCGAGGTCCTTTTGCGCCTGCTCCATTTCGGAGTGGGCCTTCAGCAGCTTCGGACCGTCACTAGCAATCACAGGATTTTCCAACGCAGCGCGCTTGCTTTGCACCGAGCGCTCGGCCACGGCAATATTTTCTTCAATGGATGCGTATTGCCGGGCCTCTTTATAAGAGAGCTTCTTCTTGGGCGAGCAGCCTGACCCAGATGATGGCGAACGGACGGGGGGCTTTGTGTCAGCCTTGCGCTCGGCTTGCCACGACTCCCATTGCGAATAGTCGGCGAACACTTCTGCGGTTCCATGGCCGTCGAGACCTAACACAACGGTCGACACGCGATCGAGCATGTAGCGATCATGGGTTACTAAAACCAGCGAACCACGAAATTCCAGCAGGCTTTCTTCAAGAATCTCGAGCGTCGGAATATCGAGGTCGTTTGTCGGCTCATCCAGCAGCAAAATGTCGGCGGGCTGCAGCATCAGTTGAGCGATCAGTACGCGCGCGCGTTCGCCGCCGGAGAGCCGATCGACAGGCTGGTTGAGCTGCTCGCCGGTGAACAGAAATTTCGCGGCCCAGGATGCAACGTGAATTACGCGATCGTGATAGACGACCGAGTCACCGTCGGGAGCGAGAGCCCGGCGCAGGGTCATATTCACATCGAGCTGGCGGCTTTGGTCGAAATACACAATGCGCAACCAATCGGCCTGGCGAATTTCTCCGCTGGTCGGCTTCCATTCGCCGCGCAACAGACGTAGCAGGCTGGTTTTCCCACTACCGTTCGGCCCCACCAGTCCCACCCGCATGCCTGCTGTGATGATGAAGTTGAGCCGCTCGAAAAGTTTGCGCTGTCCTACTTCGCAAGTGACGCTCTCCAGTTCGATCAGGCGTTTGGTTTTGCGATCGGTTGCTGAGAAATCGATCTGTGCGCTCCCGCTGCGCGTCCTGGCGTTCAAGTCGGCGAGTTCACCCATCAGTTCTCCAGCCTTATCTATGCGGGCTTTCGATTTGCGGGTTCGCGCTTTCGCCCCTCGCCGCAGCCATTCGATTTCAGAATGGACAAGATTTTCCATGGCCTCCTGACGTTTCGATTGCGCGTGCAGGAACTCTTCTTTCTTTTCGAGGAAGGCGCTGTAATTACCGCGGACCCGCAGCAGGCCGTCCGGATATACGCGGCTTAACTCCGCCATCTCGCTTGCCACGTTCTCAAGAAAATATCTGTCGTGACTGACCACCACGCATGCGAAGCCTGATTCCCCCAGCAATTCTTCAAGCCACTCGATTCCGGCGAGGTCCAGATGGTTGGTTGGCTCATCTAGCAGCAAAACATCAGGAGTCTGCACCAACGCTTCCACAATCGCAAGACGCTTCTGCCAGCCCCCGGATAATGCACCAGCATCCGCATCAAGATCCTCAAATCCGGCGCGGCCGAGCGTCTCCGCAAAGTGCGCGCCGTGCTCGGAATTGAGGTTTGAAGAACTCTTCACCGCTCGTTCGATCACCGTGCGAACGCTCCGTCCCGATTCGAAATGCGAATCTTGCTCCACGTAGCTCAACTGCAGCCGTTTGCGGATCGCCACATTCCCGCTGTCGGGCGCGTCGGTGCCCGCCAGGATCCGCATGAGCGTAGATTTCCCTGAACCGTTAGGCCCTATCAATCCAATCCGGCTTCCTTCAGAGACGGTGAACGACACGTCTTGAAAAAGCGGCTTGGCTCCGAAAGCCTTCGAAATTTTTTGTGCGTTGATGATCGGCGGCAAGAGTTAAGGTTCCTGGTCTCACTTCATGAAGCGGAATTGCGAGCCCCCTTAGCGGAGCCAGCCAACGTTAAGGTCAGTATCGGACGACTCTACGCAAGTTCAACTTCGATCTTCTTCGTCGTCGGATCCAGCCTGGTGATGCGAAATTTGCGAATCTGCCCCGACTGGATTTCTTGCGGCTTCGAAGATTCGGCGACGGCGCCACTTTTCCAGCGGGCGGCGAGCATCGAACTGAGCGATGAGACATCGGTGGCTGCGGCAGCCGAGCTCGCGCCATCCTCTTCCTTCGGGTGCGAAGTTTTGCATGCGGCGCGGATTCCTTCTCCCAATTCCACCTGCGCTCCGCCGGCCGAAACTTCTACAACGCGGCCGCTGACCTGGTCTCCCGGCTTGTGCTCCGCGACGTATTCGTCAATGCTGGTCGGAACCACTTGCTTCATCCCCAGCTTCAGCCTGCGCTTCTCGCTATCGAGTTCAAGCACCAGTGCGTTTACTTGCTGTCCGACTTTCAGCACATCCTGTGGATGATGGACGCGCTTCTCTGCGCTGATGTCGCTGACGTGAACCATGCCTTCTATGCCCTCGGCAAGCTGCACGAACGCGCCAAATTTAGTCAGGCTCACAACTGGACCTGCGACCTCCGAACCAACCGGAAATTTTTGCGCAGCGTCAGTCCATGGATCGCCCAGCGCCTGCTTTAGCCCCAGCGACATGCGTTGTTCAGCCTGGTTGACTGCGAGAATCACCGCATCAACCGTCTCTCCGGGCTTGACCAAATCGCTGGGCTTGCGAACTTTCTTCACCCATGACATTTCGGAAACGTGAATCAGTCCTTCTATTCCCGGTTCCAATTCAATGAATGCTCCGAAGTCCATTACCCGCGTGACCGTGCCGCGCACGCGCTCACCGACTTTGTATTTGCTCGCGACTGAATCCCAGGGATGCGGTTGCAGCTGTTTCACTCCGACCGACACCCGGTGCTTCTCGGAGTCGATCTTCAGCACCTTCACTTCAATCTGCTGTCCGACCGCCAGCACGTCGTCCGGCTTATTGATCCGGCCCCAGGAAATATCACTCACGTGAAGCAGCGCGTCTGCACCGCCAACATCGACGAACGCCCCATAATCAGTGAGTGTTCGCACCGTGCCGCTGACCATCGCCCCTTCCTTCAATTCGGAGTAACGCCGGTCCTTGGCCGCCTGCTGTTCCTCTTCTGCCACTGCTCGCCGATCGACCACTACGTCTTCATCTGCGGCGTCGAGTTTGATAATGCGGCAGCGTATCTCCTGTTCGACCAATTTCTCCAACTCCGCTGCGTCATGCACACCGCTGCGGGACGCCGGCATAAAAGCCCGCACCCCGACATCAACGCTGAGACCACCTTTCACTACTCCCGTGACCGTGCCCACAATCGTGGATTTAGCGGCAAACGCTCTTTCCAGCGCCGCCCAATCTGTGGGCCGCGCCGCTTTACTTCGCGTAAGAAGGTAATAGCCCTCTGGATCTCGCCCCTTGATCGTGACTTGCAGCTTGTCGCCGGTTTTCGCCGATTGCTGATCGCTGGGGAATTCCGACAGCGGCAACACGCCTTCAGTCTTGAATCCGAGGTCAACGAATACCGAGTCGGATGAGACGGAGACAACTGTGCCCTCGCGCAGTCCCTCCGTCTTTTTAGTAGTGTGACTGCGTTCAAATTGCGAAAGGATATTACCGAACGATTCGCCGGATTCGGTTTTCACGGGTGCTTCTGATGGGTTTGGGGTTGACATTTAGGATAGAGCCGGGATGGCTTGATGGTTCAAGGATACCATCGAATAAACACCCGGAGAATTCAGGGGAACCCGGTATTTATGTAACAGCCTGAATTCGATCTAGGACGCACACAAAACCTAAGGCAATGCATTCACATAGCACGGCCCACCTGTCGGCTGGGAGGGCGGCGTGGGCGGATTCAGATTCGGGGAGTTTGTGAAATCAAAGAAATAGCTGATATCAGGCTGGGCGGCATCCCGCGCAGTGAGGGTTTGCAGGCTAAATCGCTTTTCGATGAAGCGAAGAATCGCAGTTGTATCCATCGGGGTGTGGTCTACGTAGTGCTTCTTGGAAAACGGCGAGATCACGATGTTAGGTAGCCTGAATCCGGTGTAGGTGAAATCGCACATCGGGCCGGGAGTAGTAGTGCAAGTATCATTTGGCCCAAGCACCGGTGGAATGTTGTCCGGTGAGGGCATAGGAACCGGAGGCTCATGATCGTAAGGGCCGCCAGCCTCATCGTAGGTCAAGAAGAAGATCGAATCCTTCCAATTGTCGCTGGCCATGAGGGCGTCGACGATGGTCTTTACGTATGCCGCGCCCTTCTGAATGCTGATTCCCACACCGGGATGCTCGTCCAATCCATCGTGCGAGTCGCGATCAATGAATGCAACTTCGGGGAGCGTGCCATTTTTCGCGTCAGTAAAGTATTGTGACATGGGAACAATATTTGTGTTTGCGTACTTGGAAAATGCCGGAAATGCCTTGAGAGAACTGCCGTTGGGATAATCGGGGACGTAGTTCTTCCAAGTGATTCCAGCCGCCTGCAGCTCATCGAAAATCGTAGGCACATTTATTTGGGAGAGCGGCTTGTTCACAACTCCATGCGATGTCGCGGCCATAGCATACATGCGGTTGGCCGGGGTGTTGGTCATTATTGGAGAAAACCAGTGATCCGATATGGCGAACTGAGTTGCCATGAAGTAGTAGTAGGGAAGATGGCTATCATCGTAGTAGCCCATGACGCGTTCACCATTAATATCGAAGCCCGGAGGATTGCTGTTGCGCGAGTCGCCGCCCGCAGAATTGGCGAAGCCGTCCATTAATGGAGTTGCGGTGGTAGGAGCGAAATGGTTCCAGTCGTTATGGCTCTCGTTCCAGTAGGAACTCATTTCTTCCTTACATTCCGAGTGCATGGGAAACCGAGGGATGGTGGTCGAGTGATCGTAGCTCAGCTGTGAAGCATCTGCAGGGGCGACATCAACGTCGGTGCTAAAGCCCTTCTCCTGGCGGTAGGCATTCAATTGCCCAAAATACTCATCAAAACTGCGGTTCTCCTGCAACATATAAATGATGTGTTTGACGGCTGTCATATCCGCAGGTGGCGGAGGTGGAGGTGGCGGGGGAGGATCCTGCTGGTTTCCACTGGACACCATTCCGCAGCCGGTCAAGGCTACGCTTACGGCTAAAGTCAGGAAAAAGAGAACCTTGGACATACGCCAGTTTCGATGAATCCAGCAGTTTGGATGTTGTCTGGGGAAGAGACTGTAGGAAGTGCGGAACCAGTCGCCCGGCGTGGAATACGGCGTCTACAAACGGAGAGAATGACGATCCGCTAGGAATTTGAGAGTAGAATACGGGCCGGGTCAGTACCGCCGGAGAGTTGTCCAAATGGAGCCAGTCAAAAGCACCCGCAAACTGCGATTGACGATTCGGGCCTTCGGACTGATGATACTCATCGGAACGGTTTTTAATAACATTGCGCTCACGGCTTCAACGCAAGACACACCCTCTCCCCAGTCAACTTCCTCTGCCTCCGCTGCTTCTACAACCTCGAATACTCCTGAAATGACTTCGCACGACGCGGCGGCCAACTTCAAGGTCAACGTAAGGCTTGTCGAAGTTCATGTCGTGGTACGGGATGCGCAAGGCAACGCGATCGGCACATTACAAAAAGAAGACTTTCAGTTGTTTGATGATCGCAAGCCCCAGGTCATAACTAAATTCAGTGTTCAAAAACCGGGACTACAGGTTGCGCGGGAGCAGCAAACCTCCCAACCGCTGAATTCAACTGCTGCGGCCACCAATGCAGCATCACTGCCGGACCTGGCTGAACGTTATGTGGCTTTCGTTTTCGATGACGTGCATCTGGAATTTGGCGATCTCGCCCAAGCACGTCAAGCAGCGGAAAAAAATTTCAAGACGTTGCGTCCCACCGACCGAGCGGCGATCTTCACTATTTCGGGTCAGAACAACCTCGACTTCACGGATGATCAAAGTAAGATGCGAGAGGCTCTGGATCGCATTATCCCGCGCCCTCTCGTCGGCAATCGAGTGAAGGATTGCCCGAAGATGACTTATTACATTGGGGATTTGATCCAGAACAAGAATGACCCGCAGGCGCTGGCAGCTGTAACCGCTGACGTGCTGGATTGCCAATTTAACAATGATCCAAAAATGCAGACGATCGCACAGAACGTGGCGCAAGGAGCTGCAGCCCAGGCGGTATCGTCAGGAGACGCGGAAACTCATCTGGCACTCACTTCCCTCAAGGACGTAATTCGCCGCGTATCGGGAATGCCTGGCCAACGATGTGTAGTACTGGTCTCGCCCGGTTTCATCACCCCGAAGCAGGAATACGATGTTGACAACCTGATCGACCGGGCAATGCATGCCAATATCACCATCAATGCTCTGGATGCGCGTGGTCTGTATGTGGTGATCCCTGGAGGTGATATTACCGACCGGGTGCGGCCGACAAACCCACAGGTGCTTGGAATAGAGGGGCTGTATCAGATGTCGAGTGCCTCCGCCGAAGCGTACGTGATGGCCGACTTGGCAGACGCAACCGGGGGTGTCTTTTTTCACAATAACAATGACCTGGCGGAAGGCTTTCGCAGGGTGGCGTCAACGCCGGAGTATTACTACGTGCTGGCATTTTCGCCGCAGAACCTGAAGCTGAATGGCCGTTTTCACAATTTGAAAGTAACACTGAAAGCACCGCAGAAATATTCCATTCAGGCACGTCGCGGATACTTCGCCCCCAGGCAGGCTAACGGACCGGAGCAAGAAGCGAAACAGGAAATTGAAGATGCGCTGTTCTCGCAGGAAGAGCTGCACGATTTGCCGATCGACCTGCACACCCAGTTTTTCAAACCTAGCGACAGCGAAGCCAAGCTCACGGTGTTGGCGCATGTTGACGTCAAGCAGCTGCATTTCCGCAAAGCTGACGGACGAAATAATAGCAACCTGACTATTGTGGCGGGGATTTTTGACCGCAACGGAAACTTGGTTGTCGGCAACGAGAAGATTTTGCAGATGCGATTGAAAGACGAAACTTTGGCCAAAATGGACCCCGGGTTGAGCGTGAAAAGTAATTTTGACGTTAAACCGGGCAGTTATCTGGTGCGGCTGGTCGTGCGTGATACTGAGGGTCAGATTGCAGCCGAGAACGGCGCCATACAAATTCCGTGAACTGAAGGTGATCTATGAAGAATCGTGGGTTGCTGATTTGGGTGCTGGTGATATGTCTTGGCTTGGCCGTGACCATGTGGCTCGCCGATACTTCCACGGCGGTACACGCGCAGGCGGTGCAGACGCAAGCCGCCCCGGAACCCGCAAGCACACAACAGTCGGCGCCCGAAGCGCAAGCCGTTTCACCAGCGACGGTCTTCAAGTCGCAAACGAAATTGGTGCTGGTGGATTCGATCGTCACTGACAAGAAAGGAAATTACATTCGCGACCTGACGCAAAAGAATTTTCGCGTGTGGGAAGACAACAAAGAGCAGGAAGTAAAAAGTTTCTCCTATGAATCAGGGAATGCATCGCCAAATAGTCCCATGAAACGTTACCTGGTGCTGTTGTTTGATAACTCGAGCATGGAGTTTGGCGATCAGGCGGCGGCACGCCAGGCAGCGACTAAATTCATCGATGACAACGCCGGGCCGAACCGCCAGATGGCGATAGCGGATTTCGGCGGCACCCTGCGTATCACGCAAAACTTCACAGCGGACATTGATCGGTTGAAGAAGGTAGTCGCGGGAACCAAGTTCTCAACCGTCTCCCCGGACGGTGAAGTCGCTTCATTGGGCGCGCCGCCAATTATGAGTGCTGAGGCAGATTTCGGCGCACGCAGTATGTTGTGGGCGGTTCGCGATCTTGCAAAAAATCTGGCATCCGTCCCGGGCCGCAAAAGCCTAGTGCTGCTCACTGCGGGCTTTCCGCTGACGGCGGAGAGGCAATCCGAATTGAGCGCGGTCATTGATGCATGTAATAAGGCGAATGTGGCGGTGTATCCCATTGATGTGCGAGGACTCGTTGCTCCGATAGTTGGTGCGCCTGTCCCGAGATCGCAGTTCTTCAATCCCGATTTGCCCCAGCCAGTTCGTTTAATGACAGCAACCTTCAACGAGGGATCGACCCCGCATCTCATCTTTGTGCAACGTCCTGGCGGTGGTGGCGGCGGACACGGCGGTGCAGGCGGCGGAACTGGTGGAGGCGGCCACGGCGGAGGTGGCGCCGGCGGCGGTGGTGGACACGGCGGAGGCGGTACGGGTGGAGGCGGTCATGGGGGCGGAACTGGTGGAGGCGGCCACGGCGGCGGCACTGGTGGTGGTCATGGCGGCACAGGTGGAAACGGCGGACGAGGCGTTGGATCGGGATACTCCTCGGCGAATAGGTATTACAACAATCCCAACGCTCAACCGAGGAATATCATTCCTCAGTTTCCAGAGAGTTCGTCAACCAACCAGCAAGTGCTTTTCGCTCTGGCGGAGGGAACCGGCGGGTTTGTGATTCACGATAGCAATGATCTGCTGGGCGGAATGGAGCGCATCGCCAAGGAGCAGGACGAGTACTACATTGTCGGCTACACGCCGCCTGATTCGAAAGACGGAAGTTGCCACACTATTAAAGTCAAAGTGGATGAGAGTAAGACGATCGTTCGTTCGCGCAGCGGGTATTGCAACGTAAAACCGGTGGACCTGCTGGCCGGAAAGCCTATAGAGCAAGAGTTGGAAAATCATGCGACGGGTAGCCAATCGGGTAATATCAGCGGCTCGCTGGAAGCGCCATTCTTCTTTACCTCCGCGAACGTGGCTCGAGTGAGCGTGGCCATGGAAATGCCGGCTAACTCCATTAAATTTGAAAAGGAGAAGGGAAAGTTTAAATCGGACATAAACGTGTTGGGAATTGCCAATAAACCAGATGGCACGGAAGCCGCCCGGTTCAGCGATACAGTGCATCTGGAATTCGACAAAAAAGAACTCGAGGAATTTAACAAAAAGCCATTTGTATATGAAAACCAGTTTGATATCGCATCCGGGCAGTATCAACTGTCGGTTGTTTTCAGCTCCGGCGGAGAGAGCTTCGGAAAGTTACAGGCTCCTCTGGCAGTGGACTCATATGACGGTAAACATTTCAACCTAAGCCCGCTGGCACTCAGCAAGGAGACTCATCCCCTCGCCGACATGGCGCAAGGCCTGGACGCGGACCTGATACAAGGCGATGTGCCTCTGGTGTATCACGGATTGCAGATCGTCCCCGCGGCTGATTATCATTTCAAAAAAACCGATCCGGCGGTGGTGTACCTCGAGATATATGCGCCATCCATGGCAGACTCCAATCCTCCACAAATCGATCTGCAGTACATAATTGTTGATACGAAGACCGGTCAAGCAAAGATCAACGCAGGCATTCCGAAAATTCCAGACTCTGCCGGACACGCCGTACTGCCCCTGGGCCTGAAAGTTCCAGTAGACAAACTTGACGCTGGTTCTTACCGGCTCGAACTGAGAGCGTTGGACTCGCAGGGCAACAAGTCGCCCGTGCGTGTAGCGGACTTTGTGGTGGATTAATGAGTTTGTTTTTCGGCGCAATGGCTCATTTCGCGGGACGGCCGCTTGCGTTAACGTACGAAATGAAAAATAATTGCCTTCGCTGCATGCGGCGGCCTGTCTGCTCGCCGCTTGGCAGCAGGAGGCTTTAGGCATGAGACTCAGCCGCGCGGCTACGCCGTCGCTGTTGGCAGTTGCTTTAACATTGTCCCTTACCCAACTTACCTTTCCACAATTCCTGAGGGCACAACAAGAAGAACCTGCATCTTCCGACATCATCATCCAGCACGATGTTCCTATGAAGACCCGCGACGGGGTCAAGCTTTACGCTGACATCTATCGCCCTAAATCTTCTACTAACGAAAAATTTCCCGTCATCCTGATGCGCACGCCTTATGACAAGAATGTCAACTGGGCGGTGTCGCCGGTTTTCAAGATGGTGCCGCGCGGATATGTAGTGATCATTCAGGACGTGCGCGGACGCTACACGTCAGAAGGCGAATGGTACCCCTTCCGTCACGAGCAGGCGGACGGCTACGATACCGTGGAGTGGGCGGCGGCGCTTCCGTATTCCAATGGCAAGGTCGGCATGATCGGCGCGTCATATGTAGGCGCGACCCAAATGCAAGCGGCCATTGCGCACCCCCCACACCTGGCGGGCATTGCACCCAATGTGACAGGGAGCAATTACCACGATAACTGGACGTATCAAGGCGGCGCCTTCGAGCAGTGGTTCGATCAGAACTGGACATCGCAGCTGGCAGGGAACACGCTTGCGCGCTTGACCGAACAGAACACTGATGCGCGCGTGGGTGTTCCCACGCTGCCGCTGGAAAATTATCCAGTATTTAATTTTGGACAGTTACCTGCTGATGCGCGGCTCACCGCCGCGATTGCGCCTTATTATCTCGATTGGCTAGCGCATCCTGACTACGATGATTACTGGAAGCAGTGGTCGGTTGAAGAAAATTTTTCAAAGATAACTGTTCCCATGCTGCAGGTCGGCGGATGGTATGACATTTTTCTGGCCGGTAATCTGCGCAACTACATGGGCGGAAAGACACACGGCGCAACCGAAGCGGCGCGCACCCAACAGCATCTGCTGATTGAAATTGGCGGGCACGCAGGTTTTGGCCGGCGCATTGGGGATGTGGATTTTGGTCCGCATGCTCTGGAGAACGGGTACACGGACGTGATCCTCGACTGGTACGACTATCTTTTCAAGGACATTAAGAACCACTATGCGACTGACAAGCCAGTCACGCTTTTTACGATGGGCGTAAACGAATATCGGCAAGAGGATGACTGGCCACCACCGCAGGCCCAATCGGTGAAGTATTTTCTGCACTCAAATGGAAAAGCGAATTCGGTGCGGGGCAACGGCTCGCTCTCCACCTCCGCGCCAAAGTCTGAATCATCCGATGCATACCTTTATGATCCATCCAATCCCGCGCCAACTCTGGGTGGCCCGCTGTGCTGCGACCAGGAACACATGGAACCGGGTCCGCGTGATCAGCGCGCGGTGGAGAATCGCGATGACGTGTTGGTTTATTCAATCGGCCCGCTGGCCAGCGATCTCGAAGTTACCGGACCGGTCACGGCCACTCTTTACGTGAAATCCTCGGCAGTGGATACCGATTTCACGGCCAAGCTCGTTGATGTGGGGCCGGACGGATTCGCGAAAGACCTGACCGAAGGCATTCTGCGCATGCGCTACCGCGATTCTCAGGAGCATGCGAACCTGATGAACCCAGGTCAGATTTACCAAATTACGGTCGACCTGTGGGGCACGAGCAATGTATTTCTTCGCGGACACTTGCTGCGCCTTGAAATTTCGAGCAGCAATTTTCCGCGTTTCGATCGCAACCTGAATACTGGCGAAGAAATTAAGTCTGCCCGACACTTCGTTTCTGCCACTAATACAATTTTGCACGACGCCCAACATCCGTCTGCCTTGATGTTGCCAGTGATGCCGGCGAAGTAGGCGGCGGTTCGGCACGCAATAGGGTCTTGTACGCGGATTATCCGTACCCGCATGCAACTCAAAACCAGGAGGCGGAATGAGCTGGGCCAGCAAGTTATCCAATCCATATCGCGTAAGTCATGGAAAAAAGTTTCGGTTGAACGATTTTGATCCCGCCACCACAGCGCATGTTCATTCCAGGGAACACGCGCAGGAGTTGTTGGACCGGGGACTCGCCGATATGCGCGATCTGCAGGACAAACTCTACGCGCAGGACCGCTGGGCAGTTTTGATCATTCTTCAGGGTATGGACGCCGCCGGCAAAGACGGGTTGATCAAACATGTAATGTCCGGCGTGAATCCGGAAGGTTGCGAGGTGCATTCGTTCAAGCAGCCTTCAGTGGAAGAGCTGAATCACGATTTCATGTGGCGCTGCAATCGAAGATTGCCGGAGCGCGGTCACATTGGAATTTTTAACCGGTCTTACTACGAAGAGTTGCTGGTGGTGCGTGTTCATCCCGAAATTTTGAAAAACGAACGTGTGCCCGAAGAACTGATCACCAAGAACATCTGGCAGGATCGGTACGAAGACATCAGAAATTGGGAGCGCTACCTGGCGCGTAATGGCACGGTAGTACGAAAATTCTTTTTAAATATCTCAAAAAAAGAGCAAAAGAAACGTTTTCTTGAGAGGCTGGACGAGCCCGAAAAAAACTGGAAGTTTTCTGCTTCGGATGTGACCGAGCGCCAGTGCTGGGACGACTACATGAATGCGTTCGAGGAAATGATTGCAGCAACCTCGTCGAAGCACGCGCCATGGTACGTAGTACCGGCCGACAATAAGTGGTACACGAGACTGATAGTCGCGGCGGCAATCGTGGATGCGTTGGAAGCGTTGAAATTGTCATATCCGAAGGTCAGCGGTGAGCAACGTAAAGAGTTGTCGACGGCGAGGAAAGAGTTGGAAGGGAAATAGCGCATGAATACCTGGGCGGGCAGCATTGGCGGAAATGCATGACACTGCGAACCGGATGGGCTCATGCGTGGCTTCGTACACAGATGCGATCGGGCACTTACAGAGATAGGCTGAAAACTGCCTCGGCTAACAGGGGAATTTACCAAACCGGGGCATCGCTTCGAATGGGCTGGAAAAAGTTCTGATGGTTCAGCAGCACTTCGATGGCATGAACAATTTCGCTGCCGGTGTTTTTTGAAAGAGCACCGCGGCAGCCTGCATTCAAGGCTTCATGTCTAAGTTCCTTCGAAACCTGCTGCACCGTAAAAAGGAGCATGGGCAGACCAGGACGTTTGCGAGAAATTTCTCGCGCCGCTTGCAGTCCGTTCATGTCTGGCATGGCCAGATCCAGCACCACAATGTCAGGACTAAGCTCTTCGGTTTTGTTTACTGCCTCATGCCCGTCACGCGCGTCGGCACACACCGTCCAACCCCCGCGGGTTTCGATTAACCTGCGGAGCAGACGCCTGATCGCAGCATCGTCGTCGGCAATGAGAATTTTGACTGGCATTCGGGATACACGGAGGTGACTTCTTCCAAGTGAAGACCTGAGAGAGACACGCCCGAGTACTTTCATTATGATGCCTGGCTTCCTCTTAGGTGCAATACCCCCCTTACCCGATTACTAACGTAGTTACACACGATTTTGAGGCGTCACTCTACACCTGTACAAGAAGCTTTATCCTTATTCATGACGATATATACGACGGTGATGAATTAATGAAACAGCAGGTTCGGTATTCGGTGGATCTCCTCTGGATTGGGATTGTTTTGCTCCCGAACTTGTGTGCAGCTCAGGCTGCACCATCATTCGCAGCGCTCGCGCAGTGGAAAGCAGCAGTGATCAGCCCTAGGAGTAGTGCACTGAAACAGCTCTACAGCACTGATCCGGCTCCCCGCATTACAGTCGTCGGTAAGAGCTCAGCGGAGATTTCCCCAGCCGAAGATGTGGAGTTCTGGAAAGGGATGAAGGTGACGCAGCTCTCGTTGAAGGTGGCGAATTCAACCTCGCCGCAGCCAGGAATTCAACAAGTCACATTTCAAGCGACAGTTAGAACCGCCCCTCCGGGGCGCACCCTGTATGTGGTGGAATCGCAGTTGTGGCAGCAGCAGGCGGAGGGATGGCAGCTCGTCGCGATTCAGCGCACCGATGCATTCAAGCTGGAACAACCGATGTCGCTGGATACGAAATTGTATCCGCCAGCGGGTGGGGCCCACGGGCAAATTACGAATGCCTTGGTACAGGCTGGCAAGACTCACAAACGCGTGCTGGTAATTTTCGGCGCTGACTGGTGCTATGACTGTCATGTTCTGGACCGGGCTCTTGAGCGTGCTGACATCGCCCCGACGCTAAAAAGGAACTATGAAGTGGTGCATGTGGATGTTGGCCAGGGTGACAAAAACCAGGATTTGATGAATCAGTACCAAGTGCCGATGAGACGCGGAATTCCTGCAATGGCTGTGCTCGACGCTTCTGGCCAGCTACTCTACAGCCAAAAGAATGGAGAGTTCGAGCGCGCTCGCGCCCTGGGTCCCGAGGACCTGTTGGAATTTCTCAACAAATGGAAGTCGCGGTAAAGACGTTGCGCACAACGTCTTCTCCGCATGATTCCGTCAGGCGTTGCAAGCAACGTCACTTACCCGGTTAGAAGATCGGCAAAGCGAAGAATTACTGCGTTTCCAGCACTTGCCCGGAGCGCTGGCTCTGCAGAGCTTCCAGGAACATTTCCTGAGTGAGTGATTCGTGATTTCGCAAAAGATCACGCAAGGGATCTTCCACGTCAGATGATGAGGTGGCGTGAAGTTGCGCGGAAGACCACGCGCGAGGCGCTGCGAGGAAATCTGCCTGGCTGCTCAGCGAACGGATGAAAAGATCGACTTTTCTGCTCTGGTCGGCGTTCTGCACGATGAACTCAATACCCATCCCGTGCGATGGATGCATGACGCGTACCAGCCCCGGAGTTTCGAGTTCATTGCCTGAGGCACGCAATTTCAGCAGCAAGTGAGTTCTTTCGGGAAACGGAGAAACGGTTTCGACGTAGCAGCCGCCAACACTGAGATCGGTAAGTTTGCAATCGGGACGGGGTGCCGGCTCCTGCGGAGGGGCCTGCCGAGCGTGGTCAGCTAGCCACGTGCGAAGCACTGCGCGCATTTCTGCCGGTACTTCTGCGAAACGAATTCCAGATTCCCCGTTTGGATTTGCCCACATCACCTCGCCAGGAATCTGAAGATCAGAAAGCAGGTCGGGAAGTATGAAACGGGCGTGGAGCATAGTCGAGCAATAAAGCGGCTGCGACGCCAGAACATCCATGCCGTCCTCGCTCAAGTCGAGCAGAATGCCGGGGACCGAAGCCTCATCGACATTGCTGATCAACATGACAGGCACTTGCACAGGCACACGAAACGAGCTGCGGCGCTCGCTCCGAATCAGACTAGCAGCAGCGCGCAGCGTGCCTTCGGCTTGCTCTCCATTGACAGGTTTATATACGACGAAGTTTGCGCCAGCGCCAAATGCATTTCGCACTTTGGATGGATCGGCCAAAAGGGCCACAGTCACCGCATGCGGATGACAGCGAGCGGCGGACAGGTTTTCAAAGGTCAGAGTCGCGCTATGCGGATCGTCAAAATCGACTAGGACGGCGTGGAATCTCTGTTCACTGACCAGGCAGACTGCATCCGGATATAGGCAGCGCTGAACGGTCAAGCCGAAATTGGACAACACAGGAGTGAGCGCTTCCACGGCCTGGTCGTCTTTAGAAACCAGTAGTGCGCGAAATGACATGGCGAAAAGCCAGCCTTACGGCCAGCGAGGGGAAACCCCGCGTGCCGGCGGCTTGGCGGCTGCAGTCTGTCCCTGCGCGCCGGCGGCAGCAGCTTTGGATGCGGTGGGGAGCGCTTCTTCGGCGTCGGCCAGTATGGCGGAATCGTCGTCGTCGTTCTCTGCAAGCAGAGGGGCAACTTCGCGTAATTTTTCGGCAACCTGCTGCAACATCTCGATCTGTTTGCCGAGTTGGGCGTACTTGGCCTGCTTCCGACGCAAAACCTCATGGATGTCTTTCATGAAAGCCCTCTATTAGGACTCTAAAAAGGATAGAACTGTCGGTCAATGACCAACGCCAGGGGAACGGTTACCCGAGTAATCTGCCTTTGGTGCGGTCAAACATCCCGAGGGGGCGCGATTTCTGGCATCAACAAAAAGCCCGCTCGTATGAGCCGGGCTTTGAGGCGAGTAATGTTGGCAGAAGGAATTAGATTGAACTTAAGGGCGCAACTTACGCCGTGCGAGCCCGGCCAAACCGATTAAACCGGTACCGATCAATCCCAGTGTGCCGGGTTCCGGTGTCGTAACTACGCCGATGTCCGCGCTCACTGTGAAGGCGCCGCTCTTCTGGAGGGTGATGGTTTCTGTTCCCCCGCCATTCGCCAGGACTCCCGAGATCAGGATCGAAACCGGCGTCACGGTCACAGTTCCAGGTGTGAGCGTTGAAAAGGTCCCACTAAATAGGGTCTGGACTCCGGACGTGATGGTCAGGGTGCCCCCGGTGTATGTAAAACTGCTACCGCTGCCTGTCAATGACCCGGTGGTCCAACTGATCGTTCCGGTCGTCGCCACGCCGTTAACACCGGTAAGTGCGGTAGTAATAGCGAGAGATCCGCCGCTCGTTACGGTTCCAGTCATTGTGGCGGTACCTGCTCCGGAAGTCCCCAGGCCTTCGTAGTCTGTAATACTGTCAGCGAGCGCGAAGGTGGGTAGCGCAAGAGCTAAAAGTGCCAACAAAAATACACGTCTCATAAATCACTCCTCCAAAATCAACCCGTTCAGCGATGGCAAGCTTAAAATTTGCGTGAGAACCTTCATGGCCCTGCGGTGGACTGGCTCTCAACTTTTCCGCAGAAATACGACTTCTACTTAGCATATGAGTTACCAAAGTATATGACCCTTAGGTTTATTGAAAACAGGACACTTATCATCTAATTGTCGTTGCCGACTTGTCCCCATTGTGCAAATCACTGCACATTGGTTGTGAAACTGCCATTCTCGATCCGTTGTAACCCGCACATTAAGAAGGGGAATTCAGATTTTTTGTCCTTGAATGTTGGCCGGGAAAGAGCTGTGCATAAACAGGCAGAAATTGGAGTCGATCGATCCTAAATTCGGGAAGCGTCTCCAGTTTGTGGGATGCTGTTTTACCGAAGAAGAGGCGAAGCTCAAATTAGAAGCTGAAGAAATTTAGAGGTTTGCCGGAGACTAGGTGAAAAGCCTTTAGATTCTGGCGACCCCGGAGGGAGTCGAACCCCCAACCATCAGATCCGAAGTCTGATGCTCTATCCAGTTGAGCTACGGGGCCGCGGTGAAATTTGCCGCCGACAGCAGTTTACACCTATCCGAGGGCTTTTCAGCGTGTCTACCTACGGGTGAAAGATATTTCATATTTTTTCTTCCGCCCTCGTCCGCGTCTGTCCACAGTGCGGCTGATTGACAATCTGTCCTACGCTCTCTAAAACTTCTAGTTTCTCTTTAGACTTGGAAAGGAAATTCCATGAGGAGATTGTCTCTTGCTTTCGCGCTGGCGTTTTTATCCATCCCTATTTGCCACGCTCAGGCGCTGGGAATTTTTACTGGGCACGCGGACGTCGGCAACGTGCTGCATCAGGGATCGACGACCTACGATACATCGAAGAACGCGTACGCGCTGGTCGGCAGCGGCGAAAACATGTGGGCGACAGCGGACGCATTCCAGTTTGCATGGAAAAAAATTTCCGGTGATATGGAAATTTCTGCCGATATTTCTTTCCCGAATTCTGGAGGCAACGAGCACAAGAAGGCCGTGTTAATGTTGCGGCAGTCGCTTGACGCCGACTCGGTTTACGCCGATGTCGCATTGCACGGGAATGGTTTGACCTCGCTGCAGTTTCGCCAGGAAAAAGGCGGGACTACAAGCGAGATCGAGTCAAAAATGTCTGCGCCTGCGCGCCTGCGTATTACTCGTGTTGGGAAGTATGTGTATATCTCGCTGGCCCAGCAGGGACGCGACGTGCACTTCGCAGGCGGCTCGGTGCGAGTTCCTCTGGGGGATGGAGAGATCTACGCCGGCATTGGAGTTTGTTCGCACGATAAAAATGTGACTGAGCAGGCTACTTTTTCAAACGTCGCAATCAAAAATATAAATACGGATTCGTTTCAGCCGGCAGCTTATAGCAGCTTGGAGACTGTGGACATTGAAACCACCATCCGGCATGTTGTCTACATTGCGCCGAACCGATTTGAAGCTCCTAACTGGTCGCACGACAGCTCGTATTTGATTTTCAATTGCAACGGACATCTCGAGAAACTGCCGGTCGCAAGCGGCGAACCACAGATCATCGACACCGGATTTGCCGACAAAGTGAACAACGATCACGGCATCTCGCCGGACTCAACCCAGCTGGCGATCAGCGATAACTCCCAGGAAACGAAGTCCGCGGACGGATCTGCAGCCCATGATTCATTGGTCTACTTGTTGCCGATTGCTGGAGGAACTCCGCATCGGATGACGCAGGTCGGCCCGTCGTATTGGCATGGATGGTCTCCGGACGGTAAGACGCTGGCGTTCGTCGGCCAGCGCGACGGCGAATTTGATATCTACACGATTCCGGCTGCGGGCGGCGGCGAAACTAGGCTCACGACTGCAAAGGGGCTTGATGATGGTCCGGAGTATTCGCCCGATGGGGAGTACATTTATTTCAATTCCGAGCGCACCGGGCACATGCAAATCTGGCGGATGCATCCTGACGGCAGTGGGCAGGAGCAGGTTTTCGCAGATGACTACAATAACTGGTTTCCGCACATTTCGCCGGACGGACAGTGGATGGTGTTTTTGACTTATGAAAGCGATGTGACCGGGCATCCGGAGAATAAAGACGTGATGTTGCGGCTTATGTCGCTCTCGGACAAAGATAAGAAGATTACGGTGCTAGCGAATTTATTCGGCGGCCAGGGAACGATGAATGTGCCGTCGTGGTCCCCGGATAGCAAGTCGGTGGCATTTGTGAGTTACCAATTCGTGGTGGGAGAAAAATAAAATACAACCACGGTTCTTATTTTTGCAATATCTCGTTAAAGAAGTTAGACATGATCTGCAGCCTTCATTGGTTTGGCGGTCATTTCATGTGGGATTCTCATGGCCATAATCCCATTCCTTCTTGTCAGAGATAACCAGGCCGATCTGCTATGCATAGCTGATCCTCGAAATCTGTCGCATCGGCAAAGTTGTCGGCTCACAGCTCATCCGATATTCGTCACCTAAGTTGTCTGAAGCCGAAGCCCACATAGTGCTGTTGGCGAAGTCCTGCTGGAGGGCAGCATTGGTGCCATGAAGTGACGTAATGATGCTGGATGGCGGGCCAGTCGTAACAGTCTGGGTATCCGCACACAGTTTTCATTCAAGCGACGACAAATTCAGGCGTGCACATGCAGAAAACGTTGACCCAACGTCGCACCAGGCTAAGCACAGCATGAGGGTTGGAGTGTAACGGCAACGCGGCGCTGGAAGACCCTCACCGAGATGCATGAAGCGCTGCTATGAGGCGATCTGATAGCTGAATAGCCATTTTGTATATTTCTCGCGACAGCGTTCACAGCAGAAGTGCACAGCTAGCGGATGGACGGCTTGAGCGTGGGTCCATCCTGTAAGGATCGTAATTTCACGGCGATCGGTATGCGTTCCCTTACTCTCTGCGGCGACGCCAAGAATCCAGTTCTGACTCTCCTTTTTTCTTCTGTGGCAGGTATCGCAAAAATATTCCAACATGCCAGGACCTCCGGAGAAAACTTGGATGGCAACTGAAGCCAACTGGATGCAATGAAACATGCGCAGCCTGGGCCTGCCGAAAATGTAAGTAGCTGGTGCGTCGAATTTGGCAGCACACACTCAGGCGATTCTTGACGACATTCAATCACGTGACAAACGGATGACGGTCAATTAAACTCCGAATTCAAAGCAGTCGTCCAACCGAGCCGGGATGGCGGAACTGGCAGACGCAGCGGACTCAAAATCCGCCGGTGCTTAGCACCTTGGGGGTTCAACTCCCCCTCCCGGCACCATAACAATCTGGCCGTTTCCGTAGCTTCACTGTACACTCGGTTTACTTTACTTTCTCGCATACTGGCGAGACATCGCTCGCATTTCGAACTCCCCGGTTCCGCGCTTTCATTCGCTTGGCGAGCGGCGAACACGAGATCCTGAATGCAGGAGACCTGGTGATGATCGCGCATGGCGATCCACATATCATGGGGAACGGAACCACCATAAGGCCGTGAACGATTCTGAACAGTTGGCCGAGGTGATTGCGCAAGGTTTGACGCCTTGGCGAATGGGCGGCGGAGGCGAGATCACAAAATTTATCTGCGGTTACATGGTTTGCGATCCGGAACTCAGCAAGGCCTTCTTAAGTGGCCTGCCGCCAGTTTTCAAAGTCAGCATCCGCAACGAGCCTTCGGGTAGGTAGCTAGAAAGCCATTCGATTTTCTAGTCGGATACGAATCTGAAGCTGCATTCAACCGTGCGTTCAAAAGCCGATTCGAGGTTCCACCCGCGCGCTTCCGCGTGAGGAGCCGAAGTGCGCCGGTGAAGGTCGCACATTGATCTCGATATGCCGGGCGGAGTCCTAATTACGTCTTCCAGCGCCCTTGCTTAGAGAATAATTTGTTCAAGCATGATGTTTTGACACTCAAAGCTGTGCCGAGGAAGAAAACAAAAGCTTGCCTTTTGCTTTAATCTCCACATCGACAAGATACTGGCGGGCCGCCTCAGTATTGATGTCCATGCCTAACCCTGGCATATCCGGGGCCGCAACGTATCCGTCTTGGTCGCGATCCAGATGATTGCGCGTGAGCTCACGCGCCAGGGGCTTAGGAGCAAATGGATATTCGCAGATTTCGTGGGAGCGCAGTCCTGCATAAGGCTGCAGGGAGGCGCTCAGTGCCAGGTGCGAAGTGAAGGTGTGATTTACAAAAGCGATGCCATTTGCAGCGGCATAATCCGCGACGCGCTTAGCCGGCCCGATGCCTCCGATTCGTCCGCAGTCCACTTGAATGTAACCGACGCGACCGAAGTCGATGAGATGCTGCGCCATGTGGAAGCTATGCGCGCCTTCACCAGCAGCAAGTTTGACGCTGCTTTTTCCGGCGAGCGATGCGTAGGCGTTCAGTGCGCTAGTGTGGAAGGGCTCCTCCAGCCAGACTGCGCCAACTTGTTGGAGTGCCGGAAGACGTTCGGTCGCGGCCGCGATGTTGTCGCCAAAAATCTGCCCGACGTCGATCATGAGAAGGGCATCTTTGCCGAGTCCTTCGCGTGCGGCGGTGAAATGTTCGATATCAGTCTTCAAATCGCTTCGGCCGATTGGGCCCCATCCAAATTTCACGGCGCGGAAGTTTTGCCGGCGCGCTTCGACCGCTTGCTGGTAGGTTTGTGCGGGCGTGTCGGCGAACAGTTGCGAAGCATAGGGCAACTTGCGGAAGGACTGACCATATCCTAGGAGCTTCCAAACCGGCTGCTGGCGGGCCTTTCCCAGTAAATCCCACAGCGCGATTTCTACGCCTGACCAGGTGTGCGGCGCTTGCAGCAGGTCCATGCTGTCCAACTCGATTTGAGCGGCGATGCGGGCGATGTCTTCAGGGCCATCCAAACGCTGTCCTAAAACCGAAGCGCCAACTGGGCGGCAAGCGCCATGCGACATCGGACACACGAACGCCGCGATCGAAACCAGCGGGGAGGCCTCGCACTCACCCCAGCCGACGAGGCCGCCGGCCGCAACCCGCACCACTAATGCGTCCTGGCTGCCGTCGCCTTCGGTAGTGACCTCGGGCATGGAGAGATAGAAAAAATCGACCGCTTCAATTTTTAGCACGGGAACTCCGTATCAGCACCGGCATATGAGGCAACCAAAACATCTTTATTTGTTCTTTTATACGCGTTCGGAAATATTGACGAGCCGTATCCCGGTTAAAAAGATCACTAAACCGATGTTCGCACAAGAAACCCTGCCCTTATACTTTGTGGCCATGCGTGCATTGGTCTATACCGCTCCCGGCAAAGTAGAAATGGAGCAACGTCCTCGGCCTGAAGCACAAGACGGGGAAGAGGAAATTGCGATCGAGGTAGCGGGGGTTTGTGGCTCTGACATCTCCGGATTTCTGGGACACAGCGCACTGCGGCGTCCCGGGCTGGTTTTAGGGCATGAGTTGCTGGGCACACGCGCCGATGGTCGTCGAGTTGTGGCCAATCCTTTGCTCAGTTGCGGACACTGCGAAGCGTGCCTTGCGGGATCGCAGAATTTGTGTGACTCGTGGAAGTTGCTGGGCCTGGGAACTACCCCAGGCACATTTGCGGAATATGTTGCCTTGCCTTCGACGCAGATTTATGAGGCGCCCGATTCACTTACTTCTGAACAGGCCATTCTGACCGAACCTCTAGCCAATGTTGTGCATTTATTTCGAATTGCGTCGCCGCAACCGCTGTTTCGCATGGCGATTGTGGGTGCCGGCACTATGGGCGCCCTGGCTTTACTGACCGGGCTTCGAGCGGGCGCGCGCGACGTAGTGGTGGCCGACGTGAACGAACAGCGGCTTGAAATTATGCGGACACTTGGCGCGTCTACGACCGTGAATGCAGGTAATCCAGAACGTGTGGCAGAGATCCAACGTGCTTCGGGACGCGGTTATGATTTTGTGATCGATGCCAGCGGCAGCCCGCCGGCGCGGCAGATGGCATTTGATCTGTGCCGCCCGGGAGGCCAGGTTGTGTTGCTCGGAATGGCGGCGCAGCGCAGTGAAGTTAATTTTGTGGCGAGCATCCGCAAAGAACATCGAGTAGTGATGTCGTTCGCCTACACGCCCGCAGATTTCGAACGCGCGCTTGACCTGTTGATCGCGGGCGAAATCGACCTTACTTCGTGGACGGTCCGCATGCCGCTGGAACGTGGGCAGGAGGCGCTGGAGCGGATGAGTCATGCGCCGGGAGTTTCTCTCAAGATGATGCTCGAAGTGGCGGCCCGTGGCTGATTCGGTCCCGATCTCCAGATCAAACTTGCCGCGAATTCTCGGCATGCCGCGGTGGCTGGCCTTTTCTTTGCTCACTATTCTCGTATGGGGAGCGTGGGGTGCAGTTTCTAAAGTTGCGTCGGAGGGTGTTGACGCCAATACGAATCAGGTCTTCTTCACCTTCGGACTTTTACCGCTCATTCTTATTGTGTGGCGCTCGCCGCGAAATGCCGCCGGTGGCGAGGGCCGCCGCATCGGGATTGCATGGGCGTTTCTGACCGGCATTTTGGGCGGCACCGGCAACATCGCTTTTTTTCATGCTCTGGTTATTGGCGGCAAAGTTTCAGTGGTGTCGCCGGTCACCGCTCTATTTCCGCTGGTCACGGTGGTACTCGCAGTTACGCTGCTGCATGAGCGTGTGGGGACGGCGCAGAAAGTGGGCCTGGCACTGGCGCTCGCCGCGATATATCTGTTGAGCATGTAATTCAAAGACCTATGTCTCACTTGCCTGCATGGACGTGGTTTGCCGCGATAGCGCTGGTGTTTTGGGGAATTACCGGGGTGACGCAAAAACTCGCGACCAACCGAATTTCGAGCGAGCTGTCATTCATCTGGTTCGCCTACGCCATGATCGCGATCTCGGCAGTGCTGGCGGCGTTCGTGCCCATTCACTGGCACCTGCGGCCCTTGATTTTCTGGGCCGCAGTGGTGGGCGGCACATTGAACGGTCTCGGCGCGCTGACCAGTTTCACCGCACTTGAATCAGGCGGAAAAGCAGCGGTGGTGATTTCGTTGATTTCTCTTTATCCGCTGGTAACGGTCGCTTTCGCGGTCACCGTTCTTCACGAACACCTGACCACCGCGCAGGCAGTTGGCGTGGGACTCGCAATCGTGGCCGCAATTTTATTGTCGCTCGAGCCGAAACCTGTAGCTGGAAAGTCTTAGCTCGCCTCGCTCATCTTGCCTGACGCATCGATCGATCCCACCGAATGCAGTCCCTCTTGAACCACGAAGCGTACGTCAGTTTGCAAACTCTCCCCGGGAGCGAGCGTGCGATGTCGTCCTGCGGCTTTCATAGCCTCGAAATTCAGCGGATATCCGGTGCAAGGCTCGAGCACGGCGACGTTGTAATTGCGCCAGCCTCCGTAGGTGGCGAATAGCCAGCAACACTGGAACACCCTGGAATCAAACTGCAGCCCGCACGCCAGGCCAGACGCGGTATCAGTAAGTGCGCACCAATTGCTTTTCATTTGTGTGCCGTAGAAAAAATAAAGCTGGCGGGCATCTTCCGGAGTCACACACCGCAAGTCGATGTTTCCGGCAGGAGTCTTGATCCATGGCCATTGGCTGACTTCGGGCGCGCCGGCGAGCGTTCC
>JBOGLH010000074.1:0-13360 GCA_050746025.1 Terriglobales bacterium | reverse complement strand
CAGGACTTATCGCCAAGCTGCCTGCGTACAACTGGACGGCATTCAAGCTCACGCAGTTCGGGCACGGGAGATGCTCGCTCAACGGCAGACCGTGCCAGTGCGAAACCGCCGATCACGCGTGGGCGATCACTGAAGAGAAAGACTGGTCGGGCAAGTCTGACAGCTCGCGCTTCCTGGTAGCCGGCGCGAAACATTCTTTTTGGGTGCGCACCGCTCAGGGTCAACTGGACAAAGCGATGCCCGCAATCCAGCGCAGGCTGAACGATGCAGAGAATGCGATTCTGGAGTCGAACAGCATTTTGAAATTTATTCAGCCGGATGTTTATATCTCGGTGCTTGATCCTGCGACTGAAGATTTCAAAAGCTCTGCTCAGCAATTCCTTGGGCGGGCCGATGCAGTGGTTCTTCATCGGCGGGGAAGCGGCGAACCGCGCTGGCGGGGAATCGCACTTCCAGAGCGCCCAGTGTTCGTGATCGATCCACCGGACTACGTGAGCAGCGAAGTTGTGGAGTACGTCGCGCGGCGCCTCGGGGCTGCGCGGCACGCCGCAATTTCCTGATATATCCTCTTTTATTAATGCGCGTAATCGAAAGCAGAGCATGGCTGCTGGCCATAGTCTCGGCGGTGTTGCAGGTCTTAATTTTCCCCCTGCCGAATTTGTACGTACTCTCCTGGATTGCAGTCGCGCCTTTGCTGGTGGCTCTATTGCGGACGCGCCGGCCTGACACGCTGCAGCTTCAGGGTGCGGTCAAATTGCTCCACGCCAGTCCACTGCAGGGATTTCTGCTCGGCTATGTTTGCGGAATTCTCTGGTACTGCGGCAGTTGCTATTGGATTTACAGCACCATGAAGCAATACGGCGGGATCAACGGCGCGGGCGCAGCCGGCCTGTTGTTTCTTTTCAGTATGTACCTGGGCTTGTATCACGGATTGTTCGGCCTGGTGATCAGCGTTCTGGCGAAATGGTCGCAGCGCGCAGCCCTGGTGCTATCGCCATTTGTCTGGGTCGCGGTTGAACTGGCGCGCACCCGCATCACCGGATTTCCGTGGGACCTGCTGGGCATAACGCAGGTGGATAATATCCCGCTATCGAAGCTGGCTTCTGTCACTGGAGTTTACGGAATCTCGCTGGAGATCATGATCGTGAACTCCGCCTTCGCCGCTGCATTTCTGGTCCACAGGAGCCGCCGGCGGCCTTTGCTGTTTGCGGCGTTCGCAGCTGCGGTTTTGCTGCAGAGTGCGCAGCTGATCCCCGCTCCAAAGTTTCCCACTGACCGTTATGCCTTGCTGGTGCAGGAAAATATTCCGGTACTCGACGGCAATGACTGGACGCGGCAGTTCTTCGACGACACTTTAAACAATCTGGCCAACATCAGCCTGAATCCTGCAGGAGGACTGTTGCAGCACCCCAGCCTGATTGCCTGGCCGGAGTCGCCTGCGCCCTTCTACAGTGGCGATCCTCTATTTCGGGCTGCGCTCGCGAAGGTGGCAACCAGCGCCCACACCTGGGTGGTGGCGGGGAGCATCGGCGTGGAGAACGCGAAGCTCTCTCCGCAGCAGCCCAGCCAAATTTTCAATTCGGCTGCGCTGGTCAGCCCGAGCGGCGATTTGGTCGCGCGTTATGACAAAGTCCACCTGGTTCCATTCGGCGAATATGTGCCGTTCAGGGAATGGCTATCGTTCGCCGGAGGACTGACCAAAGAAGTCGGTGACTTTTCCCGCGGCCAGTCGCGGAAGCCTTTACAAGCAGGCGACGAAAGGCTGGGTGTATTCATCTGTTACGAATCAATATTCCCTGACGAAGTGCGGCAATTCGCGAAAAATGGCGCGCAGGTTTTTGTGAACACCTCCAACGATGGCTGGTATGGCGACAGCGGTGCTTATGCGCAACATCTGAAACAGGCACGGATGCGGGCGATTGAAAATTCACGCTGGCTTCTGCGCACGACTAACACCGGCGTAACTGCGGCCATTGATCCCGATGGACGCGTCGAACAGACCGTTCCGCGCAAAGTCCGCACGGTCCTGCAGGCTTCCTATGGCCTGAACGATCGCACCACGTTCTACACGCGACGCGGCGATTGGCTGGCGTATCTGTGTGCGATAATTTCAATCGGGGCGGTGATTACCGCTCTCACTCGCGCCAAAGGCAGACGTTCAGAATGATTCAGGAACTGGAACACGAATACTCGGCATTGCAGCAAAAGGTCCGCGATCTTCGGGAGTACCTTTGACGCCGGCAAGCTTCGCCCGCAGCTAGCAGAAATCGACAAACAGGCCTCCGACCCGAACCTGTGGTCGAATCCGCAAAAATCTCAGCAGGTGATGCGCGAGAAGAAGCGCCTGGAGGGCATGCTCTCGACCGAAGCCGATCTGCTGCGGCGCACCGAGGACATTGCTGCTTACTTCGATCTGGCGCGCGAGGGCGAAAACGTGGAAGCCGATTTGCGCCGCGAGATCGATTCCTTGCGGGCACGCGTGGAGCGGCTTGAAACTGAGACACTGCTGTCCGGCGAGAATGACGCACGCAACGCCATCGTCACCATCCATCCCGGCGCGGGTGGAATTGAATCGCAGGACTGGGCCGAAATGCTCATGCGCATGTACCTGCGTTGGGCCGAGCGCCAGGGATTCCAGACGGTCCTCTATGATTACCAGCCGGGCGAAGAAGCGGGAATTAAATCCACGACGTTCGGAGTCAATGGCGAATATGCGTTCGGGTTATTGACCAGCGAAATTGGCGTGCACCGGCTGGTGCGAATCTCCCCCTTCGATCAGGCCAAGCGCCGGCATACTTCTTTCGCCAGCGTTTACGTGTCGCCGGAGATCGATGAATCGATCGAGGTTATCATCAAGCCCGAAGACCTGCGGATTGACACCTACCGATCCAGCGGCAAAGGCGGACAGCACGTGAACACGACGGATTCGGCCGTCCGCATTACCCACATTCCTACTGGGCTTGTGGCGGCGTGCCAGAATGAGCGCTCGCAACACAAGAACAAAGATCGTGCCATGAGCATGCTGCGTTCGAAACTTTATGAGTTCGAAATGGAGAAGAAGCGCGAAGCCACAAGGAAGATTGAAGACTCAAAGCTGGATATCGATTTCGGATCGCAGATTCGGTCTTATGTTCTGCAACCTTACCGGCTGATCAAGGACCACCGCACCAAAACCGAAGTGGGCGATGTCGATCGAGTGATTGATGGCGATTTGCAGCCCTTTATTCATGCTTATCTGCGCATGCGCCGAGATGGAACATCCTCGTTCGACTCATCTTCATAGTGCCTTCGGTAACCTGACTTTCCTCAAAAATGGTAGCGGCGACTGCTGCGGTGCGAGACCCTATAGGGTAACGCTGTACGATCCCAACAACTATGTCGCGTTTACTGGAATTAATTCGCAGATCTGCGCTGCCCTCGCACCAGATGATGACGGCGGCCAAAGGCGCGCTTGACGCGCCTGCCGAGGAAATGGTCGAGATTTTGGTATATCTGGCCGAAAACAACAAGATATTCGGCGAGCAGTCGCGTATAACGCTCGCTGGATGGGACGAAAATTCCGCTAAAACAATTGCATCGAATCCGGCCACTCCGAAAGAGGTACTAGATTACTGGGTATCTGCAAAGAACCTCAGACCAGCTTTGTTTCCTCTCCTTCTTGAGAACCCTTCAGTGTCACTGCAAAAACTTGGCGAGATTGCCAGCAAGTCAAAAGGTGAGTGGATCGATGTGATGCTGGCCAGCCCGCGGATGCAGAAATCTCAGCAGATACTGCGAGACTTGGCGGCGAATAATGAATTGACTGGAGTGCAAACCATAAGAGTGCAAGAGCTGATCAATGGCAAAGCGGCGCCGGTTGCGGTTGACTCAAAGTTAGAGGTAGCACCCATAGTGACGACCGAGGTCCCGATGCCGACGCTGGAGTCGGTTGAACCGGCGCCAACGTCCGAGTCGACAGCGTCGGTCGACGCGGGTTCGCATCCGGAGACAGAGCCGTCCGATCCTGAAACTGAGAAGGTGGTAAACGCGTTTCTCACTGAGCACGCCAGTGAAATCGCTGCCGAAGGCGATAAGCCTTTTCAACCGATAGGCGGAATTCATGAAGAATTTATTGCCACGGAACCGCAAGCCGTGGCGGCGGTATCTGGCGCAGCTGCAGCTCCAGCGAAGGCGGCAACCACGGTTAAGACAGCACCTAAGAAGCTGACGAATCCCGGAGACGAACAGCGGGGCAGCGTTTTGCAAAAGATTGCCAAGCTCGACATTAAAGGGCGAATCCAATTGGGGATGAAGGGAACCAAAGAGGAGCGGTCGATTCTGGTTCGCGACGGGACCAAGGTGGTCGCGCTGGCGGTGCTCGATTCACCGAAAATCACCGACGGTGAAGTTGAAAAATTCGCCAATCAAAAGAATGTCCTCGAAGCCGTGCTGCGCGCAATACCGATGAAGCGACGGTTTGCAAAAAACTATGTCGTCGTCCGCAACCTGGTGGCTAATCCCCGCACTCCCCTCGATGTGAGTCTTGGTCTTATAAAAAACCTTTTGATCCAGGATCTGCGGAACCTTTCCGGCAACAAGGAAGTTTCTGATACCGTCCGCAAGCTGGCCTTGCGAATGTTCAAACAAAAGCTGGATCCCGGAAAGGGCTAGCCCTAACGCAGAACAGCGGTACGTTATACTTCTCCGACGGCTGGGATCGTCCCAGACCGGACTTCCATGATTGGTCTCCGCACGGAAGACTTGCGCAAGACTTACAACTCTGCCCCGCCATTTGCGGCAGGAGGAGTAGGAGTGCCGCGCGCAAGTGCGTCCGGGGACAAAGCTGGAAAGCACTCGAAGCCAGAGATCGTGGCGCTCGACGGCATTTCGCTCGAAGTGCAGGCTGGCGAAATTTTTGGCTTGCTCGGCCCTAACGGCGCGGGCAAATCGACAACCGTCGGAGTGCTCACCACGCGTGTGCGTCCGAGCGGCGGGCAAGCCTGGATTGGCGACCACGATGTCTGGAAAGATCAGGCTGTGGTCAAGCGGTTGATAGGCGTGGTGCCGCAGCGGCCCAACCTCGATTTTTCTTTGACTGCGGCCGAAATTCTCACCTTCCACGGCGCGTATTTCGGAATTAGCTCCAAAGATCGCAAGCAGCGCGCCAGCGAGTTGTTGGAGAAATTCAAGCTCACCGACCGTTCTAATCAGATGGTGCGCGGATTTTCCGGCGGCATGATGCAGAGGCTCTCTATCGCCCGCGCCATGATGCACGACCCTCAAGTTTTATTTCTCGACGAGCCCAGCGCCGGGCTCGATCCGCAAACGCGTATTCTGCTGTGGGAGATCATTCGCGAATACAACCAAGCCGGGAAAACCATTCTGCTGACCACGCATTACATGGAAGAAGCCGACGCGCTGTGCAATCGGCTGGCGATCATCGATCATGGCAAAGTTATCGCTATCGACTCGCCTGCGGGATTGAAGGGGTCAATTCCCGGCGGCTATTTGCTGCGACTGCGCTTCGCGAAACACACGCCCGGCCTTCTGCTGGGCCTGCAATCGCTTTCCGGAGTCCGCGAAGTGCGGTCGCAGGATACGACGGGCGCCGACGTTTACGCCGATCGCGGCGGATCGCTGATCCCCGAAATCGCCAGCCTGGCCGCAACCACCGGCGCAGAACTCGTGGATGTGCACATCTCCGAGCCCAGTCTGGAAAATCTCTTTCTACATCACACCGGAAGGAGCCTGCGCGATTGAACTGGAAAACTTTTGGCGCCCTGCTAGCTCGCGATGCTCACGTCGCTAGACGCAACGCGATGCAGTTATTCCTGCAGACCTTCCTGCAGCCGCTGATGTTCGTCTTCATCTTCGGACGAGTGATGGTGCGCAGCGGCTATATGCCTGCGTCATACAAAGCGCTACTGTTGCCGGGAATCATGGCCATCAGCATGGTGTTCACCGGAATCTGGGCGGTGGCCATGCCGTTGATCGCCGAATTTCAATGGACGAGAGAAATTGAAGACCGCCTGCTCGCGCCCATCGGGACTATCTGGTTGGCAATCGAGAAAGTTCTGTTCGGAATGATTCAGGCAGTGGTCGCAGGGTTGATCGTGCTGCCATTGGGTTGGTTGTTGCTCCGGCCCATCGACATCAGCATTCATGCCGCGGTTATGTTCGCGGGCATCACTATTCTGGTGGCGGCATTTTCTGCGTGCGGAGGCCTTGCCTTAGGCTGCACTGTGAACCAGCAACACATCGGCCTGATGTTCAGCATGGTACTCACCCCGATGATCTTCTTCGGCTGCACTTACTACCCGTGGAGCGCACTCAACGCATTTCCGGTTCTGCAAAAGATCGTTCTGATAAACCCGCTGGTCTATGCCAGCGAAGGCCTGCGCGCGTCGCTGGTGCCGGGCTTTCCGCATCTCTCGATGACCGCCGTACTCGCAGGGCTGGCATTCTTCGATCTGCTGCTGCTGGTCCTCGGCCTGCGCCAGTTCGACAAGAAAGCCATTAGTTAAAGTGTGTGCGTATGGGGCGCCCTCGCCCGCCGAGAATTCTGAATGGCCAATGTACTCTTAGTCCACTGGAATGAACCAGAAGCGAAAGAGCGGGCGCGCGCACTGAAGGCTTTCGGCTACAAAGCAAAAATTATGTTCGACGCTGAAAAGCGCAACTTGGCAGAAATTCGCGAGCATCCGCCTGAACTTTTCCTGATCGACCTCAGCCGACTCCCGTCTCAAGGCCGCGAAATAGCCGGACATTTTCGTCGAGCCAAGGCGACCCGCACGGTGCCAATCCTGTTCGTCGGCGGAGACCCGGAGCGCGTGAACACCGCCCGCAAACTGATACCCGACGCTGAGTTCGCCGTGTGGGATGAAATCCGAGCGGCCATCAAACGAGCAATCAAGAACGCGCCTCGAAATCCTGCCGTTCCCAGCGCCATGGCCAGCTACTCCGCCTCGGCATTGCCTAAGAAGCTTGGCATTCGCGATAACTCTTCGGTCATGCTCATCAACCCGCCGAATGGCTTTGAACGAAAGCTCGACCCGCTGCCCGCGTACACAAAAATTGTCGACGATCCAAAAGATGCGAACGTTGCGGTGCTGTTCGCGCTGTCGCTAGCCGAATTGGCCCGTGATTTTCGTCCGCTGGCCAATGCTTTGCCCAACAAGGCGGCACTCTGGATCGCGTGGCCGAAGAAAGCTTCCGGAGTGAAGACCGATCTCGACGGAAACATCGTGCGCGAATTCGGTCTCAACGCCGGCTGGGTGGATTACAAAGTCTGCGCGATCGATGAAACCTGGTCGGGTTTGTGCTTCGCGAGAAGGAAGATTTGCTAACGAATTTCGAAGCTAACTGGTCTCGAACGGTATGTACCGCTCAGTACGAGCGATCTGTTTACTTCCAAATCTTTTACTCGATCTTGGTTTAAATCGCAGGTGCAATATTCGGCCGTGATCTCGTATTTACCAGGGTAGTTCTTGGCGCATCTTGACCACGTATCCTCAAATCCTATCATCTCCCGTGGTCCGAGTAACATGAAGTCTTCTTCGAGAACCTGCTTGGGAGTCCTGGATCCAGGGGAATCGAAGCGATCAGCGGCGAAGATGCTGCACTTCGAGGGCTTCTTTCCGCTAAGTTGAATCACGTTCACCTGAAATCCAGCGATCCCCCCGCCCGAATACCAGAAGCCCTTGGAAATCCAAGTTGGTGACCCGGAGCTGGTATTCACAAGCAGGGCGCGAAACTGAATCGGTTCGCCCACCGAATAAATCTTCTTGTTTGTTGTGATCTCGACGCGCACACTCGCCGGTAACGCGTCCTGTCCGGACACGGCCGCGCCTAATATGAGCACGAGGGATACGGAACAGAGGATTTTCACTCGGAACATCCCAGCATTGGATTAGACGCCGACACCGAAGCACTTGTTCCACTACTCGATCTGCACCAGCTCGCCGGCCGTAGCTGCTTTCGAAGCTGCCGGTGCTGGCTTCTGCGGATCCCGCCACCCATCGAACACTGACACCTGGTGCACGCACGAAACCGTACAGTGCGGTGCGCAGCCTTTTTCGGTGAGGTATTCGCGGCGGATATCGACAACCGAATATTGCTCGAGCGGGATCGCGGGATATCCGCGCTGTTGCGAGCAGTAATGCACCAAGCCGTCCTCGCAGATATACAAATAACGGGCGCCGGCGCGGCATCGCCACTGGTTCGGTTGGCCTAGCGCAATGTTGTCCTGAAAAGAATTGATCCGGGTGAAGCTGCGTTTTTCGAGTGCCTTCATCTCGTGGTAGACGCGCCGTTCTTCCTCTGCCAGGGGCTGCAGCTGTCCGTCGCCATCGTGAATAATTCCAATCGTCGAGCTGAAGCCAAGATCCAGTGCGCGTTTGCCGATGGTGAGCGCATCCTGCGGATTGCACACTCCGCCGCCGACCACAGAATTTATGTTCACGTGAAAGTCGGCATGCTCGGCCAGCATCTGCAACTTCTTGTCGAGCACTTTCAGGCTCTTTTTCGAAACTTCGTCGGGATTCACGTTATCAATTGAAATCTGCAGCCATTCCAGGCCGGCGTGGTTCAGGCGCTTGATGCGCTCAGGAACGATCAGATATCCATTGGTGATCATGCCGGCGACCATGCCATTGCCCCGAATGCGGCGAATGATGTCATCCAGCTCAGGATGCAGCAGCGGCTCGCCCCCGCTGATGGTGATCACCGAGGTCTTCAACTCAGCCAGCTTATCGACGCGCTTGAACATGGTGTCGAGCGGTACCGGCTTCGAAACATCGTCGAATTCATTGCAATATTTGCAAGCCAGATTGCAGCGCCGCATAGGAATGATGTGCGCCAGCAAAGGATGGTCGGTCGAAGCCAGCGCGCGCACAATCTTGCGCACGCCGCGCACAGTTCGCGAGGCAGCCTTCACTTTCCGGCGCAATTTGGTTCGGGCACTTGGCATGAATGGTTTGTAATTATTAGAACACAGGCACAAGCTAAGTGCATCATTCTGAACAGCGTATGCAGGGTTTTGCCGGGTCAGCAGCGGTCAGGCCGCATCCGGCGGGATCAGCACTGCCATACAATCTGCCCGTGTGGCGCGGGCGCCCTCGCCCGCGATTCGGGGCATTGATTAAGCCAGGCATCACTTTGAATCTGTGAAGGGGAACCTCACTCGAATCTGGTTCGTACCAAACACAGTCATGAATGACGCTCCATCACGCCGAGGTAGATGGCTTTGCCGAATTGGTGTCGTTCTTGCGATCCTGTACGCTGCGGGAACGCTTTTCGATGGTATGTGGCTGGGCGAAGTAGCAACTCATCCCGGGCATCGGCCGATTACGCCCTCCGATGAAGAACAGGTCAGGCTCTATGCAAGCGAGAATAAAATTGATCTTCGCGATGCCAACATTACAGCGCAGGACGGTGCGGTTCTCCGAGCCTGGTTCTTTCGCCCTGCGCAAGCGAATGGCGCCACGGTAATCCTGCTTCATGGAGTAAGTGACAACCGGCTGGGCATGTTAGGTTACGGTCGCTGGCTTCTCGCAAATCGTTACAGCGTGCTCCTTCCCGACGCCCGCGCCCATGGCCTGAGCGGGGGACCAATTGCGACCTATGGCTTGTTGGAGTCCGATGACATTCATCGCTGGGCAGATTGGATCAGGAAAAATGAACGATCAGGCTGCATCTTCGGATTCGGTGAGTCCATGGGGGCGGCGCAGGTATTACAGGGGCTCTCACGCGAACCAGGCTTCTGTGCAGTCGTCGCGGAGTCGCCGTTTGAGAGTTTCAGAGAAGTCTCATACGCGCGTTTCGGTCAGCCCTTCCATTTCGGGCCGTGGCTCGGCAGAACATTTTTTTGGCCGACCGATGAAGTGGGATTTCTGTATGTTCGTATGAAGTACGGATTGAATCTTAACTTGGCCTCGCCGAAAGAAGCCGTAAAAGCCTCGACGGTGCCGGTGTTGCTCATTCATGGGACGAGCGACCGTAATATACCGTCTTACAATTCAAAAGATATTAAGGCCGCGAGTCCAATGCATGTGGCTCTCTGGCTGGTGCCGCACGCGGTTCACTGCGGCGCATACCAGGTCAACCCACAGGAATTTGGTCGGAGAATTGTGAATTGGTTTTCTGAACACTCAGGCGCGCTCGAAAAAACTGCGACGATGTAGCTTGCGCCCAAATCGCGCTCCGTATCAGGGCACGTCTTCAGACGTGCCAGAGATGGGAGCACAAGGGGTGGGCTTTAGCCCCTGTCGCGTTTCTAAATCAAAGCACTGGCCACGCTGAAGCGCGTTTTGCACTCGGCACTAAGAGCGGCACGTCTGAAGACGTGCCCTGATACGATCCTCTCGCGGGCGGGGCGCCCGCGCCACACGGACATAATTCATACAACGTCAATTTTTTCAGCGACAAACTTCTTGTCAATCTCATCAGCGCCCGTTAGCTCGAGCTCGAACGAATTTGTCAGCACGGCCTTGCCCGTTTCAACGCTAGTGATCACATAAGACAGTCCGGGCCAATAGGCATCCGCGAGATCAGTTTTAGATGGTTGGGCAGGATGATCGGGGTGAGAATGGTAGTACCCAATGATGTCCTCTCCTCGTTCACGGCCCTCACGCTGGATGCGCACATGGTCTTTGGGATCGATGTTGTAACGGTTTTGCGGAGAGTCGGTGCGCGTGTTTCCGGCGCGCGCGATGGAAGTTACGACCCGGGTGCCATCGTCGTCCATGCGGCCGAGGAGCACACCGCAGCACTCGTGCGGGTAGGTCTCCTCGCCATGGTGGCGAAGCGCGTCGTAATGGGATTGGCCAAGGCGCAACATAAGCTGTTAGCTCTTAGCCTTTAGCTCTTAGCTGAACTTGGTCCGGTTTGGCTAAAAGCTAAGAGCTAAGAGCTAGAAGCTGTTTTCTGTCCAAAATCGTTCGCTCAAATACTTGTCGCCGGAGTCAGGGAAGATCGTGACCATTATCGCTTCTTCGTTTTTCTGCAACCTACGTGCGACCTGAATGCACCCGGCGATCGCTGCGCCCGCCGAGATGCCCAGCAGCAGGCCTTCTTCACGCGAAGCTCGAATTGCGTATCCGTAGGCGTCTTCGGTCGCAATCTCGATGTCTTCGTCGGCCAGCTTGGGATCGTAAATTTTGGGCACGATTGCACTGGCCATGTGCTTCGCGCCCTCGATACCGTGGAATGGCGAATCCGGCTGCAGCGAAATGCAGCGGACATTCGGGTTCAATTCTTTCAAGCGGCGCGATGTCCCCATGAAGGTTCCGCTGGTGCCGAGCATGGACACGAAGTGCGTGATCCGTCCTTCAGTTTGTTGCCAGATTTCTTCGGCCGTGCCATGGTAGTGAGCCTGCCAGTTGGCGGGGTTCGAGTACTGGTCGGCATAGAAATATTTTTCCGGCTCGCGGGCGTAGAGTTCACGCGCCCTGGTGATTGCCCCGTCAGAACCATCGGCAGGATCGGTATAAACAATTTTTGCGCCGTAAGCGAATAGAATCCGCTTGCGCTCAACCGAAACATTTTCCGGCATGCAGAGCGTAACCGGAAACCCGTCGGCAGCACCGATCATTGCATAGGCAATGCCGGTGTTGCCGCTGGTCGAATCGAGCAGAGTCTTGCCGGCAGAAAATTTTCCGGTGCGCCGTCCGTCTTTCACAATGTTAAAGGCCGCTCGGTCTTTCACCGATCCACCCGGGTTGTACCACTCAGCTTTGCCGAGCAGTTGCAGGTTGGGAAAATCGCCGATGATGCGCTCCAACCGCAGCAAAGGCGTGTTCCCAATGCGCTCCAGGCTGCTCTGACCGAGCTTGGAGCGACTGCTCGCAGACTCGGGTTCGTCGAATTTGACGGTTGAAGGACGCATGCACTTGTGACTATCGTAATGTCGCCGAGAATACAAATCGGCGGTTAGTCGTTAGATTATAGAGGAGCACTCTGGGATACAGTGGTTTGGGTATGCGTCGATTAAGTGGTGGATGCATCTAACGCTGAAGACCAGCTCTTAGCTATTAGCTCTTAGCCTTTAGCTAAAGCCAGTCGGTTCGAGCTAAGAGCTAGGAGCTGATTAATGGCAACAACCGTTGAGCAACGCACATACGAAGACGCGGTCCAGTGGCTTCGCGATCATGGCTTTGATTTAACTGACGCTCCCGGCCGGCCGGGTCGCGTCTTCGTGAAGAAGTACAGCGTCTCGGCTGCCATCGATAAAGATGGTGAAGATGGCGTAAAGATTTTTGCCTATCCCGGCTACCTTATTAACGGCGAGATTTCCAAGCTCATCAACCGCGGCTATCAGCAAGTGCTGAAGACCTCGAAGACGGAAGTGGCCGCGACCGCCGATCACTTGAAAGCGCTGCAGCAGTTCAGCGAAGAATTGAAAGAGGCACTCGGCCTGCCTAGCTTGTATAACGAATCATTAGGAACGGTGAGCGAAGCTTATCAATATGATCGGGTCGTCGGGCGTGACAAACCTGTGCCCGAGCGCCCGAAGCGGCCATGGGAAAAAGTCCGCTTGGCGACGAAGAAAAAAGGCCGCGCGTAAAAACCGTCGTCGGTCGTCGGTCTTTGGTCGGCGGCTCAGAAGCCTAAGTTGCAGCAACGCAGCGATCTCAGCCTGAATCCCCAACCCCGAAAAACTTTTCCACCTGCCCAATATCTGTCGTTCGTCGATAATTCGGCAGGCTTTCCACAAACACGCGCCCGTATTGCTTTTTCAGAATGCGGTTGTCCAGTAGCGCCAGCAGCCCTCGATCATGCAGTGACCGAATCAGCCTGCCAAATCCCTGCTTCAATGTAATCACCGCCGCCGGCACCTGGTATTGAAAGAACGCATTCCCACCTTCCGCGTCCACCGCTTTCACGCGTGCTGCAATCACTGGATCCGAAGGCACGGCAAATGGCAGGCGGTCGATGATCACGCAACTGAGCTGTTCCCCTTGCACGTCCACTCCCTGCCAAAAAGATGATGTCGCAAACAGCACACAATTCGGCGTGATGCGAAACTCCTCGAGCAGCGCGCTCTTCGGGGCATCGCCCTGCAGCAGCATGGGGAACTCAACTTCGCCCAACAATCTTTGGTAAATGTCGCGCATCTGCGCGTAGCTGGTGAACAGAACGAATGCCCGCCCGCGTGTGATCTCCAGCAGTTTGCGAATGCGGTCGGCAGCTTTCACTGAAAATTGCGGGGTTCGCGGATCGGGCAAATCTGGCGGCACATACAAAATCGCCTGGTTCGGATAGTCGAAGTGCGAAGGCAGCACCAGATCTTTCGCATGCTCGATCCACAGCCGCTGGCGTATGTAATCGAAGCCGCCGCCAACCGCCAGCGTGGCCGAAGTCAGCACCACGGTATCGAGTTTCG
>JBOGLH010000073.1:0-3899 GCA_050746025.1 Terriglobales bacterium | reverse complement strand
CCCCCGCTCGTGCTCCGCCATTCCTGGTCTCGGCCTCCATGGCGCTGCAGCACGAGCGGGGCGCTCGCGCCTACATTGTCAGCAGCAGCTTTCCGGTGGTTTTTGCGTCCTTCGAGATCGCGGTGGGCTTGCTGGACTTGCTTGAGAATCCCTTGCCGCCTTCACCGAGCGCGGAGCCATCATGGCGGCAACGCCGTCCTCCAATTTATTCTGGTAATGTAGACAGGCATTTTTTGTCAGACATTTGGAGGGCGGGCACCCTCCGTACAGCCGGTGCTACCAAGGAGCCTCAGATTGAAATCTTGGAACTGGTCTTTGACGATCGCTTTTCTGTTTCTGGCCATCGCTTCACGGTCACAAATTGACGATGCCACCCGGCAGCTTTCTCATGACATCTTCAAGCAGTTGATCGAAATCAATACCACCGATTCGGTCGGTAATGTGACCACCGCCGCGGAAGCCATGGCGCAGCGTTTTCGAGATGCTGGATTTCCCGCAAGCGATCTGCAAATCATGGGGCCAAACGATCGCAAGAAGAATCTGGTGGTCCGCCTGCACGGAAGCGGCAAGCACAAACCGGTGCTGCTGATCGGTCATCTCGACGTGGTCGAGGCCCGGCGTGAAGACTGGACCACCGATCCCTTTCAGTTTGTCGAGAAAGACGGTTACTACTACGGCCGCGGCACCCAGGACATGAAAGACGGCGACGCCATTATGGTGACGACCCTGATCCGCTACAAGAAAGAGGGTTATGTTCCCGATCGCGACATCATCCTGGCGTTGACCGCGGACGAAGAAGGCGGCACTTCGAATGGCGTGGACTGGCTGCTCAAGAACCACCGCGATTTGATCGATGCCGAGTTCGTGCTCAACCACGACGGGGGCGGAATCCTGTCCGAGAACGGCAAGCCGCAATTCATGACCGTGGACGCAGCGGAGAAGCTGTATTCCGACTATCAGCTCACGGTGACCAATCCCGGCGGCCACAGTTCACTGCCCCGGCCGGACAATGCCATCTATCATCTTGCCGATGGCCTGGCGCGACTGGAGCATTACCAGTTTCCCTTCGAGTTGACCCACATCACGCGCGCTTACTACGAGCGTATGGCAAAGATCGCCAGCGGCGAGCGGGCGGCTGATATGCGCGCGATCCTCAAGATTCCTCCCGACATGGACGCCGTGGCGCGCCTGTCGAAAGATCCGATCGACAACTCGATCATGCACACAACCTGCGTGGCCACACGCCTGAACGCGGGTCATGCCAACAATGCTCTGCCGCAGATGGCGCAGGCCAACGTAAACTGCCGCATCATTCCCGGCCATGCGCCCGAGGAGATCCGGCAGGAACTTGAAAAAGTCGTAGATGATCCTAAAATTGCCGTGAAGGATATGGGCGCGATTGGTGGAGTGAATAATCGCCGGTCGTATCCGCCGCCGCCGCTGCGTCCCGATGTATTTGAGCCCCTGGAGAAGGTCGTGAACAGCATGTGGCCCGGGTTACCCGTGATTCCCGATATGTCGACCGGCGCCTCGGACGACATCTACACCAATGCAGCGGGCATGCCCTCCTACTGCGTGTCGGGCGAAGCCATCGATCGCGATGACATTCGTGCTCACGGCAAGGACGAACGCATCCGCGTGGATTCGTTTTATCGCGGGGTGGATTTTTACTACCGTTATCTGAAGGCAGTGACCTCGCAATAGCTGTCATCCTGAGCTTGCGAAGGATCTGGCGCGAAGCTCTTATGCACGTTGCCACGGCAGACCTGCCGCTGCGCGCCAGGTCCTTCGCGACTGAAGTCGCTCAGGATGACGCCGGGTTTGATGAATCGCTCAAAATAAACTATCCCCCGCTTCCAGCTGTCATCCTGAGCGGAGAAACTGCTCCGCGTCGCGGAGCAGTTTCGCAGTCGAAGGACCCCTACCGCGCATGTCTGCGAACGGGCTGGAACTTTCTCTGGCTGTCTTTACGACCCTTTCACCGCCGCGGCAGATACGAGGATAGGGGTCCTTCGACTGCATCAGTCCGTTCGCAATCGAACGGACTGATTTCGGTCAGGATGACATGGCTTGATGGATTTCTTTTGACATTCGCCTTCCTTTCGCCCAAAATTGCTCTATGGCAATTACCCGACGGCAACGGCAGGTGTACGACTTCATCTCCGAGTTTGTGCAGAAGAATGGCTATTCACCGTCATTCGAAGAAATCGGCCAGGGACTGGAGTTGAGTTCGCTGGCGACGGTGCACAAGCACATTTCCAATCTGGAGAAAAAAGGGCTGCTGACGCGCGATTACAACCGCAGCCGCTCCATTGACCTGTTGCCGCCAAAAGGCCGGCTCAAGCAGGCCATGGCGGTGAATACCACCATGGTGCTGCCGCTGCTGGGCCGCATTGCGGCTGGCCAGCCTATCGAGGCGGTGCAGAACAACGAAACCATTTCACTCGCCGATTTTGTGCGTTCGAAGGAAGTGTTTGTGCTTGAAGTTCGCGGCGATTCGATGCAGGACGAAGCCATTCTCAATGGCGACTACGTGATGGTGGAAAAGAGCCGAACCGCGCACAACGGGGATATCGTCGTGGCTCTGGTAGAAGGAACCGATGCAACCCTCAAGCGCTTTTACCGGGAAGGCGAAAATATTCGCCTCCAGCCTTCCAATACCAGTATGCAACCCATCGTGCTTCCAGCCGCTTCTGTCGAAGTGCAGGGGAGAGTAATTGGAGTGTTGCGGAAGTATTGAAAAACCAGCTGTCAGCGTTCAGCTTTCAGCTCTCAGCTTAAAAGCTTCCGAAAACAGTAACGCCCGGCTAAGAAACCGGGCGTTTTGAGTTTTTGCCAACAACTAAAGACTAGCGACCAGCGACCGCATTACCCAACGTGTTTGTCGATCGCCTTCTGAATGGTTTCCTTAGGCACGTACCCTACGATCTGTTCCTTCACCTGTCCGCCCTTAAACACCAGCAGGGTGGGAATGCCGCGGACGCCATAGCGCATGGGTGTGGCCTGGTTGCTGTCGACATCCATTTTGCCGACTTTGATCTTGCCATGGTTGTCTTTGGCGAGTTCGTCGACGATGGGAGCGAGCGCGCGGCACGGCCCGCACCAGGCAGCCCAGAAGTCCACCAGAACCGGCTGATCTGACTTCAGAACATCCTGATCGAAATTTGCATCTGTTACTTCCAGAATTCCGTTGCTCGCCATTTCTCCTCCACGAGTGTTGTCCGCCGCCGATCCAGGCCGGGCAACGACCAGTGAGCCCGCCTTGGCTCCAAGTATCGTAACACCGTATTTGATGCATCGTAGCGGAAGAAGTCGCAAGCCTGGAGTTTCGCGTTTCCTGTCGGATTTGGGGCCAGCGGACAACTGAAGCGAGAGGCGTGGGGCAGCGAATAAAAAAAGCGCCCTGAACATTTCAGTTCAGGACGCCTCGGCAGCCCTCCCCCAGAACTGCCAAACCACGAAATGGATACTACGGTCCGCCTCAATTTATGTAAATGTCACTTAAGTAACGCGCCTTATCTTTTATGGTAATCAAGCGTGGTTACCCGATCACGCCTCATGTAAACGGTCATTTTTCAAGGCGATACCGGAAGATGGCATCGTTCCATTTTGCATGCCATTTAAATCCGTGTCCTCAGAATCCGTATTTCGCTACAACGCTTTTTTGCTGCTTGCCGATCACAGCAATTGCAGCGTGTTGGCTGGGAAGCTGAAGCGTTAATCTCACGCCCGTGAGCTTGTCGCGCAGGTCTACCCTGGCGTCGTCGGCGCTGTCTGAGGAAAGGACGTACATCACGGAGTCCTGCAAATTGATGGGGAATACCATCACGCCGGAGGACAGCGTTCCCTGCACGTCATAAGCAGGAACAAGCCCCACGCGCCCCGCCACATACGAGTAG
>JBOGLH010000072.1:0-28641 GCA_050746025.1 Terriglobales bacterium | reverse complement strand
GATCGTGCTGTTGCTCAGGCGAGCGCTTGAGGACAGCGAGCGCGGCCTGGGTGCCAGAAAGCTCTCAGCCACCGACGACGTCCTCCGCCAGATCGCTGCGTATTCGAGTGGCGATGCCCGCAGCGCTTATAACGTGCTGGAAGTCGCGGCTGCTCTGGCTTTGGACAAGACCCGAGCATCCAGCAAAAATAGTCAAACTCCCCAGGCTCCCCAAGGTGCGGTGGAGGCTGGCGCACCCGAGGAAATTTCCGGCTCACGCGAGATCACCACCGACATCGTGCAGGATGCACTGCAAAAGCGCGTTCTGCTTTACGACAAAGCCGGTGAAGAGCATTACAACCTGATCTCGGCGCTCCACAAATCAGTGCGCAACAGCGATCCTGACGCGTCTTTATACTGGCTGGCCCGCATGCTCGAAGCCGGCGAGGACCCGCTGTACGTTGCCCGCCGCATTGTGCGAATGGCGGTCGAAGACATCGGACTCGCCGATCCCAATGCGCTGTCGTTGTGCATGGCCGCGCGCGACGCAATTGAATTCCTCGGCATGCCCGAGGGAAATCTTGCGCTTGCCCAGGCTGCGGTCTATCTCGCGATTGCCCCGAAATCAAACGCGCTATATACCGCCTATTCCGATGTTCAGCAGGATGTAGAACGAACCGCTGCCGAGCCGGTCCCGCTGCACCTTCGCAACGCGCCCACCGGCCTGATGAAGAACCTCGGTTATAGTCAGGGCTACCAATACGCGCACGATATGGAGAGCAAAGTCGCCGATATGCAGTGCCTTCCCGACAATCTGAAAGATCGCCGTTACTATCATCCGACGAACGAAGGCATGGAGAAGCGCATTCGCCAGCGCCTGAGTGAGATCCGCTCTGTTCGATCCGAAGCCTCGGGCCCGAAAACTAAAACAGAATCCGGCGAATAGGTAGGGTCATCTCTCTGTTAGCGCGCGCAATGTGTAACCCGTGGCTACGATTCCCAACTCGGCTCAGATCACTGCTGTTATCGATCACTCGTTGCAGAGTGGTCGAATCGAGGATCTCCTCAAGCTGCAGGAGTGGATTCCGAAGATCACGTCCATCCTTGACCTCGACCTTTTAATCGACCAGATCGTCAATCATGTTTCCTGCGCATTCGGCTGCATCGAAGCCAATCTTTATCTGCACGATGAAGAGCGCGGCGAGTTGGAACTTGCCTGCGTATGCGGCTGCACCCTGCATGACAAAGGTGATCGGCTCAAGGTCGGCATCGATGGAATGGTCGGCCGTGTCGCATCGACCGGCAAAATGCACTACGCGCCAGACGTAAGGCTTGATCCTTATTACCTGGCTTGCGAAGCGTCCACTCTTTCGGAGGTAGCGATACCCCTGGTCGTGGATGGGAAAGTTGTGGGCGTGTTCTCAGCGTCGCACTCCGAGGTAGATGCGTTTCCACAGCAGCAATTGCAACTGCTGCACGCGCTTTGCGAACACATAGCCATCGCGCTGCACAATTGCCAGCGGTTCCGGGCCGAACAAGAACGACGCCAGCGCATGACCCGCGAGTCAGAAGAAGCGCGGATCATCCAGCAGGCGCTCCTGCCCAAGGCGTCGCCTTACGTACCTGGATTTGCCATTTCCGGCCTCTCCGTTCCTGCCGGCGATATTGGCGGCGACTGGTACGACTTCATTCCGTTTAACGACGGTTGCTGGGGCCTGGTTTTAGCTGACGTCTCTGGTAAGGGCACGGCGGCGGCGCTGCTGATGTCGGCCACGCGTGCCATGCTGCGGTCGCTTGCGGATACATGCAGCTCTCCGGCGCAGACACTGGCGAAACTGAACCAACTGATGGTCGAAGACTTTCCGACCGGGCGATTCGTGACCCTTATCTACGCCATTCTCGATCCCAAAAATCGAACATTAAAATTCGCCAGCGCCGGACATTTGCCTCCTCTCTTGGTCGAAGGCGACCACGCTCGCTTTCTGCCGACGGAAGCTGGAACGCCGCTGGGCTTAGCCATCACCGGATTTTCCGAGAGCGAAATTCAGCTCCCGCCCGGCTCGCGGCTGGTGCTTTACAGCGACGGCATTACTGAGGCTTCATCTTTCAACCAGGAAGAATACGGCTCCGAGCGCCTGCGCGAGCATGTGCTCAACCCTCTCGCCTCGAGCGAGAGCATCCTTACAGACGTGCGCCATTATGTGAATGTTGCCGGGCTCCAAGATGACGCCAGCGTGATCTTTGTAAGGGCGTAGCCAGAGCTACCGGAATCGCGCCTGATGCTCCTTAAGTATGCAAAGATCCATCACCACAAAAATGCCCGCTTTCTCGGCCTTCTCTGCGGCTTTTTGATTGATGACGCCTTCCTGCATCCATATCGCCGGGACTTTCAATTCAATCGCCTGATCGACAATTTCCCCCACGTATTCCGGACGACGGAAGATATTTACGATGTCGATCTCCTCCGGAACGCTCCGCAATGCCGAATAGGAGGTTTCTCCCAGCGTTTCAGCAATGGTTGGATTGACAGGAATGATTTTGTACCCGTGCGACTGCATGTAAGCAGAGACACCGTAGCTGGGTCGCATTGGACTGTCAGAAAGCCCAACTACGGCAATGGTTTTCGAGCGCTGCAGTAGGTCGCGGATCGAATCAGCATCGGAATGAGGCGCCATCCCTCTATTCTAACCAGCGATTAAATGTGTTATTTCTTGGCAGTAGGCGGCAGCAGTCCGTTTAAGCGCAGGTACATCGCGGCCGCGCCGTAGTGATCGGCCCAGCTGCTGGCCAGGCCCAGTGCTGCCCAGGCGCGAGATTTCGGTTTGCCGTCAAACCACTTTATGTCGCTGCTCAGTTTGGCGTCATCAGCTTTTTCGAGCGCGGTGTGGCAGAACTCAAAGGAAGATTTCATAGCGGCCACGAGTTTCTCTTTGCTTTCTGTCCCTTTCATCTCCTGAACCTTTGGTTCGGGCACATCGCCTGTGTTCGCACAAAAGTAATAATTTGCTTCTGCGATGTGCGCCGCCAGGTGTCCAAACGTCATCTGCTCCGCCGTCGGTTTGAAGTTGTATTTTTCGGCCGGCATCTCCTCGAAGGCGGCGACGGTGTTCTTCTCGCGGCCACCAAGCATCTGGCGCAGCGCGTCAGAGATGGGCGACTTGGATTGCGCGGCAGCTGTCGACACCAGACTCAAAATCAAAATTGCAAGCTTCATATTCTCCTCCTGTTTTGCGATTGAAGAATAAACCGAGAAGATGATTGGTGTCGAATGGGCAACGTACTTCAAGTTCACAAACTGCGAAGGACACGACGTTCACGAGCGTAGAACTCATGCTGCATAAGTCTTTTGCGAATTCCTCTGTGTTTTCCCCTGTGGAACTCTGTGTCCTCTGTGGTTCACCCTTTTGAAATCTTCACCACAGAGAACACTGAGGTTCGCCGAGGAATGCCACAGAGGACCCTCCCCGATGGTTGAGCTGTGTAATTCGAAATCGCTGTCTTCAAGGAAACAGAAGACTCCGCTCTGATCACACCGCGACTTCCGGTGTGGCTGCGAGCAGCGTTTTCGTGTACGGATGCTGAGGATTCTGAATGATGTTCTCTGTCGAGTTGATCTCGACGATCTTGCCGCGGTACATGACCGCAATACGTGTCGAAAGATAACGCACCACAGGCATGGAATGCGAGATGAATAAATAAGTCAGGCCGAAGTCGCGCTGCAGTTTCGCCAATAAATTTACGATCTGGGCGCCCACGCTGACATCGAGGGCGGAGACCGGCTCGTCACAAACGATGAACTTGGGGCGGAGTGCCAGTGCACGTGCGATCACGATGCGCTGGCGCTGGCCTCCGCTGAATTCGTGGGGATAACGGCTCATGGCGGAGGAGTCGAGGCCGACAGCTTTGAGGAGATCGGCGACTTGGACCTTGATCCCAGGCAGAGTACGGGCGAAAACGCCCGTACCCCCACCAGCTGAGTTTTTGGGGAAACGCGCATCCTCGCCCGTGCGGTTGTGGATAACCAATGGCTCCGCGACCAGGTCTCGCACCCGCATGCGCGGATCGAGCGAGCTGAAGGGATCCTGAAAAATGATCTGCATGTGGCGGCGCAGGCGGCGCAACTCGCTATGGCTTGCATGAAGAAGATCATGGCCGTCGAACTGCACATTGCCAGAGGTTGGCTCGATCAGCCTTAGGGCTAGCCGGCCGAGCGTGCTCTTTCCTGAACCTGATTCCCCGACCAGACCGAAGGTCTCGCCGGCTTGAATGTCGAGAGATACATCGTCGACCGCACGGACTTCCGCTTTCTCGGCAGTGAAGGCGGATTCTCCCTGCGGGAAAATCTTGGTAAGATTTCGGATCTCTACAAGCGCCACGAGTGGATGTTACCAGCTTCGTTCGGGATGATAGGTCGGGGATAGAATGGCGGTCCAACTCCGCCCAGAATGGCTGCAGAAATCTGTCTAGGCTTTGAGCCCTTCAACTCAACCCAGAATGACTACACGAAACCAAGTAGCCGGCTTCATACTGCCGTTGCATTCAGCGCTCTATCCCGCCGCAATCATTGGCACGGCAACCAGCGCGGCAATCATGCCGATTGTTTTCCAACGGTTGAAGTGCTCGCCCAAAAAAATGCGCGCGAGAATGACGGTGAGCGCGGGGTAAAGCGAACTCAAAATCACGGCGGTATCCAACCTGCCCATCTGGCTGGCGCGGACAAACAGAAATGTTCCGGTCACGTCGATGCACCCGGCAAGCAAGCCTAGCCCAAAACCGACTGGATATGCGGGCCTGAACTTTCGCCCGACGAGAGTAATGAGACCGGTCGCAAGCAGCGATGCGCCGCGCGCGCCTGCTGCCATCCAAAGTGCGGATCCGCTTCCTGCCTGCTTGATAAATATGAAGAACAGCGCAAAGCCGACGCCGGAGATCATCGCCAGCCCCAATCCTTCGGGGCGACGTCCTCGTTCCGGTCGAGATACCAGCCAGATGCCCGCGAGTGCAAAGCCAAATCCTGCGATGGGCAAGGCTTTGGGTAGTCCCTCGGTAAATATTCCGAACGCAACCGGAACGGCCGCTCCGAGGACAGCCGAAACCGGCGCAGCCAGCCCCATATTGCCCTGCGACAATGCGCGATAGAAAAGCGCAAGCGCAACTCCGCCACACACTCCGGCGGCGAATGCCCATCGCAAGTGTATGAGCGAAGGGATAGGCTGGTGATTTGTCAGCGCGATGGTCACCATCAAAACCGTGCCACTTAAATGGCCCAGAGCCGCGAGGTAAAAAGAATTAAATCGCCTGGCGGTATATCCGCCGAGAAAGTCGCTGATTCCCCAGGTGAGGAATGCGCCGAGAGCGTAGAGAACGGATGCGAGTTGTGCAGACGCAGTCATTTCAATTTAAGAATCGAGAGTAGCACGCGATTCGAACACGCCATTGTTTGTGATGAAGGACGGCTTGTTTATAAGCAAAACAGCAAAAGCTTTAACCGCAGAGTTCGCAGAGAGAAGCCGCCGAGTTCGCAGAGAACCCGCAAAATAAGAGGGTGCTCAAAATAGCTACAAAACGTGACGGGCGCTCCACAGCTCAGAGTTCACAGCTCGTAGCTCGCAGCTAAAAGCCTCGCTTCCATCCAATTCTGCAGAATGAGAATCGCTGCCATGCGATCCACAGCTTGCCCGCGCTTTTTGATCGAGAGGTCAGTTTCACGGAGGAGGCGGTTGGCCTGGGTCGAGGTGAGGCGCTCGTCCCAAAGATGGACCGTCAGGGCAAACTTCTTGCGTAGTTCCTCGGCAAAAAGCTGCATTTTTTCGGATTGGATGCCTTCCGCTCCGCTGAGACGAAGCGGGTAGCCAACCACGATTTCAGAAACTTGATAGTCAGTGATTATCTTCGCAAGTTGCTCGAAATCCAGTCGTTTGTTCTGCCGAAACAGGGTCGGCAACCCTTGCGCGGTAAGGCCCAGCGGATCAGAAATAGCAATTCCGATTCTCCTCGAACCGACATCTAAGCCCAAGACTCGCGGCTTTAGCGCCGGAATGGTGCTGCCGTGATCCATGCAGCGATTATATGACCGACACAATTACAAAGCTCGAACACAAGCCGGTGATGAAAAAAGAGGGGCCCGCGCCACCACCTCAGGGCGCCAACATTGCACATCCTCGGCCCGGGAACAAGAACTGGGCGCTGACTCTGCTCGGCATCGGTGCAATCCTGACATTTTGTTATTTCGCAGAGGAGCCGCTAGCGGTCATTTTGGTGTCAATGCTATTTGCATTCGTCCTGGATCCCGTGGTCGATTTTTTCACGCGGATGCGAATGCCGCGTGCTGTTGCCGCCGCAATCGCGGTCATACTGACATGCGCGGCGTTGGGTGGACTGGTGTATTTCGGATTTAACAAAGCTTCAAATCTGCTGGAAGAGCTGCCCAAGCATTCAGTAGAGATCAGGCAGGATTTTGCCAAATTAACCCGCAAGGCTCAAAAGATTGAGGACCTGAACCCCGCCCAGAAGGGAGCGGTTAAAGTCCAGCAAACCACCAGCTGGGCAGACGTTCTCTCCCGCGGCTTTGGATCGGTTTCGGAGATAGTGCTGGCGGCCTCGTTTGTTCCGTTCCTGGTCTTCTTCATGCTGACCTGGCAGGAACATGCGCGCAGAGCGACCCTGGGCCTGGTCTCCACGGAGAACCGGCGCCCGGCTTACGTCACTATGGGACTCATCTCCGGCATGATCCGCAGTTTCATGGTCGGTAATCTGTTGATCGGTCTGATTATCGGTGGCTTAAGTACGGTGATCTTCGGATTTCTGCACATCCAGTATTTCTATTTTGCAGGATTTGTGAGTGGATTTTTGAGCCTGGTTCCTTACCTAGGAGTCTTGCTCGCCCTGCTCCCCCCAATCTTTCTAGGCATTGGTCACCTTAGTCTGGTGAAGATTATTTGGATCGTGCTGACCGTATTCTCGCTTCACGTGGTTTCGCTTAACGTGCTTTATCCGAAAATTCTTGGCAGCCGGCTGCGGCTCAACCCTTTGACTGTTACGCTGGCGTTGTTGGTCTGGGGATGGCTGTGGGGAGCGGTAGGACTGATTCTGGCGGTCCCGATCACTGCGGGAATGAAAATTGTATTTGACCACATTCAACCGCTGAAACCAGTAGGGGCATGGCTAAGCGAAGATCAGCCCCCAAATGGAGATGCGGATAAAAAGTCAGGTTAGGATTGCAGTTCGGCGGCGTCGGGGAATTTCAGGTTGGTCTTGGAGAGAGCCTTGTCGAGGATCTCCTCAACATTCGCCTCTTCAGTGTTGCGCGCCATGGCAAGTTCGCTTACCAAAAGATAGCGGGCACGCTCCAGCATTTTCTTTTCGCGGAAAGACAAACCCTTGGCTTCTTTGAGGACCAACAGACTCTTCAGCACTGCCGCCACTTCCAACAATGATCCAGTACGCATGCGGTCGGAATTTTCTTTGAAGCGGTCCTTCCAGTCGGTCGCGCTGTCGCCATTTCCGTCGGAGAGATAGTCCAGGATTTTTTGGATCTCGCCGTTTCTCACTACGCGGCGCAACCCAACCGCGCCCACGCTGTGAAATGGGACAGTAACCTTGAGATTGCTGGATTTGATATTGAGCAGGTAGTACTTTTCCACTTGCTGTCCCAACGTCCGGCTGCCGACTTGCTCGATGACTCCCACGCCATGGTTCGGATAAACGACCCGGTCACCAATGTGGAAATCGCCGCTAACGTTGAGATTCATGCAGAACAGCCCACGAAGTACATGTTCATTGTATCCGAAGCGTCTGGGTTTAACAATCGCGAACACCTCAGGCCCTTTCGTTTCATAATGTTGGAGGGCGATAGGTCGGCGGATTTGCCGAGAAAATTCGGCCCGATCAGTGACTAACCTGACTGTTGTTTCGAACTTTCGAATGCCCAAGTGGGACCCACAGGGTGGCACTGTCGTGCCGCGAAGGTATTCGTCCCAAACGGTTTATAATTCGACACGATGACCGAGCAGATCAAAAGAAAGTTGCAGGACGAGATCAATGCGCTCGAGCATGAACTCATCCACGAACTGCCTAAAGAAATTAAGAGGGCTGCAGCCTTAGGCGACCTTAGCGAGAACGCTGAGTATCACATGGCCAAGCAGAGGCAGGAGTTCGTCAAGGCCCGTGTGCGACAGCTGGGCAAACGGCTCGCCGACCTTTCGATGGTCAACATGAACAATATTCCCAAGGATAAGGTGGGCCTAGGCTCGACGGTAAAGGTTTACGACAACACCAAGAACGAGGAAATCGAGTACAACATCGTGACCAGCGAAGAATCCGACGTCGCGACGGGGAAGATTTCTACGACTTCACCGATTGGGCGGGCGCTGCTTAATAAGAAAGTTGGCGACAGCGCCATGGTTGTGACCCCGAATGGCAATCGCGAGTTGGAAATACTGAGTCTCACGACGATCCACGACGCTGCGACTGCGGGATAATGAAATTGAATCATTGAGTCATTGGGTGATTGAATCATTGAAAAAGCAAGCGCCCATTGCCGATCGTAGATGATTCAATACTTAATGATTCAATGACTCAATTCTTCCATGACTTGGACTAGCGCTTTCGGCCGCGCCTGCGGAGTTCTGCTGAAGACGATTGTCCGCTGGCTTGCCCTCACCAAAATAAACCCCAATGTTCTGACCTTCATGGGATTGGTGGTAAACGCCTGGGCGGCATTCCTGTTCGGCTATGCGACCGCTGAAAACCAGCAGCGCATGTTTTTCTACGCCGGACTCATCATCATCGGCTCGGGTTTTTTTGATCTGGTCGACGGTGAAGTCGCGCGCGCACAAAACCGCGTGACCCGTTTCGGTGCATTCTTCGATTCGGTGATCGACCGGTATAGCGATGCGTCGCAATTTTTTGGACTGCTGGTCTTCTTCGGCCGTGGCGACCGTTTTTTCTACGTGGTACTGACCGGATTCGTGATGGTCAGCGCCATTATGGTTAGCTACACGCGAGCCCGCGCGGAATCACTTATTGGTTCATGCCGCGTAGGATTCATGGAACGGCCGGAGCGGTTGGTATTAGTCATCATCGGCGCGCTATTTAACCTGATGGCACCGGTCTTATGGATTATCGCGGTGCTGTCTACCATCACCGTGATCCACCGCATTCATTACACCTGGTCGCGCACTAACGGACCAGAAGCAATCAAGAGTGGTCAGGCCGCCTGAAGACATTTATTTGACTCGCAGACGTAAGAACGCGACCGCGCCAATTGGATGAGACCCGTAAGTCGTCTGCAAAGCTGCCGGAACTCCGAACCAAGTTAGTTGAGCCCCTATTGCCGATGAAAGATGCGAAAGGTGAGCAATGTCGCGATCATATCCGGCGGTATAGGCTTGCACGCGGGTGAAGTAACGTTCGCTGAAATTTGGCGGTAACGGAGATTCCCCGGCGAGCAGTTCGTTGGTGCGATCTACATTTTCGATTCGGGTCCAGGCATTGTTCCTATCAAGAAACCTCAAAGTGGATTCCAGTAAGTAGCCGTTCCCCACGTTTCCATCCTGCAGGCTCCGATTGCGCCCCCATAGCGCCATTGAAGCCCAATTGCCTTTAGCGAGGGGACGATTGTAGATTAGCGACGCGGTCATCCGGCGAATATTTTCATTCGGAAACAAAGATTCCGGGCTGGTTAGTTGCCCGACGGAATACTGAAAGCTCCAGTTCTGCCCTGGATTTGCGGTCAGGCGCGCGGACCAGGAATCGATTTTGCCAGTGTCAATGTTCCAGCGGTACTCATCCGGTTCGCGCCCATGGAAACCCGATGCCTCAAGCCGTAAGAAGCCATGAGTTATGCCGAGAGTAATCACGTCATCGGCGATGTGGGTTGAATCCTGGAGATGATGACCTAAGGGAGCCAGGGGATTTTGCGACGCCGAAGCGCGGTGCGGGTATGCCGGCGGCCCGAGCGCTGGGTCGCCGATGGGAGCAGCGTACACGGACAGCAGCGTGTGTCCGCTCACTCGATAGTCATACATGGCCGCGATTTCCATGAAGAAATCGTGCGGGTGCTGGCCATCCGCAATAGGCAGTCCATAGGCGGTCTCACCCTGTTGAAACAACTCCGGGTATCTCTTGCTGCTCACTGTCGCGGGCTCCAGGCTAAGCATGGTGCGAAAAGTGAGCGTTCCGCCGACACCGATTTTCCGTTGCGCCATTGGCATCAGCCAGTTAGTCGCGAAAAATTTGTTTGCGCCGCGTGGCCCGGTCTGCTGCAACTCGTTTAGAAAAGCCTCCCCGTGAAACATCAATATCCATCCGGCCTTTTTGAACATCACCATTTCACTGGGAGTGGAGTTGGGCTCGGCGTCAGTGCCGGACATTGTGTGCTGGGTGATGAAATCCCAAAACGCGCGTTCCGGCATCTGCATGCGATCAGCCGAATGTTCGTGGGCTGGCGGTCCGGGATGCTCTCCCGATTCCGACGACACAATTTGCGCTTTCGCAGGAAAAATGAGGACGCTTGCCGCTAAGACACACAGCACAGCCTTACAGTTTAAAAGGTAACCGTGAATGTGAATGCCTGCCTCGGATTTCAAAATTAAATCCTACCTGAGCGGGTTAGGGTTCGCGGCGCCCCGTAATCCGCTGATCTCGACAAACCTCTAAAGTGAGTTCAGTCGTGAGGTTCACAGCAGTGAGATGCGAGCTCACTTTGTACATTTATCCTCCGCCGTCGGTAAACCGACGGAAATGGTTACGGCATTAGTAGGTTATCCGGAAAATCCTGTATTACATGGGTGCCCTTGTCACTTCCAGTAAGGGCTGTCACTCTCGCAATATCCCGAGTCTCTTCGGGCAGCTGATTCAATAATCCGCGAGGGATGAATGGGAGCAATCGTCCGGATGTGTGCAGTTTTAGCGTTGTCCGCTCCGATGCTCGCATGGTCAGCGCAAACAGGCATCGCGGCAAACAACAAGCCGTTTCGACCTGCGTACGATGCAAGCCGGGAAATAACAGTTACAGGAAACGTAAAGGGCATTTCAGTTCATAGCAAGAGCCCATCGGGCGCGCATTTGCTGATTACAACCTCGCAGGGCTTGATCGATGTCCACCTGGGAAAGTTCGCCTTGAGGGGCAGCCAACCCTTGTCTGTGCAGCCGGGAGAGCAGGTCAGTGTAGTCGGCGTCATGACCTGGGTCGACGGCTCACAGATACTGCTTGCCCGCACTGTCTCCATTGGCACTAAGAGCTTCGTCATTCGCAACCAGCACGGGGCAGTTGTGTTTCCGCACCCCACAGGGAAAGTGAGATTCAAGATCGTCAACCGTGAAGGCAAACAGCAATGAAGACCCAGCCCCTTTCTATGTTTCTCGCGATTGCAGCCACGATCGCACTTTCCGGTTGCGGTGTCAGCTCCGGCGGGCAAGAAAGTGCTGCGATCGATGTTGCGATCGCCAGCGCTCCCTCCGCGATGTATGTGAACGATCACTCGACAATCAGCGTCACGACCAACGACAGCGCCGGGGTTACTTGGAGTTGTGCACCCGTGAGCACTTGCGGGGCATTCGCTGCATCGCAGACGATGAACGCAGCCGCGAATATCTACACCGCGCCCGCACAGATCCCGTCCGGTAATCTGGTGACGCTCACCGCAACTTCTGTGACTGACTCGACCAAGAATGCCAGGGCCCAAGTCACGATCAACGCAGCTTCTGGAATTCAGGTTGCATGGAACACTTTTCCATCCTCGCCTTTAATGGTGACGGGAACCGAACCGCTTGAAGTGCAGGTGCAGGGTGATTCCGCCAATGCTGGAATTAATTTCAGTTGCATGCCACTGATGGTTTGCGGGTCGTTTAGCCAGATCACGGCCGGTCCTCCACAGAACGGCATTTATGTGGTTGACATGGTTTATACCGCTCCGGCCAACGTGCCGCCGGGAATGGTGGCGACTCTTTTCGTGACATCGAACGCAGACAATGCTCAGAGCGTCGGCACGCCTGTAACGATTGTTAATCCGATCTCGACTGTTTCCACGTTGTCTGGAACCTTCGCCTTTATGAACCGAGGAATCGATGCTAACGGTTTCAACGGAGTCGCCGGCAGTGTAACCCTGGACGGACAAGGCAATGTGACGACAGGAGAGTTTGACTCAGCTGATCCCAGTGCAGTGATCTCAGCTGCGATTCTGCCCACCGGCAGTGTCGATATAAATGGAAATCCGAGCGTTAGCGGCTACACGCTTGATCAATTCGGCCATGGCATTTTAACGCTGGACTTCAACTACAACGGTACTGTCTACGAAATGATCTACTCGCTCACTGCGACTTCCAGCTCGCATGCCATGCTGTCGGAAGTTGACGAGATGGGCGACCTGACGGGCACCCTGGATTTGCAAAGCGGGAATTTCTCGGCCGCGCAATTCGCCGGGAATTACTCGTTCGTTTCTGCGGGTGAAAATATCGCCAAATCTGTACCGATGAACTTTGGCGGAATCTTTACCGCCGATGGGTCGAGCAGCATCAGCTCTGGCACTCTGGACATTAATGCGGCGGGCACGTATAGGACCGGACCACTGACCGCCAGCTTCACCCCGCCCGACAGCTATGGCCGCGGAACGCTCACTTTTTCATCTGCCTCACCGGTCAGGTTTGCGTATTACATCGTTGAACCAGAGGTGATCAGGTTGGTCGAAATTGATGCGATCACCGGGGTCACAGCAGGCAGCGCGTATGGGCAGGGCTCCAATTCATCAGTAAACGATGCTCAGGTCGCTGGCAACTACGTTTTCGCCATGCACGGCTACAGCGTAAATGGAGCCAATGAAATGGCGGGGCAATTCGTGGCCGACGGCTCGGGAAACTTCGCAGGTGTTCTGGACAGCAACGACGCAGGTACCGCAACGCTGGCTAGCCCGCTAACGGGGGCGACTTACTCCTTTTCCGGCAATGCGCGAGGGAGTGTCTCCAGCCAGGATGGCACATTTACCGCCAACGTATATATGACCGACCCGAATATTAACCTGCTCGACCCGAGCAATCCCAACGGAGGTGGCGGCGGGCTGATGCTGGAGACGGACGCGAACGCGTTCGACAATGGACTGCTCACGGCACAGACGGCAGGGAACATCTCGGGAAACTATGCGATGGGCTGGCGCTATAGACCGGGAACGGTCAACGGCTTTGCCAATAACTTCGATGTAGCAGTAACTGCAGCCTTGGCAGTCGGACCCGGCGGAACCTTCAGCGGCGAAGGCGAATGGGACGTTGTCATGTCCGGGTTGGCGCCTGACCAGCCAATGAATGGCACATTGGCGGCTGATGCGAACAATCCGGGGCGATATGTCGGCCAGTTTTCTCCGTCGCCGGATGCCGATTTGCCGACGACTTATTATCAGATCAACGATTCGCAGCTGGTGACGATAGAGATGGACTCAGCTGTAGCCGACGGCTTTTTGGTCAAGCAGAATTTGCCATAGCGCGGTGATGCCCGGATTACTTGCGAAAAGATTGTTTGGCCGCGTCGATGGTCCTTGAAATGTCTTCTTCTGAGTGGGCCGTGCTGAGGAAGGCGGCTTCAAACTGTGAGGCCGGCAAATAAATACCGGCATCAAGCATTTTGCGGAAGAAACTGCTGAAGGCAGCCACGTCGGATTTTGTCGCAGTATCCCAGTCGGTAATGGGTTCAGGATTGAAGAACCATGTAAACATGGATCCGGCGCGCTGTGTCGATAACTTAACGCCAGCCTCTTTTGCGGCCGCCGTAACGCCGTCCACCAGCTTTGCGCTAAGGCTTTCGAGGCGAGGATAAATTTCGCTTTTCTTTTCGCGTAGAATTTTTAATTGCGCGATCCCCGCTGCCATTGCCAGGGGATTCCCGGATAGCGTTCCTGCCTGATACATCGGGCCGAGCGGGGCGACCATGTCCATAATTTCTGAACGCCCGCCGTAAGCCCCAACCGGTAGTCCACCACCGATAATTTTCCCGAGAGTGGTGAGGTCAGGCTTGATCCCGTAAAGCTCCTGTGCACCACCGTAGGCGACACGGAAGCCGGTCATGACCTCATCAAATATGAGCACGGTTTTTTCACGTTGGGTGATGGTGCGCAGGTTCGCGAGATAGTCTCCCGCCGCAGGCACAACGCCCATGTTTCCGACCACCGGTTCCACAATTACGCAAGCGATCAGGTGACGATATTTGCTGAATGCCTGCTCTAAGACTTCCGTGTCATTGAAAGGAAGCGCGATAGTGAACTGGCTCACCTCTTCGAGCACCCCCGCGGAACCCGGGATTCCGAGAGTGGCAATACCTGATCCTGCCTTCACCAGCAACGAGTCAGCGTGGCCGTGGTAGCAGCCCTCAAACTTGATTACATATTTCCGTTTGGTGAAGGCCCGTGCCAGACGTATGGCCGACATGGTGGCCTCGGTGCCCGAGCTGACGAAGCGAGCTTTTTGAATGGTAGGGAAAGCTTCAACGATCAGTTCCGCCAGATCGGCCTCGGCAGGAGTGGACGCCCCGAAGCTGGTGCCGTTGACCGCAGCAGAGAGAATGGCTTCCACGACATTTGGTTCAGCATGACCGAGGATGAGCGGTCCCCAAGAACCTACGTAGTCGATATATTCATTACCGTCGGCGTCCCAGATATGTGAACCCTGACCGCGAACGATGAATGGAGCATCGCATCCGACGGCTTTGAAGGCGCGCACCGGAGAATTCACTCCGCCAGGAATCAATTGTTCGGCCCGCTTCTGTAGGCGGCGGCATTCATCGAGCTTACGTGGCATCTCTTCCCTTCTCAGTTTGGACAGCCGAAAACCGCTGTCGTGCTTGCCTCACGTGGGGACAGCCGCCCTCGGCTGTCCAACACACCTCTGCGCGAATTCATAAATATAGACGAATTTACGAAGATTTCATTTCCCATGCATATTCCCGCAACCTTGAAGCGCTATTCTTTGGGACAGTAAGGCACCCTCCAAACCGGGAGGGGGAGAAGGATGATCAGGGCCGGACCCCCGGATCATCCGATTTTTTTAGCCGCCTTCCCACACAGCAATTCACCGCCTTCGGCCGCTTCGGCTGGCACAACGGAAAAACCGAATCCTTCGCCAACACCGACGTCGATCAGACTTTTGGAGGCGAAGTGGGTGCGTACGGACAAATATGGTATCGCTTGCGCGATCGCGCCGCGGTAGCCTTCGTCAGCAACGCGATCTGCAAATATCACCAGGAATATCTGGCGGACGGCGGACTTGGATTTCTGCTCGGCGACGGCAAGCTAAACTACGGGCGCGAAAAGATCGTGGAGAGCTATTACACGGCGCACATCTGGCGCGGGATCTACGCTGCGCCCGGCTTGCAGCACATTGAAAATCCCGGTTACAACCGCGACCGCGGGCCGGTGCCGGTGCCGAGCTTTCGCGGGCACGTGGAGTTTTGAGGGACTCGGGGACTTGGTTGTATCAGGCCACGTCTTCAGACGTGCCGGTAAGTGCGTCGAAATGGAGTGAAGGCGGCTGCAGCCGCATTTTGCTAATGCGCCTCTCAGGGGCTAAAGCCCCGAAGTTTTTGCCCGCGCAGCGGCACGTCTAAAGACGTGCCCCGATACAACCATGAGGACCGCGTGCCAGGTTGGGCACTACTTGGCTTGCGCTTCCAGTTCGACAGTGCACGGTGCCGCTCGTTTGCGCCGAGCGATAAGGGGCAAAGTGATCAAAAACTCGAACTGATCGTCAGCGCAATCTGGTCGTCGTTGGCGAGCGGCCTTTCCTAGGTCTGTGGAATCGCATAAAGATACAGTAGCGAGCACACAGACACTATCTCTGCGATTAGTCGTCGCATTGAAACACCTCGGACGGAAAATGTGAGAGTGCTTTCCGAGGGGAAGCAGTCCGGAAGAACCGCACACGCGAACAGCGGTATTATGCGCTCCGCGCAAATGTCAACGGCGAAGCGAGTTCGTGCTTCATCCCACCCCGGTTCCGAACGCGCATGTGCTTGTATCAGGGCACGTCTTCAGACGTGCCGGTCGAGAGCAAAAATGTCTTTGGGCTTTAGCCCCTGGGGCGCTTCGTCCAGTCCGAATCGGGAACCATCACGCGGCTGAAGCCGCCCCAGCTTGTTATGGGCGACTTACGGCACGTCTTCAAACGTGCCGGTCGAGAGCAAAAATATCTTTGGGCTTTAGCCCTTGGGGCGCTTCGTCCAGTTGAAATCCGCGGCAGACCGAGCAATATGGATATTGCATTGCGCTCGGGGCGAGTCCCCGCTTCATTGGACTCTCACCCATATATCCCAACACAGAAGTGAAATGTTTCGAGTCGTAGATTCGCGCTTCGGAAAAACCTCTCTGCCAGACGGGAGCCTTGAAGCCGAATTCTTTGCCTCCGCGAAATGCGAAACTGCCCTTAATGAACTGAACCGCGCGTTCAATGCTGATCTCAGGATCCAGGGTGAGGAGCGCGTGGAAGTGATCCGGCATCACAACGAAGCCATGCAGCAGATATTTGCGTTCCGATCGATAGTGATAAAGCACATCAATAAACAATTTTGCGGAACGATCAGATTGCAACAGATTGCGTTTTCCCTTGATTGATGAGGTTACGAAGAAGGTGCGCAGAATGGGAGAAATGTGGGTGGGATCAGCGTGACGGAGTGGAATGGCCATGGCTCGAATTTTGCGCGGGGTCTGGACGGAAAAGATGTGACGGATGTCACAACCTTTGCTTGTGAATTTTCCTCAGGGCTAAAGGCCGGCATCGGTTCGGTTCTGATTGGCACGTCTGAAGACGTGCCCTGCTACAAGCCAATCGGCCGGCCCTGCGGCAAGTTCTAAAAATGTGCCCTGATAAGAGCGACCGCGTGAAGGTGAATCTTGGCGAGGGCTTGTGGCATCATCTATCCATGCCTAAGATCCATATTCCGACGCCGCTGCGGCAGTATGCCGGCAAGCAGCCTGCAGTTGATGTGAAAGGCTCGACCGTTGCCGAAGCCCTGAGCGGGCTGGTCTCTCAACATCCTGACCTTCGCCGCCACCTTTATACGGAAGAAGGCAAGCTGCGGGCTTTCGTGAATGTCTACGTAAACGACGAAGACGTTCGCTATTTGCAGAAAGAAGCGACTGCGGTTAGCGACGGTGATGACATTTCGATCGTGCCTTCGATTGCGGGGGGAGCCGCTCTTAGCCGTTAGCTTCTAGTTTTAGCCGGGACGGTTTGGCTAAAAGCTAAGAGCTTTGCTTTTGAATTCAGTGCTTAAAACCATGGCCACATTAACTGAAACCCAGCCCAGACCCGTCACGTTGAACAATGATGAAATCCTGCGCTACTCGCGCCACCTGATTATGCCCGAGGTCGGCATGGCGGGACAGATCAAGCTCAAAGCCGCGAAAGTGCTGTGCATCGGTGCGGGCGGCCTCGGTTCGCCGCTGGCGCTTTATCTCGGCGCGGCCGGCATCGGCACGCTGGGAATTGTTGACTTCGACGTCGTCGATTACACCAACCTGCAGCGGCAGATCATTCACTCCACCGCTGATGTGGGCCGTCCCAAGCTGGATTCCGCCGCCGACAAGCTCAAGGCGATGAATCCGTTTTTGAACATCAAGAAGTTCAACACCCGGCTTTCGAGCGACAATGCGATCGAACTGTTCAAACAATTCGACGTAATCGCCGACGGCACTGACAACTTTCCAACTCGTTACCTGGTTAACGACGCCTGCGTGCTCACCGGCAAGCCCAATGTTTACGGATCGATCTTCCGCTTCGAAGGTCAGGCGAGTATTTTTGCCACCAAAGAAGGCCCGTGCTATCGCTGCCTTTACCCTGAGCCGCCACCGCCGGGATTGGTCCCTTCCTGCGCCGAAGGTGGAGTGCTGGGAATTCTGCCCGGACTGGTTGGCGTGATTCAGGCAACGGAAGCGATCAAGCTGATCCTGGGTGCGGGTGATCCTTTGATCGGCCGGTTGCTGTTGATCGACGCGTTGGCGATGAAGTTCCGCGAGCTCAAGCTTCGCAAGAATCTCGATTGCCCGGCGTGCGGGAAAAATCCTACAATCACCAAGCTGATCGATTACGAGGAGTTCTGCGGAATTCGTGGCGAGGAGGCACCAGCCGAAGTGACTACCGACCAAATACAAGTGGAAGAACTGAAGCAGCGGCTCGATCGCGGCGACGATATTTATGTCCTCGATGTTCGCGAGCAGCACGAATACGACATCTGCAACATCGGCGGGCATCTGATTCCGCTGGGCGAATTGCCGAATCGGGTGAACGAGCTCGACACCAGCAAAGAAATCATCGCCCATTGCCGCTCTGGCATGCGCAGCGCCAAGGCGGTGAACTTCCTGCGCCAGGCGGGATTCAAGAAGGTCCACAACCTGGCAGGCGGAATTCTGGCTTGGGCTGATCGCGTCGATCCCAGCATGCCCAAGTACTGAGGTCAGACCACCCTGCTGGAAAACGCAGTTTCAAACGATGGACGGCCGCGAGGTGTTACCCTGGTCGCCATCGTTTTCTTTTTTGCCTCAGCCTACCTGCTGATTTTGGGATTGATCAAGCTGATTAATCCCGAAGCGATTCCGCTGTCCCTTGGCGCGCCACTCTTGCATGGACTTCAAATCTACGGGCCGTACATGTTTCTGTTGGCAGGAGGAGTGGGCCTGACCGTTGCCTACGGATTATTTCGCTTGAAGAACCTGGCACGGCGGGCTGCGATTGTGATCGTGGTGACGGGAATGGTCTTGCTGGTCCCGAAAGTTTCGGCAGATACATCTGAGTTCTCGCCAGACTTTTTTGTCGCCGGATCGATGATCGTCGTCCGCATCATGATTGCCTGGTATTTGTGGCAAGGATGGACGGCCGAGAAGTTCAGTTAAGGGTGATTTTATTCCGCGCGCACTCGTGCCAAATTCAATCCAAACCACTGGCGGCTGTCGAACCAGGTTTTCTCCAGATTGAATCCAGAAACACACAGCATGCGCTCGACCATCTCAAGCGTATATTTGTGGCTGTTTTCGGTATGAATGCGTTCGCCCGCGCGGAATTGAACGGTCAGACGTGGCACGCGCAGCGTAACTTTTTGCGGACGTGCGGCTTCAAGGAATATTTCCATGCGCGATCGTGACGGCGCCCATTCCGCGAGGTGACGGAATGAATCCACGTCGAAGTTAGCGTCGAGCTCGCGATTGAGCCGAACGAGAATGTTCTTGTTGAATTGCGAGGTGATCCCCTGCGCGTCATCGTAGGCGGGCACCAGAATCTCGGCAGACTTGGCCATGTCCGTGCCCAGCAACAGTGCATCTCCGGCAGATAATTGCTCGCGAACTTTGCGCAGCATTCCGGTCGCGTCATTCCACTCGAAGTTGCCAATGCTCGATCCCAAATACAAAACCAGCTTGCGGCCAGATATGTCGCGCAAAAATTGAAAGCCGTCACTGAAGTCGGCGACGACAGGTTTCACCACCACATTTGTGCACTCCTCTTCGATTCGCAGTTTGGCGTCGGCCAAGGCGCCAGCAGAAATGTCCACCGGAAAATATTTGACCCGCATCTGCCGGCCGGCGAAGGCGCGCAACAGTGCGCCAGTCTTGGTTGCGGTTCCGGCGCCCAGTTCCACGATCGACACCGGCGTTCCCGCGGCTTCCACAATTTGTTTAGCTGAATCCTGCAGGATCTCGAACTCAGTCCGCGTCGGGTAATACTCCGGGAGTCGCGTGATCTCTTCGAACAGTTGCGATCCGCGATCGTCATAGAAAAGTTTGCAGGGCAAAGTCTTTGGCCGGGATGTTAGCCCAAGCACAACTTCGTCGACATAAGAGGGAAGAGGGACCGGTTCTTGCAGAATCATTTGGCGAGCCTTATTCCCATGAACTGCCAACGTACATGGGGTGGGAAGAAATTGCGGTAGCTGGCGCGGATGTGGCTTTCGGGCGTGGCGCAAGATCCCCCGCGTAGAACGAACTGATTGCACATGAACTTGCCGTTGTATTCGCCGATGGCGCCCGGGGCCGGCCTGAATCCGGGATACGCGACATACGGACTCGCCGTCCACTCCCATACGTCTCCGAACATCTGCTGTAAACCCCTGCCAGACGCCGCTTGTGGACGAAGCTTCCCGGACTCGAGAAATGTTCCGCTCGAACCCGCCTTTGCCGCTGCCACTTCCCATTCTTCTTCCCGTGGCAGGCGAGCGCTGCTCCAGTGGGCGAAGGCATCGGCCTCGTAATAACTCACATGGCAAACCGGGGCAGAAGGATCTAGCTCTCGCATTCCGTCATAACTGAAATCGAACCAGCGGCCGTCGCGCTCTTCCCAATAGAAGGGCGACTTCCAGGTTTGCGCGCAAGCGGTGTCCCACCCGTCGGAGAGCCACAACTCGGGCCGGCGATAACCGCCGTCGTTCATGAATTCCATGTACTCGGCGTTAGTCACCAATCGGGATGCAAGCTTGAATTGAGTAAGCACCACCTGGTGCCGAGGACTTTCGTTGTCAAAAGAAAAGCCTGAGCCGTCGTACCCGATCTCGCGAATTCCGGCGTCAAATTCGATCCACTGCAGGGGATCAGCAGGTTTAGCCGCTCGTGGGCCACCGACCCGCTCAGGCCGCAGCGGCATGGACCACAGCGCATGCTTAACGTCGGTGAGAATTAACTCCTGGTGCTGCTGTTCGTGGTTAAGGCCGACTTCAATCAAGGACGCCGTACGCTGATCGGGAACTTCCAGATATTGCAACATCGCCCGATCCACGTGCTCTCGATAGCCGCGAATTTCATCCAGGCCGGGACGCGACATCAGTCCGCGCGCCCCGCGATAGGGATGCGATCCCAGTTGTTTGTAATAAGAATTGAATAGCTGCTTGAATCGGGGATCGAAGGGCTTGTAGCCGGGGACGTATGGGGTCAGAATAAAGGTTTCAAAAAACCACGTGGTATGAGCGAGATGCCATTTTGCCGGGCTGGCATCCGGCATCGATTGGAGCATCATGTCTTCGGCTGAAAACGGAGAAGTGATGTGCAGCGTGGTATTGCGAATATCGCGGTACCGCTCGCGAAGTGGGCTGTACGCTAACTGCTCAGCATGGCTGGCGTGCATTGCGTTCTCCACAACAGAGATATTCAGTTTCAGCTACCCGCTGAATTCGGCACCTCTGATGGATGCGCAATAAGCGGCCATTGGTACACTTTTTTGAGGGGAATACGGTCGGCGGAGTTGCTCCGCGGAGGGATTGGATTGGGGAGGGCCCTGCGGAGGCTGTCCCTCTGCTATAAAAATGCATCCTACTCACGTTCAGCGCGCATCCTAACCTTGCCGTCTGCGCCATACATTCAAGCTGGAGAAATTTTTGCGTAAGATCTGCGCAGTCAGTTTCATAGCCATTATTTTCTCAACTATTGCCAGCGCCCAGCTTCCCTCGGGAGGGGATGCATTCTTCGGTTACTCCTATGTTCACGGCGAGGCTTTTTCCAACAGCCGTACGGTGCAGGCCAGTGGCGGCACAGCGAACATGAGTGGGTGGGAGACCTCGGCAGAAGGCAAATATTTGCCGTGGCTGGGAGTAGTCGCCGACCTCGACTGGCACTACGGCGGACACAACACCACTAGCTGTGTTCTTGGCGGCGGCTGCAACAAATTCCGGCTGAATGTCAGCCGTGACACGCTCCTGTTTGGCCCACGCGCTTCGGTGAATTATGGCAAATACCGGCCATTCGCGGAGTTCCTGTTGGGAGTAGGTTATCAATCCGATAAGGGCGGCGGCATCTCAAACTCTGATCTCACGATGGTTACTGGCTTCGGCGGTGGCGTAGATTACACATTGCTTCCCGCGGTGGCGTTACGGGCGCAGTTGCACGAGATTCACACCAATTTTTTTGGCAAGTCGCAATATGATCCGCGATTTTCGTTTGGGATTGTGTTCCGGTTTTGATCTTGTTCTGACCCTCTGGTCCTTGCCGAAGCCATCTGAACTCCCGGTCGCGTGCATCCAACTCTCAACGCTTGCCAGCTACATTCAGGAGGTTCGAGTGCGAAAGATCGTGGGCATACTATTTGGAATTTTCCTGGCCGCAATTATGGCGCACGCTCAAATCCCAACCAGCGGTAACATATTTATTGGATATTCCTATTCGGGGGGCGATGTATCGGCCACAGCCTGCCCGCAAATTTGTCCTCCGGGCGTCGCAGCTTTTCAGCCCGGAAGAGAGAGCGCAGGTTTCAATGGTTGGGAGGGATCACTCGAAGGAAAATTCCTTCCCTGGATTGGTATCGTCGTGGATGTGAGCCGGCACTACGCTTCGCGAGACTTCACCGTGGTTTGTTTTCTGATACCCGGAAGCCCGCAATGCCCGCCTTCGCCGCAAACGGTGCATTCGAACCTCTCCACCTATTTGCTTGGTCCCCGGGTTTCGATCCCGATCGGAAAATTCACTCCATTTGGTCATGCTCTTTTCGGAGGCGGACACATTAGTGATAGCGGCGCGGCTTCTAATTCCAATACTTCACTCGCCACGGCAATCGGTGGTGGGCTAGATTACAAGCTCATTAAAGGATTAGCGGTGCGCGTGCAAGGAGACGAAGTGCACACCCGATTTTTCAGCGGCGGTCAGGATCACCTCCGCTTGTCAACTGGCCTCGATATACGATTCTAGTTGCGAAATCGACGTCCCGGATATGCCAGCGTCATATGCGTACGGGTAGGAAAATAGCGTCTCGATTATTGCTTCTGTCCTGGGGCTACGTAGTCCGGGGGCGGCGCGGCGCCTTCGCCGAAGAAGTACTGCTCCATCTGCTTGACGATGACTTGCTGATCCTCTCGCCGCGCCGGGTTGAGGCGGTATTCATTGAGCAGCATTTTGCAGAATTCGGTCCACTGGTTCCACGCCTGCTGCGAGACATTTTCGTAGATTTTTTTGCCCAGCTCAGTATCAAACGGGGGCTCGTCCAGCCCGGGTAGATCCTGGTGCAGCTTGACGCATTTAACAATGTGTTCCGCCATTTTCTCCTCGTTAAAAATTATCTCATAAGCATTTGGCGGATTCGGGGTGCCCCCTCCTTGTCCATCAGTTGTTTGAGGGACAGGGCGGGGAATTTGAGTTCTACTTGAGATCAAAACCCTACCCTTTGACTGCGCTCAGGGCAGGCTCTCCCGCAAAGAACGCGGAAGGACGGGGCACTCAAAGTGTGTCTGACAACAAAAAAGACCCGCCGAAGCGGGTCTCTTAGTTGCGGCTCCAAATGCTAGGCGCCCGGAGGCGGAGCGCTAGGCGTTGTTTGTGGGGTCGTGGTCGGAGGAGTGCTGCTCGGAGGGTTGGTTGATCCCGGCGAGCTTGGATTAGCATTCGGCGTCGAAGGCGTTGTTCCCGGAGTGCTGGGATTAGTCTGCGGAGTCGTGCCGTTAGGCGTGGTCTGCGGAGTCGGTGTCTGGGTCGAGTCCGGGGTAGTGCCCGGGGTCGCAGTTCCCGGCGTAGGAGTTGCGGTGCCCGGAGTTGGCGCAGCCGTTCCCGGTGTTGTTGATCCAGGCTGCGTGGTTCCAGGTTGTGTGGTTCCCGGCTGAGTTGTGCCCGGAGTGGTTTGTCCTGGAGTCGACGTTGACTGGCCGGAGGTCGATCCAGTGGTCTGTCCAGCGGTCGAACCCGCACCGGCGCCGGCGGTTCCTGCACCAGCCGATCCGGCGGAGCCAGCCTGCAGTGCTGCCATCAGAACCGGAGAAGCGGTTTGATTACGAGCGCTCGGCTTAGACGATGGAGTTGATGATCCACATTGGTCCGCAACCTTGGTGGCGCTGGTCACGTCAAATTCCTTGGTCGCACCAGTCGACGCGCTGGAACTCATTCCGGAATTTCCCGAACTCGCGGTGGTCGAATTTCCGGAAGACGACGCATTGGCGTTCGAACCCATGTTGCCGGACCCGGCTCCTTCTTGCCCGGTCACCTGCACTTCGTTTCCGATCAGGGTGCGAACCGCATTCAAGTTTCCGGTGAGCTTGTAAGCGTCGCCGGACTTGTCAGTGAGCGTGTAGTTTCCCGAAATCGGAGATCCAGCGAGGCAGCCAGTGATTCCAGCGCCGCTCGCGCCAGACTCTGTGGAGTTGGGCGTCGAATTCGGACTTGCCGAGTTCGGAGTCGTCGCGCTGGGCGTTGATCCGGTGGGCGCGTTTGTGCTCGGTGCGGCATTTTGCTCGGGAGCAGTTCCTGGCGTGGTTTGCCCGGACGCGTCCGGAGTGGCCGGAGAAGTTCCCGGCGTCTGTGGTGTTGTGCTTGGAGTTTGCGGCGCGGTAGCGGGTGCCGATGATTGGGAACCCGCGGTCTGTCCGCTCGCCTGTGGGGTCGATCCCGACGACGGTGATGTGCTGCTTGGTTGGCTCTGGGCTGCGACCCAGATGGCCGATAACAGCAACATGGAAAACAACATTGTTTTCGATCTCATGGCAGTCTATGCCTCCGATAAGTGTCCTTCATTAAGGAATGTAGGCCCGGCGCGCAGGGATGGGAATCCAGTGGAATCTCTAGGCCGCTGGCGGCTTTCCCGTACAGCCAATTTTTCGAGCGGATGGAAAAATGACCGGCGAGAGTTGCTGGTCAGGTTGAGAGATGCTGGCGGGGACATGATCCCTAGGTGTTTGGAATACTCTGTGTATTTTTCTTTGCGGAACTCAGTTTTCTCTGGGTAGGGCTCGCGATTTCAAACTTCATCCTTATCAACTAGTAAAAATTCCAGCACCTTAGCTTCTGTACGGTTTCTAAGATGAACCTCTACGACAACCGGAGGACAGCATTCTGAGTGGCTGCCGCATCTTTAAGGCACACACTTTCCACCTGGAGCCTTTACCGCCATGTGTACCCGATTTGTCTCACTGCTATTTGCTTTATTCGCCGCCCTCGTCCCCGCCGCCATCTCTCAAACCAGCGTATCAGTCACCTACAATTATGCTCCGCTTAAGTTTCCTAACGCGCCCGTAACCAATGTCAACGGGATAAATAATTCGAATGTGATTGTGGGCTCTTACTACGACTCGCAATATTTTGTTCACGGATTCATCTACCGCGCGGGCAAATATACCGCAGTCAATTTTCCGGGCGCCACCATGACCGAGGTGTTGGGTATTAACGACTACTCCGACATCGTTGGGACTTACCAGATGCCGGGCGCTTTGAATTTTCATGGGTTTCTGCGCCACAACGGAGTGTTCACCAAGATCAACGACCCTTCTGCCAAAATCGGCACCATGGCCACCGGAATAAATAAGGCGGGAACCATTGTCGGCACGTTCGACAATGAACAAGGATTCGTTTATCAGAATGGCGCTTATCGAACGCTCAATGCGCCGCAGTTGGCGGGCGAATCTCATGAGACCCAACTCAGTGGGATTAATAATCTGGGAGCAATCGTCGGTCAGGTTTTCACAGGAGGAATCTGGCGCGGTTTCTGGATCAGCAACAATCACATTCATTATGTGGAAGCGGCTGGCTCCGTCGACAGCCAAGCCAACGGGATTAATGGTCACGGAGACATCGCGGGCTGCCATGACGTTCAATCCGGCTTCCTTTCGTTTCTCGCAACTTCCGCTGCTAAATATCCCGCACAGCAGGCAATTGTTTCCTGCGCAGCAGGGATCAATTATGCGCGCGTGGCGGTTGGCACATATTCGACTCTGAGCAAGTCATACGGATTTCTCGCGGTGCCTGCGCTAACACTACAGGTATCGCGTGCCATGCAAAGCTCGGCACACGGCAGCGTAGTGCATGTGACCGCCGCGGCCACGGGAATCAATCCGGTGGCCCACATGCAGGTCTGGTTGAACGGAACAGAGGTTTACCACGTGCCCGGTCAAACATTGAACGCCAACGTCACTCTTCCTGCTGCATCGAGTGACCGGTTGGTGGTGCAAGCCATCGACTCAAAAGGCAAGATCGCGAAGGTGGTGAACACAATTGCGGTGAACTGAAGCAGAGCTGGATGCTGGTGGGCCCGCCTGGATTCGAACCAGGAACCAACAGATTATGAGTCTGCTGCTCTAACCGTTGAGCTACGGGCCCGCTTCACTCAGGCGGTTGTGCTTATCATATAAGAGGCGGTCGCCCCACGAAACCGCAGCAGCATTTTCTCTGTGGGTTTGCTCTGTGAAACTCTGTGTTCTCAGTGGTTAGTTTTTAAAACCTTTAACCACAGAGAACACGGAGTTTCACAGAGGTATGACACAGAGGTTTAAGGGTGTATGAGTTCCACGATTTCTGAATCCCGACCACTCCACGCTTGCGCGCCTTGGTGCGTGAGCTTCTTCGCGGTGTGGTCCCAGTGCAAGTGCGTAATTCGGCTCTCGCCTTTTTCGTAGGCGTAAGTTTTGCCGTCGTCGTCGTAGAGCGTGAAGTCAGCGTCCGCCCCGGGGTAAACGTGCACTTTCACGATCTTCTGCGCCTCGCTGGTGCTTTCGATCGCTGACCCGAGCGGCACGAGCGATCCGGCGCGAACAAACAGCGGCAGCACATCGATGGGCGCATCTACTGTGATCGTTTGCCCGCCATGTAACCGTTCGTTGGTCCAGTAGTTGTACCAGTCGGAACCGGAGGGCAAATAGACTTCGCGGCTGGTGGCGCCTTGCTCGGTGACCGGGGCCACCAGAAATGCCGGACCGAACATGTACTCATCGCGAATATCGGCAACATGGGGATCGTTTGGAAAATCCATGAACAGCGCTCGCATGAACGGCGCGCCCGTCTGGTATGTCTTGTAACTTAGCGAATAGATGTACGGCATTAATTGGTAACGCAGCCGCAGATATTTCTCAAGAATCGGCTCCGCCTGTTTTCCATAGGACCAAACTTCGTTGTACTTTCGGCTGCCATGTGTGCGCATGATCGGCAGGAAGACTCCGTACTCAAACCATCGCGTGTACAACTCGGGGTAATCGTCGTATTTCCCGACGTTGTCGCGAGCGTCGGAGGGATCGAGCGGTGTCGGGTGCGCAGGATGATGTTCAGCGGGCAAGTATTGCCAGCCCCCAACATCGTTCGTCCAATAAGCCATGCCGGATGCGGTGAAGTCGAGGCCGGTGGGAATCTGGCGCTTGAATGCATCCCATGTGGGATAAATATCGGACGACCAAACCATGGTCGCGTTGCGCTGCGAGCCGAGATACGCATCACGAGAAAGAATGAGCGCGCGATGGTTTACGTCGCGGCGAAAGCCGTCGTAGAGCGCCGCGGTGTGCACCAGCGGATAAATGTCGTAAAACCGCGTGCCCGGTCCGACAGAAAAATAACTGCCGTTCGGAGGGAGGTCAGGCTCGGTCTCGTCGGCCCAGAGCGAGTCGAAACCTTTGCTGACGATATTGTCGCGAATCACATCCCAATACCAGCGCGCAGCTTCAGGATTGGTGGTGTCGATGTCAGATCCCGCGCGATCGTAAGGCAAACCATTCGTCGGGGTGCCATCGGCCAGGTGCTCGAACCAGCCGTGCTTCAAGACCGTGTCGTAGAAACGCGAATCCTTAGTGAAGCGCGGCCACACACTGATCATGGTTTGAATGCCCATGTCATGCAGTTGCTTGTTCATGGCCGCGGGATCTGGGAAGCGGTCGGGCGCAAAATCGAACTCGCCCATGTTGGTGTAATAAAACCAGTCGAGCACCAACACGTCGAGCGGCAGGTGGCGCTCGCGATAACCTTTCGCCACGTTCAGCATTTCCTCCTGCGTGAGATAGCGCTGCTTGCACTGAACGAATCCGTACGCGGCTTTGGGCAACAGCGGCGTTGCGCCGGTCAGCAGGCGGTATCCGGAATAGATTTCGTCAGCGTTTGCGCCAGCGATTACAAAATACGAAACCCGGTTGCCGACCTCGGATGTCCAGTTGGTGCGCTCGTTGAAGCCCGGCTCGATCGTAGTTTTCGAGGGATTGTCCCAGACAACGCCATAGCCGTAATTAGTCACTAGAAACGGCACGCAGATGCTTGGGCCGCCGGTCGCCGTGTAATTGTGCCAACACTCGACCCGATGTCCGCGATGATCGAGAAAGCCTTCCTGATTTTGACCAAGGCCGTAATAGTGTTCGTCATCCGGAGAAACGAAACTCGCGCCGACCTGATAGAAATCCTGATCCGAGGGACGCTTGTCTTGCAAAATGCCGGCGTTGCCATCTTTGTAATTCGGCACTGACATCGACCAGCCAGTCATATCGAGCAGCTTCTTTCCGGCGGGCGTCGTGATGGTGATGTGCGCGCCGGGAGTCGATCCGTTGAAGTATTTTGATATGTCACGAACCGTGCGCGGGAGAGTTCCTCCAGGATGGATTGCGTCAGTTCGAACGATCATTCGGGATGACTGGTATATATCGGCCGCCTCAGTATGTTGATGAGTCCAGCCGACGGCGTCCGGGCGCGCAATGAAACCGAAGCCAGGCGCCGCTTCCGCCTGATCCTTCTGCAGACTCAATGTGACGCGAATAATGTTCTGAGCGTAAGGTTCGAGCGCGATCGTGCTGCCGTTATGATCGAGAACGAGCGGCGATTCCTCTGCAAATGTGGGTACCGCGATCAGAAAGCTTAGAGAAGCAAGGCCGAGGCAAATTCGATTCGAAATTATTCTCAACGATTGAATCCTCGCGCGGCGTCCACTGCTCTTAAGACAGCTTGCGCTTTATTCATCTACTCTTGATATTCCGTCGCAGGATCCGAGTCGGCA
>JBOGLH010000071.1:0-3948 GCA_050746025.1 Terriglobales bacterium | reverse complement strand
GTTCTGGGGCTAGCGGCCCATCAGCAGCGCCCTCCCCCGCTGCCGGCTCCACTGCACCGCTGACTCTGACCCTAGCGGATGCGCTGCAAAGAGCGCGCTCTAACAGTGTTGAGTTCCGGTTCGCTATGGTCGACGCGGCGGTTGCCCATCAAGATAAAGTTCAGGCCCGCGCCGGCATGCTTCCGAATGCGTCGTACATGGCCCAGTACCTCTACACCGAAGGTAATGGAACGGCAGCCGGACGTTTCATTGCGAATAATGGAGTTCACGAGTACGTCAGTGAAGGCAACGTTCACCAGGAAATAAATTTTGGACTGTCGGAGCTCAACAGCTATCGTCGTGCAGCAGCTGCGGAAGTTGTAGCCAAGGCAAGGGCCGAAATCGCTGCCCGCGGTTTGGTGGTTACGGTTGTGCAAAGCTACTACGGATTGATTGTTGCCGAGCGCAAGTACGCTACCTCGCAAGCGGCGACCGCCGAAGCGCAACGTTTTCTCGATATCAGCCAGAAGCTGGAGCGCGGCGGAGAGGTTGCTCACGCTGATGTGATCAAGGCGCAAATTCAGTTCAACGACCGTCAAAACCAATTGCAGGATGCGCAGCTGAATATGGGGAAAGCGCGCATCGCGCTGGCGGTATTGCTTTTCCCGAATTTCAATCAGGACTTCACCACCGTAGATGACCTGTCTTCAGCGCCCGCTGTCCCCACGCGGGAAGAAGTGCACCAATTGGCGGCAAAGAATAATCCGTCTTTACGGGCGGCGTTGGCGACCGTTGAAGTAAGCAAGCGAGAGGTCACAATTGCCAGAGCGGGTTATCTGCCAACGCTTGGTTTTGATTACTGGTATGGAATCGATGCCACGCACTTCGCAACCAACCAATTCGACACGACGCTGGGCAGAAACGTACATAATCTGGGCTACGCTGCGGCGGCAACACTGAACGTCCCCATCTGGAATTGGGGATCGACTCAAAGCAAACTTAAGCAGGCGGAGCTGAAGCGGTCTCTTGCCCAACTTGAATTGACGACAGCCCAGAAGCAGCTTCTTGGCAACATTCAGACCAGCTATGACGAAGCCGTTATAGCAAGGCAACAACTGGATATTTTGCGTCAGTCGGCTGACCTGGCAGCACAAAGCCTGCGGCTTACTACCGCACGGTATACCGCCGGCGAGGCAACTGTGCTCGAAGTCGTCGATGCGCAAAACACGGCAGCCATGGCGCGCAATACTCTCGCCGACGGAGAGGCAAGATACAGATTTGCTATTGCCAACTTACAAACACTTACAGGCACCTTTTAACTTATGCTTCCATACTTCGACATTCTCCGGCTTACTGTCCCTGTCCGCGTGGGGCTTATCCTAACGTTGTTAGTGGGCTCGCTGCAGCTCGGTTGCTCGAGTAAAGCCACAGACGATGAGAAAGCTGCTGCGGTACCTGTGCAAACGGCGGTGGTAGAGCAAGGAAAGATTTCTAAAACCGTGACCGCACAGGCGGTTTTGTTTCCGCTGAACCAGACGGCTTTGACGCCGAAAATCACGTCTCCAATTTCAAAGTTTCTGGTGAATCGCGGCAGCTATGTTCATCGCGGACAGCTGGTCGCAATTCTCGAAAACCATGACCTCAAAGGCTCAGCACTCGCAGATGAGGGATCGTATCAGCAGGCCCAAGCTGATTTCGCCAGCGCGACCGCAACCACTCTTCCAGAAGAAATGCAGAAGGCAGAGTTCGATGCGGCAAGCGCCAAGCGAGCGTTTGAAGCGCAGCAGAAAGTCACCGAGAATCGCCGCCAGCTGTTTAAGGATGGCGCTATTCCGAGAAAAGACGTCGACCAGTCAGAGGTCGACCTGATCAAGGCGCAGAGCGAGCACGAAATTGCCCATCGACAACTTACTGCTCTCCAGTCAGGGATTAAAGATCAGCGGCTCAAGTCAGTTACCGGGCAGTTGAATACAGCCAAAGGAAAATACTTGAGTTCCTCAGCCATGCTGGGCTATTCCGAGATTCACAGTCCCATCAACGGCGTAGTAACCGAGCGCCCCCTCTATCCTGGTGACACAGTAACGGCAGGCGAGTCTCTGATGACGATTATGGATTTGTCCACCGTCATTGCTAAAGCGCATATTCCGCAGGAGGACGCTGCGCTGTTGAAGGCAGGCGACGCCGCGACGATCACCATTGAGGGATCACACGAAGAGGTTCCGGCCAAGCTGACGCTGGTAAGCCCGGCCCTTGATCCGAACAGCACTACGGTTGAAATTTGGGCACAGGCCAAAAATCCCAAGGGAAAACTGCGCCCGGGCAGCAGCGTCGGTTTGTCAGTGGTTGCACAAAATGTTCCCGGCGCTTTCGTCATACCGAACGAGGCTTTGCTAAAAGCGCCGGACGGAACAACTACAGTAATGGTGTTTGGAGCTGACGGGCACGCGCATCAGCAGACTGTGGAGGTCGGAATTACCGAAGGTGACAAGGTGCAGATCACAAAAGGTCTGGCTGCAAACGACCGCATTATTACAGCTGGCGCTTACGGGCTTCCCGACAATGCGAAAGTGACACTCGCGGAAGCTTCCGCGCCCGATTCAGAGGGCAATAAGTCGAAGAAGGAGTCTGACGCCGACGAAAAGTAATAGCCATCCATTACAAACCAATGCGAATCTCATCCACATTTTCTGCACCTCGACCAGTCGACTCTGAGTCCTCATCGTTTTGGTTTGCCAAACATTCCAAATCTATAGTCTTCATCATTCTTACGCTTGCCCTAGCGGGCGTTTATGTCGCATTCACGTTGCCAGTGTCGGTGTTTCCGAACACTAACTTTCCGCGAATTGTGATTGGCGTAGACAACGGAGTCATGCCGATCGATCAAATGACGGTAACTATCACGCGCCCGCTCGAGGAGGCGGTGAATAGCGTGCCCGGGCTGCAGGATGTCCGTTCCATCACCAGCCGAGGCTCAGCCGAGATCGATCTGTTCTTCGACTGGAAGGTGGACATGGTCACCACCTTACAACTGGTTAATTCGGCGCTCTCACGTGTGCAGTCTACATTGCCATCGACCGCGATCCTTACGGCTAACCGGCTCACGTTCGCCAGCTTTCCGATCCTGGGCTACAGCCTCACTTCTTCCAACATTCCGCAGACCCAGCTCTGGGAGATGGCAACTTACGAGATTAAACCGCGTTTGAACCGATTAAACGGAGTGTCAACGGTTATCGTTCAAGGCGGGCAGGAGCCCGAGTTCCATATCGTCCCGGACCCAGCGAAATTGCTGCAGACTTCGGTTACCGTTTCCGACCTTCTCGATTCGATACGGCGCACCAACCTGGTGGACTCCCCGGGACTGCTTGAGCAAAATCACCAGCTCTATCTCGGTTTGGTAAACGGCCAGGTCAGGAACCCATCGCAGATCGGCGACATTGTAATCAAGACCACTCAGACTGGAATTCCAGTACGCATTCGCGACGTGGCATCGATTTCTCCAGATGTAAAGCCGGTTTACACAATCGTTACTGCGAACGGCAAGCCTAGCGTTCTGCTGAATATCAACCGCCAGCCGGACAGCAACACCGTCCAGGTCGCAAACGAAGTTCATGCTGAAATCGAGCAAATTCGTAAAACGCTTCCGCCGGGTATTGCTCTAGCTTCTTTTTACGATCAGTCGGTAATTGTGAGTGACTCGATCAAGAGTGTTCGCGACGCGATTCTCGTGGGATTGGCTCTCGCTTGCTTCATCATGGTGCTTTTCTTACGCGACTGGGGAAGTTCACTTGTCGCCGGCCTTGTAATTCCGGTCACCATCGCGGTGACATTCATCGCTTTGAAGTTGTTCGGCCAGAGTTTCAATTTAATGACGCTCGGCGGCCTTGCAGCAGCAGTCGGACTCGTAATCGATGATGCCATTGTGGTGGTCGAGAACATCGTGCTTCACCGTGATGCCGGCGAGAATAGGTT
>JBOGLH010000070.1:0-7950 GCA_050746025.1 Terriglobales bacterium | reverse complement strand
CCATTTAACATGCACAGATCGTCTCGACGGAAGTCCCGCAATTCTGGAATGCTGTCGGTAGTGCTAAGTTTAGTTTTTGTATTCAACTCTGGTTTAACACTCTGTCAGAAATCCATCCGATGAGAGGAATCTGCCCATGTCTGGCCTGAAAGCCATTGCCTGCACTATCGCGATCTCAGTTCTTGAAGCTGCGCCTGGCGCCTGGTCGCAGCAGGCCTCTCCTCCGGCCCAGGCGCAAGTTCAGCAATCACCGCCTGCGGCGCCGCAAGCGGAAAATACGTGGCCGGCCAAGTCCTCTATCGGTAAAGACTATTCAAAGTCAGTCAAGCCTTTTCCCAGTGTGCTCGCGCCATATAAAGCGCGCGAAGTGCCGGACGCCGACCTGGCCAACACTCCGCGGATAGATCAACTCATGCGTGACGGCAAAATTTATCTCTCCATGGACGACGCGGTGGCGTTGGCCCTCGAAAACAATCTTGATCTCGAGTTGGCGCGCTACAACCTCAATATCGCTGAGACCGATATCCTCCGTGCCCAGGCGGGATCGAACATTCTCGGCGTAAATACCGGCATCATTCAGAACACTCCCGGCGGCGGAGTTGGCGGTTTGAGTGGCGCGGTCGGTTCAGGCGCAGGTGGAACCAGCGTAGCTGCCGGCGGCGTCGGCACTGGTACGAACGGGTTGGTCAGTTCGACACTCGGCATTGGGCCCACGATCAGCAGTTTCGATCCGGTGATTACCGGCTCATTGCAAATGGACCGTAATAACTCGCTTTCGAGCAGCGCATTGAGCGGACGCGCCGTCACTAACAGCAACACCGGCACCGCCGACCTAAGCTACCAGCAAGCTTTTCACACCGGGACCAACCTTCTCGTCGGATTCAACAACAGCCATGTGACCACTGATAATCCGCTCAGCGCACTCAGTCCAACTGTTGGCTCAAACTTTCAATTCCGCGTCACCCAGGAATTGCTTCAGGGTTTCGGATTTTTGCCCAATACCCGCTTCATCCGCATCGCGAAAAATAATCGCGAAATATCTGACGTAGCCTTTCGCCTGCAGGTGATTACCACGGTTGACCAGATCGAGAACCTTTACTGGAACCTGGTTTTTGCGTTTGAAAACGTGCGCGTGCAGCAAGAGGCGCTCGCCTTTTCGCAGAAGACCCTCAGCGACAACCAAAAGGCGGTACAGGTCGGCACCATGCCGCCTATTCAGGTAGTAAGCGCGCAGAGCACGGTAGCCAGCAACCGGCAGGCTTTGACGGTAGCGCAGACCAACCTTGAGCTGCAAGAATTGCTTATGAAAAATGCGGTCAGCCGGAACCTTCACGATCCAGTATTAGCCAGCGCGCAGGTCATTCCCACCTCAACCATTCAGTTGCCGCAACAGGAGCCGGTTTCGCCCACCGAAGATTTAATCAATGATGCCTTGCAACATCGCGCCGAACTGGCCGAATCCCGCATTGACCTTAATAATCGCGGTATCAGCAATAAGGCGGTACGCAATTCGATGCTGCCTTCCCTCGGTCTTTACGCGTACTACGGAGGAAGTGGCCTCGGCGGAACCTTGAGCCCGAATGCGACTTTTTGTCCGTCCAGCTCAGGCATCTGCATTAACCGAAACCGGATTCCTTCGCGATTTCTGGCTGGGCCAGTCGGCTACAGTGACACGCTCAGTCAATTAGTGGATTCGACCGCTCCCGACAAAGGGGTCGGAGTCAGTTTGAACATCCCCATTCTGAATCGCACCGCTCAAGCCAACCAGGTGCGCTCCGAGCTGGAACTTCGGCAGGCGCAAGTGCGATTGCAACAGCTGGAGAATCAAATCAGAATTGAAGTCAGGAACGCACAATTCGACGTGCAGCAGAATCGCGCCAGCGTGGATGCGGCACAGGCCGCAGTGAACCTGGGACGGCAGACCCGCGATGCCGAGCAGAAAAAGCTTGAAGCTGGCGTGTCTAACCCGACCAACGTTCTGCAGACTCAATCGTCCCTCACGACGACAGAATCGACGCTGGTGTCAGCGTTGGCAGCCTACGAGAAGGCGCGAGTAGAACTTGATCGCGCCACCGGACTGCTACTGGAGAATGCCGGGATATTAGTACAGGATGCCGAGCGCGCCCAGGTTACCCACATGCCTAAGGTGCCATATGTAACCGCTCGAACCGACGTGCAGACGCAAATTCAGGACAACCAGACCGCGCCGTCGCAGGTTCCGCAGCCGCAACCCTGAGTTCTGCAATGAGCGGTTCGCGAGCTACTCAGCTCGCGAACTGCTCCGCACGTCTTCGCTTAACACGATCGCCTCGGCGACCTCCTTCATGGTCTTGCGTTTTTGCCGGCTCTGGCACTAGATGCTCAGGTAAGCCTGCTCTTCCGTTAATCCGAGATCGCGCTGCAAAATTCCCTTTGCCCGCTCGACCAGTTTTCGCGTAGCAAGTTGCAGTGACAAGCCGGAATTCTCGCTCTCCAGCCGCGCCACTTCGATTTCTGCCCCAGCCAGAACTCCTATGGTTGAGAGCCACCGAATTTCCCGCGGACTGTAAGCCTGCCGCTCCCGGTTCTGCAGGTTCATCACTCCTACCAGGCGCCCGCGCGAAAGCAGCGGCACCGACAAGAAAGCCTCATACCGGTCCTCCGGAAGCTCAGTGAAACAACGGAACCGCGGGTCTTTATAAGCCTCGCTGAATACCGCGACCGGCTCACGATGCTCGGCTACCCATCCCGTGATACGCTGCCCCAGCCGCAGTTTCAGCCGATCCAGCAAGTCCTGGTGCGGATTTTTGGAGGCCCGCAAGACCAGGTCGTCCGCTTCAATCACGTATATAAAGCAGGAATCGCATTTAACTACTTCGACCGCAAAATCCAGAACGCGATCGAGCGCTTCATGAAAACCGTCGGCGACGGCAATACGGCTGATGGTGTGGTGCAGAACCTGCGCGTGCGAGTCATCAAGGTGAATAGAAGAAACCATGAGTAAACGCTATCTCTGACCCTCCCACTGTCCAATTCCAATTTTTAACCGACGCAATAAAATCAAAACCGATTTTTATTCACCGCCAATTAACCAATTTCTTTCCCTTCTCGTCGCAACTTACCCTGGTAACACAAGGAGGTTACTCTCAATGTGCAAGGGGTTGCAGTTGACGTGGCGTGCGCACAGTCCATAAGTCGTAGTAACCACTTACCTATGAACAACATACCCTTATGCACGTATTCGGCGCGAAATCTGCTTTAACCACGGCGACGCCTGGAACAATCGCGCGCACTTGGGGACGGAAAAAATGAATGCCTTCGCGAACGCGGCCACGAAACGTAAACGTACGTTGACCGCGCTCCCACTGCTGGTGGTGTTGTTTGTTATTTCATATTTGTTGTTAACCAAGCTGGTGATCGAGCAGGACAAAACCATCGACTCGCAGCGCAGCATGATTCACATGCTTTTCAAGGACAATGTTTATTTAAGCCGGCTTCACAAGCATGCCGGGGTTTTATCGAAAAAACCCAAATCGCCGCAGGACGGCCAGCTTCAGGCCCAGAATCCGGCATCTCAGAGGCCGGCATCTGAGAGTGCGTCGAACCAGGAGTCGTCATCCCAGATCCCGTTAGCCCAGGTTCCATCGAGCAAAGTAGGGCCGCAAGCGAATGCGAAGAACGGACGCAGGACTCGAAAAGCGGACAAGGCCATCCCAGCCAGCCCGCCACCCGAGCCCACTGATCCTTCGGACCAGAGACGAGTTTCGTTCTCCATCTAGGTTGTGGCCGGGTAGGTATTTATGAAGGCACTCGCAGTCTTGTTGTTAGCGTCACTCCCCGTACCTCAGGTTCAGCTCTTTCATGCGGCGAATCCCCAGCCCTCGCCGCATTTCGCCCCGCAGGCCAAAGCCCCTGCCCACAAAGGCGGACAATGGTATTTTGCCCGCACTGGCCACGTGGTCTACTGCTATGGCCCGGTCATGACCCTGCCTAATCAGACGGGAGACATCGAACGCGTCGCCACTTTCTGCAAAGGCAACCAGCTGCTGGTACCGCTGAAGGACTAGCCATTCGCATGTCTCGCAGACGCCGGAGCAATTTGAGTCCGCTCTGCAGGGATACAAGCGCGCGGATGACAAAAACTGGAGCATCACAGATTGCGCTTATTGAATGAGATTTATTTCAAAGCGATATTGATTTCCTTCGTGAACCTTCGTGCCTTTGTGGTTAATGGTTTTAAGCCGGAATCATTTCTCCGTCACATCCTGTGGCAGGTCTACCTTCCCATTCAGCTCAATCTGTTCTGACGAGCTACCCACCAAAACTTCGTAAGTTCCCTTCTCCGCCCGCCATTGCTTGCCGTCGACGTCGTAATAGGCGAATGAACGAGTGTTCAAGGGAATAGTCACGGTTTTGGTTTTTCCGGGTTGAAGTTTTACTCGCCGGGGCCAAGAAGAAAGTGTTTGCCCTTGGCGCGTGCATCCCTTCCGAGCTGCTCACCAACGCGAGTGGCAAGAGCGGGGTCCCACGCGGAGGCTAGAGAAATGCCTCCCGCCATGGCGGTTGCAGGTCCGTCGTTGCGGACGCCGATCGGCCCATCGGCAGTATGCAGCACTGGCAAACCTAATTCCGGATAGCCTCGAACATCAAAAGTATTGACGCCGCCAAGCATGTCAATTTTCTGTTCGATGGTCATCTTGCTGACCAGGGCATCCGCTTTCTTTTCAAGTTCGGAAGTTGAAGGTGACGGAGCCTGCGCAAAAGCAAATACCGCTACTGCGGATTTTCAGCAGGAGGAGCAGTGGCAAGTGGAGGCACGGTCGCCGGTGAAGGAGCGCTAGCCGGTGTCGCCGTCGTGTTAACGGCGGAATCGGCTGGAATTTGCGGCGCCAGAGGCACCGCCGTCAAAGAATCGAACGGCGTTGTCAATGATTGCGGAACTGCCGAGGGCGGAGCTGCCGGAGGAATGCCTCGTGCTCCGACGATCGCCCAATGCCAGTCTTTTGATTCACCAAAGTTGCCGCCAAGCGGTGCCTGAAAAACTGTGGTAGCGCCGGGCGCACTGCTTCCCTTCAAGTGATAAAGCATAGTGAGATCCGGCAATTTTTCAGGATTCACCGGAAGCGGGCCCATAGTCGCAGGGCGGTATTCTGCACTGGATTGCGTCTGCAAAACCGTAACTCCGACCACGATCTCTTTCACTTCCCAAGGCGTTCCGTTGTGGACCGACACTGCAAGCGAGCCGTCCTCAATGGACGCCGGACCTTCGAGCTTCAGCAATTCATCCTGCGGCAAATCGCTAGCGATGTAGGCAGCCGGGGTGCGATTGGCATAGCTTGCAACGAACGACAGGCTACACGTTCCATCGGGTGAAACCGCGGTGAAAGTTCGCCCCGAGCGACTGATCGCGAAGAACGGTTGTCCGTCGAGCCGCTCGCTTTCGGCTTTATCCATCATCAGGCTGAAGTTGTCGTTGTCGATGATATCCGCCTGATCGGGAGGCCTGGAATGTCTGAATTCGCGGGCCACATCGCCCAGAGGAACGTCGTCTTCCTGAGCGCTCATCTGGATCCATGACGGAGCGCAGAACAGAAACATTGCGAACGTGATGAGAAAAAATCGGGGCATCACAAAGCGACACACCTCGCCTGCGGCATGCGCCGACGAGAGTTTTGCGGAGAGTGTCTATTGCGATTCTAGCGAGAGTTCCGGATGGATAATGATTACGACGGGACACCAAAGTAACGAAGCTTCACGCAGGCGAAAAGCGTGCCCAGACGAAGAAGGGCACGCTTTCACTTAGAGCAGGCCAGAGGTTCGAAGTCTAGAAACATGATCTTGGACGGGCTGAGCATCACGCTTAAACAGCCAACGTGCCACCGCATAACCGACAGCCGCGTAGCAGACGTAAAGGAATCTCATATCGCAACCCCCGAAGCACGCCTACACTCGCCTGCCACAGCGGAGAACATCTACTCTCAACTTATCGACGAACGCTCGGAAGGTCAATGACCCAAAAGTGTGGTTATTGTGCACAAAGGTAAGGGGTTATGGTTAATAGAATTGTCGGAATAACGCGAGTTTACAAGGGTAAAAACCTGGATGCGCGTTTTCAAACACTCGTGTTCCGGGCGCCTTCAATCGAAACCTGAAAATACCAGCAAGATTGCACTGGTTTGCTAGACTGGCCTCGGCGATCTCGGCAATGGGAACAAGCGTAATCTCACTACCGCGTCTGGCAAGGCGTAACCCGCTGGCGGCAATTGGCTGCGTTTTTGTGGCGTGCTTTATTGTGTTCGCTGTCTTCGCGCCGTGGATTGCTCCGCAGGACCCCGCGCAGATCAGTTTGGCGACGCGACTGGCGCCGCCTTCACTCCGGCAAATGTGCGGATCGGACGAGCTGGGGCGAGACATTCTTTCCCGGCTGATTTATGGGGCGAGGATTTCCATGCTGGTGGGAAGCTGTGTGGTGGCGGCGTCGCTGGGGATCGGAATGGTCATTGGTTCCATTGCCGGATTCTACGGTGGGCGTATAGACCGATTCGTGAACGTTGTGTTGATGAACGCTTTCTTATCGTTCCCCGGGATCCTGATTGCGATTGCGTTTGTGGCTTTTCGCGGGCCGGGAATCTTTAATCTGGTATTTGCGCTCTCTCTCGGCGGATGGGTGGGCTATGCGCGATTGGTCCGCGCCCAGGTACTGGCGGCGAGGGAAAAAGAATATGTTGAAGCCGCACGGGCTCTAGGTGCAACCGATCTGCGAATCCTGGCGCGGCACATTCTGCCGAATATCATTCAGCCCGTCATTGTGCAGGCCGCGATCGGAATGGCGGGAGCGATCCTTGCCGAAGCCACCATGAGCTTCCTTGGTCTCGGCGTGCCCCCGCCGACGGCATCATGGGGAAGCATGCTCAATGATGGACGCGGGCATTTATTCGACGCGCCTCACCTGGTGATCTTCCCTGCTCTGGCGGTGATGCTGGCCGTGCTGTCGTTTAACTTTATTGGTGACGCTCTGCGGGATTTGCTTGATCCGCGGTCGAGGATCGAAGCGGGACTCTGAGTGCAAGTCTAATCGGACGACGGCACAGTCGTCAGATCATCGAAATCGAACTCAAACCCATCCGGCAAATCGTATGGCGGGGCGTCCGGCGAAGCCTCTTTGTATTCACAGATCCGCACCCCACGATTATCGACCGCCACATACGTAGCGCTGTCCTGGGTCCAGCTGCCGGTGTTGTAGTACTCGACGCCATCCCGGCTGACTGTTAAGGCTTCGTGAGTATGTCCGCAGAAGACACGTTGCACATTTCCCGATTTCCCGTGGGCAAGTGCGCCGCCAGCCACTTTCGACGAAAGCCGCAGCCATGCGGTATCGAAGCGCTCTAAAAAGCCAATCATGCGTTTTTTGCCGAAAGTAAATTTCTGCAGGCCTAAGTGAATGCTGGCCAGAAATGTGCTCAACACGCGGTTGCGGGAGACGAAGCGGTCGAATTGATGGCCGTGGATCGCGAGATGTTTCACTCCGCAATATTCCCAGACATATTCCTCATAAACGCGGATCCCCACCAAATGCGACATCACGTCGGAGAGGCCGTGATCGTGATTCCCTTCCACCCACACAACTTCGATCTCGCGCTTAGGGTTGGATAGTTTGCGGATGTATCCAAGAAATTGCCAATGCTCTTTCTTCAGACGCCTGAAATTGAGATCGGAAAAAATATCACCGAGCAAGATCAGCCGGTTGAAAGACGCCGATTTAAGCATGCGCACTGCGTCGGACGCCCGGCTCACTTCAGAGCCAAGATGCAGGTCAGAAAAGATTATGGTATCGGCAAAAATCATTTGGGCGACCCCAATTCTGTGCGCGACATAATGGAAGCCCAGGCGGCGCGCTCAAAGGCATTCTTGATGTGGACCGGAGAAGGTGAAACCTCATGAGAAGAAGTTGAACGTTCGAGAATCTGATCC
>JBOGLH010000069.1:0-77158 GCA_050746025.1 Terriglobales bacterium | reverse complement strand
ACCATGTGGCGGTCAAGGAAACCCCGGGCGGAATTGTTTTTTTGCGGCAGGTCTTGCCGGGGCCCGCCGACCGCAGCTACGGCATTGAAGTAGCCAAGCTCGCGGGTTTGCCTGAGGAAGTAATCCGCCGGGCGCGCCAGGTTCTGGCGGAACACGAAAACGCTGAATTCCGGCTGAACGCGCACATCGCCGGCGGGGATGCCGCGGAGCGGCGGGCCCAGTTGACCATCTTCACTCCCCTGTCGCAGCCGGTGGTCGAAAAAATCCGCGAAGTGGAACTCAACTCGATTACCCCGCTCGACGCATTAAATCTGCTGGCGGAGTTGAAGAAGCAGGTGCAGTGAGCGAGTCGAGCGGCGGTTTCACTCGCAATCTTGATATGCTTCTGTAATCGCATTCCTGATGAGCCCCGCACGAAAATCAAAATCCGCGGCCCAGCTAGTCGGCCAACTGCTCATCATTGGATTCGACGGCACCGTGGTTACGCCCGCACTTTCCGCCATGCTCAGGCGCATTCAGCCTGCAGGCGTGATTCTTTTCGCCCGCAACATCGTGAACGCCCAACAAACCCGTCAGCTGCTGAAAGACTGCCAGGCCTCAGTTCATGAGCGGCTCTTTACCTGCGTGGATCTTGAGGGAGGGCGGGTCGACCGATTCCGTAATGTGACCGGCCCCGCACCCTCGGCGGCTGAGGTGTTCTCGACCGGCGAGCGCAGGCTTTTCCGTAAGCACGGACAGTTGATTGGCAAGATCTGCGCCGCTCTCGGCTTCAATCTCGACTTCGCCCCGGTGCTCGATCTGGCATTTGAGGCTTCGCGCAAGGTGATGAGCTCGCGGGCCTTTTCAACCGACCCCAAGGCGGTGGCGCTTTATGCCCGCGAATTTCTCGCCGGGCTCACATCCGCGGGCGTGATCGGCGCCGGCAAGCATTTTCCCGGACTCGGCGAAGGCAAGCTTGATTCGCATCATGATTTGCCGGTGATCAAAAAAACTTTCTCGAAGCTCTGGGAAGAAGACCTTGCGCCCTACCGTCTGATGAAGCGCGCGCTGCCCATGGTGCTGGTGAATCACGCCAACTATCCCGCCATCACCCGCGATCCGCTGCCGGCTTCGCTTTCGAAATATTGGATCACCGACATCCTGCGGCGGAAGATCGGCTACCGGGGGCTGATCGTCTCGGACGATCTTGAAATGGGCGGAGTACTGGCGGCGGCGCCGATCGATGAGGCGGCCACGCGCTTCGTCGCCGCCGGTGGCGACCTCTGCCTGATCTGCCACCAGCAAGAGCTCATCGAGCAAGCCTATGAAACCATGCTGCGCCAGACCGAGGAAGACGCGCGTTTCAGGCGGCGGGTGCTTGAGTCTTCGCAAAGAGTAGCGGCCTTCAAAAGGAAGTCAAAAGAATTAAGACGACGCCCAACCGCACCTTCATCCGAGAAGATCAGCCGCTTGTCGACCCAACTCTGGGAGTTCAGCGAGCAGATACGGCTGCAGGCATTGTCGTCAGCGGCAGTCGCGGGGACGCGGCGATGACCGCGGTGACGACCGCGGGAATGACGATGATCGTGGCTGGGGTGATGAGTGGGACCTCGGCCGACGGCATCGACGTGGCGCTGGTGCGAATGCAAGATGGGGATGCAAGCGCAAAGACTACCAGCAAAAACAGTAGAAGAGCCAGCCCCCGTCAAACGAAGAATATGCCTCGCCCGCGGATGGAGTTTCTCGGCCACGCCGAGTTTCCTTACCCTGCCGATGTGCGGCGGCGAATTTTGCTCTCCATGAACTCGCCGCGGGTGAGCGTCGCTGAGCTCGCGCGCCTGAACTTTCTGCTGGGCGAGCTCTACGCCGAGGCGGTGATCGCCGCCCAAAAAAAACTGCGCATGAAGGCGGAACTGGTCGGGTGTCACGGGCAAACGCTTTATCATCAGGGCGTGGCCGCGGCTTTTCTGGGACGCAAGCTGGCGGTTACCTGGCAAATCGGCGAGGGTGCGGTGGTCGCGGCCCGTACCGGTCTGCCGGTGGTTTCAGATTTTCGTCCGGCAGATATGGCCGCGGGCGGCAAGGGCGCGCCCCTGGTTCCATTTCTCGACTATCTTCTCTATCGCGATGCGAAGATCGGCCGCATCGCGCTGAACCTGGGCGGCATCGCCAACCTGAGCGCGATCTCCACTGCGGCTTCGCTAAATAAAATCGTGGCCTTCGATACTGGGCCGGGGAACATGGTGATCGACGCGCTGGCCGAGCAATTGTTCGGTCTACCCTGCGACCGCGATGGCCTCATCGCCGCCTCTGGACGGGTCTTGGAACCCGCGCTCGACCGTTTTTTAAATGATGAGTTTTTCCGCGAATCGCCGCCTAAGACCGCCGGGCGCGAGCAATTCGGCCGCGAGTTCGCGCGCGAGTTTCTGCACGCCTGCCGTCCGCTGGGCGCGGGCAAAGCTGCAGGTAAGGCATCTTCGGCATTGGAACCGGGCGCGGTCGAAAGACGCGACGTTATTGCGACCGCCACCGGGCTCACCGTGCGTTCGGTGGCCCTCGCCATTGAGCGCTTCGTGCTAACTAAAGGCGATTTCAGCGAGCTGATTATTTCAGGAGGCGGCGCCAGGAACCCGACATTGGTCGCCTGGCTGACGAAGGAAGCCCGCCGGATGGGATTGAATCTCCGTTCCTCCGACGAGTTCGGAATTCCATCGAGCGCCAAAGAAGCCGTTGCCTTCGCGGTCATGGCTTATGAGACCTGGAACCGCCGGCCGTCGAATGTGCCTGCGGCCACCGGAGCGGAACGGGCGGTGGTGCTGGGAAAGATTTGTTATCCATAGGGAAGGTACGAGCAGTGAGCGGTGAGCTAAGCTTTGAGCGGCAGAGTTTCAGCTCAGGTGAAAGCTCGATGCTCGCGGCTCACAGCTCACCGCTCACAGCTCGAACGTAATTCGAAAGAATATGCCTGTATTCATCGCCCTGTTGCGCGGGATCAACATTGGTCCGCATAAGCGGATGAAGATGGAGAAGCTGCGCGCCTGCTGCGAAGAGATTGGGTTCGAAGGGGTGAAGACTTACATTCAGAGCGGCAATGTGGTCTTTAAAGCACCAAAGCTTTCGCCCGCGAGATTGTCAAAAAAGCTCGGTGAGTGCATCGTGAAAGACTTCGGATTCTCCTGCGAGGTCATCTTGCGCCGCCGGGAAGAAATGAAATCGATCATCGATCACAATCCCTTTACCAAAGAACGCGGCATCGATTTGTCGAGGCTGCACGTGGTGTTTCTATCGAAACCCGCCGCGACGACAGCCTTGAAGAAGTTGCAGGAACTCACCCTCACACCCGACCGCACCCACAGCTCTGGCAAAGAAATTTATTTTTATTTTCCCAATGGCGTCTCCGGCAGCAGCCTGTGGAAGCATCCACTCGACCGCGTAACTGGGGTGGCCGGGACCATGCGCAACTGGAAGACGGTCACAACCCTTCATCAGATGGCGACGGAGGTCGAATGACGACCTGCGCAGCGAGAAGCGTCCTCGCGTCAATCATTAACCTCCGAAAATTTCGTTCCACCGGGAAGAACGCACTGGCATCCACGCCCACATGGGCCGTAGTTATTTTGGCCCTTGTCCTCACTTCTTGTTCCCACAAGCCTGACCATAACACCCTGGTCATGATCATAGAGTCCAGTCCCGCTAACCTCGATCCGCGAATTGGCCTTGACGTCTGGTCGCAGAATATTGCCGGCCTCATCTTTGATAACCTGGTGTCCCGCGATCAGCATTTGAGCGTGCAGCCCAGCTTGGCGGAAAGCTGGGAGACGCCCGATCTTCGGACCTACGTATTTCATCTGCACAAGAATGTGAAGTTCTCAGACGGCCGCCCGCTCACCGCGCGCGACGTCAAATGGAGCTACGATTCGTTGATCGCAGGAAAAATCCGCAGCGCCAAGGGAGCCACCTACCGCCCGGTCGCGAGCATTGATGCTCCGGACGACAGCACCGTAATTTTCCATTTGAAAGAACCCTGGGCGGCGCTGCTGTGGAATGTGGCCGCGCCGGGAATGGGCATCGTGCCCTATGGCAGCGGGGCGGAGGTCAGCCAGAATCCGATCGGCTCCGGGCCGTTTCAATTCGTCAGCGCCGAGCAGGACAAGGAAGTCATCCTCGCCCGCAACGACAATTATTGGGGTGCAAAAGCCAAGCTCGCGCGCGTCCGCTTCCAAGTTGTACCCGACACCACAACGCGCGCGCTTGAGTTGCGCAAAGGCAGCGCCGACCTCGAAATGAATGCCCTTGCACCGGACATGGAAGTGGCGCTGGCGCACGAGCCCGGTTTGAACGTGACCCGTACTCCTGGAACGCGACTCGGTTATGTGGCCTTCAACCTGCGCGATCCGATCCTGAAAGACGTCCGCGTCCGGCAGGCTATGGCTTATGCTATCGACCGCCAGCCCTTGATTCACTACCTGATGCGCGACTCGGTGCGCCCGGCGGCGAGCGTTCTGCCTCCGGAAAGCTGGGCCTACGATGCCAATGTGCGCCAATATCGCTTCGATCCCACAAAAGCCCGCCAGTTGCTCGATTCCGCCGGCTACCCTGCCACCAACGGGGTGCGCTTTCACCTCACCATGAAAACCTCGACCGAAGAAAACTCCCGCGCCATGGCGGCCGTGTTCCAACAACAACTTCGGGAGGTCGGTATAGCCCTCGACATCAGGAGTTTTGAAGCAGCCACCTTTTTCTCCGACGTCACTCACGGGGAGTTTCAGGTCTATTCCTTGCGCTGGCTGGGCGCAAATGAAGACCCTGACATTTTCGAATACGCCTTCGATAGCGCTCGCATCATCCCCAACGGCGCGAACCGCCAGTACTACAGCAACCCGCGGGTCGATGCGTTGATCGCCAAGGCGAGCACCGAACCCGACCAGAGTGCGCGCAAGCAAGATTACGCAGAGATCCAGCAGATTCTGGCAGAGGATTTGCCGTACATCAATTTGTGGTACTTCGACAATGTGATGGTCTATTCCAAGCGGGTGCACGGGCTGGAGATGAACCCGTCCGGCAACTACGATTTTCTGCGAACAGCAGAGCTGGCACGTTGAGTGCTGAGTGGATTAAGAAATGATACTGCGTTCGTTTCCCTGTGTCTTTTCTCTGTGTTCCTCCGTGCTCTCTGTGGTTAGGCTTTGACTTCTCGGCATCCTCGTCGAGACGTTCTGCGAACTCTGCGGTTAAGTTCTTTAAAAGTCTCTAACCGCTGAGATCGCGGAGAAACACCGCAGGAGCCGCAGAAAACACACAGAGTCCGCCGGGTAAGCTTTCATTTTTCGCGTGTTACCATCGAAAGCAGATGCGCATTCTCTTCATCGGCGATATCTTTGGCCGCCCCGGGCGCACCATCGTCCGCGACCGGCTCAAGGGTCTGGTGCGCGAGCAGCGCATCGACCTGGTGCTGGCGAACGGCGAGAACTCCGCTGCCGGCTTTGGCATCACTCCCTCGCTCGCCGAAGATTTATTCGATCTTGGCATTGACGTAATCACCACCGGCAACCACGTGTGGGACAAGCGCGAGCTTTTTGATTACTACACCGCGGCAAATGGCGACCTGCACAGTCCGGCCCGGCGAATCCTGCGTCCGGCAAACTATGCGCCCGATCTTCCCGGCTGGGGCGTTTACGAGGGCAAGAAGAACGACGTCCCGTATGCAGTCATCAACCTGCAAGGGCGGGTTTTCATGACATCGAACGACGATCCGTTTCGCAAAGCCGACGATATTCTGAAACAGGTGAAAGCGAAAATCATTTTTGTGGATTTGCACGCCGAAGCCACCTCGGAAAAAGTCGCCCTCGGCTGGTATCTCGACGGCCGCGTAACCGCACTGGTGGGGACCCACACCCATATTCCAACCGCCGATGAGCGCGTGCTTCCGGGCGGGACCGCCTACATCACCGATGTCGGCATGACCGGACCCTACGACGGCGTGATCGGGGTAAAGAAAGAAATGATCATCGATCGTTTCCTGCACAGCATGCCTATGCGCTTCGAGGCCGCGACCGGCGATCCGCGGCTGTGCGCGGTGCTGATTGACGGCGACGAAGCCAGCGGCAAGGCGCGTTCGATTGACAGAATTATGTTGAGCTGAGGGATAAAGGCATTAACCACGAAGGGCACGAAGGTCCACGAAGACGGCACTACTTACCATCCAAATGCAATCTCTTCCCTCTGCTTCTGAACCGTCGAAACTAAAAGCTGTGTTGCCTGCGGCTGACGCTTACGTCTTCGACATAGATGGCACGTTGCTGAATACCCAAGACCTGGTCCACTGGAATGCGCTGCATCAGGCGATGGTCGAAGCCTATGGCGTAGACACCACCATTGAAGGCATTCCCTATCACGGCAAAACGGACCTCTCTATTTTGCGCGCGGCGGTCGGGCGCGCGGGTGTTTCGGATTCTGATTTCGAAGCGAAACTTCCGGCTGCGCTCGATGTCGTCTGCCGCGAAGTCGAAGCCAATCATCTCCAGCTTGCGCCGAAGATCTGTCCCGGTATTGTGCAACTACTTGAATCGCTCAAAACCGACAACAAAGTGATCGGAGTGGCTTCGGGAAATCTTGAAACCGTAGGCTGGCACAAGATCGAGGCTGCCGGCCTGCGCGAGTTTTTCAGCTTTGGGTTTTTCAGCGATCATCACGAGAGCCGGGCAGAAATTTTCCGTAACGCCCTTGAACACGTGAATGCGCAACTCGGGCCCACCGCGCGCGTCTGCTTTATTGGAGACACTCCGTCAGATGTGGACGCTGCAAAGCAAGTCGGCGCACAAATCCTGGCAGTTGCTTCGGGAACATTCAGCCTTGGGGAGCTAACTGCCTGTTCGCCGGACTTGTGCGTGTCGCACTGCGGAGAATTCTTCTCAGAGTGATTCTGCCGCCGAGATTCTTCTCTGCGAACCCTGCGAAGAAACTGTCAGTCGAATAACTGCACAACTTGGCGGCGATTTCTGTTGGGCAGGAAATTCATTGCAGCCCGGGCAAGGGCTGAGTAGGCGTCTTTTGCCGATGGCACTTTCGACAGCGCCTTTAAATGTGCGCGAATCGTTTCTACGTCGCCGCGCACAATCGGCCCACTGAATGCTGCCGCCGGACCAAGCTTCTCATAGTTGCGGAGCGTCTGCCGGATGATCGGCAGCATGCGCCGTCGTGATTCTCTGGCAGACATTCCCGCGTGCGCGGCAGTCTTCTCCGAAGCAGCGAGCAGCGAAACCAGCAGCGGGCAAATCATGGTCGCAAACGCATGGTAGGCAACTTTGTCTTGTTTCTTAATTGCGACCGCCTGTCCGCCCAAATTGCGGACGATGGCTTTCGACGCGCGAACTGCCGAAGCATCACCTTCGATTGCAAACGGCACACCGGTCAACTCCGGTAGTGAGCCTTTGACAAACGTCATCAATGGGTGAACCGATGCAACGCGGCCTCCCGTTGTTCGCAAGCAGTTGAGAGCATCACTCGAAAGAACGCCGCTGGAATGAAAGGCAGATTTGCCCTGCCATTGAAGTTGCGAGAACGAATGAGCGGCGCGGACGATCTCTCCATCGGGAACACAAAACCAAACCACATCCGCATTGAGGAGAGACGTAGCACCTCCTTTACGTGATATTCCTTTCACGGAATATCCGGCTTCGGTCAGCCGACCAAAGAGTGCGGTTCCTAGGCATCCCATACCAACAATCGCAATCGCCGGGCGTCTCACGGATTGGAGAATAGCAGAAGGAGACCACCTACCGATTTTGTCCGGGGCTTCCGTCGCAACCAACGGTGAAACCCAAGCTGTATACGGCATCGCTGCCTTCAAACTGCAGATAATTTACAGTCTCTTGACTAGCGACAAGCCGACTGGCGATGTACAATTCCCCCGCACTTCGCGGGCCACTCAGCCCGAGACGTAATCCCAGATGATTCGAGGTTTTTTATGAGCGAAGCAAAACTGTCCCGCCGCGGTCTTTTAGGACTTGGCTTGGGTGCCGCATCGGCCACGCTATTACCCCCCAGCGCGGTCAAGCTTGCACGCGCTGATGATTTCGGTGACAACCCTGTTTTCCCGTTCACCGGAGATATTAAAACGCTATTGGCTTCGGTAACTAATGCCTACGCGTTTCTTGACCAGTTGATGGACGCATACGCCACCGGCGCGACAACGCGATTAACACAAAGTTATGCCGATCAGATCGGGCTTCAGAGTTCCGCTTTCACCTACGACAATGCGTTGATACTGTGTGCTTACCTGCTCCGCAGAAATTCCGGCGATATCGCTCGCGCGCAAGTTATTGGCAATGGATTGCTTTATGCGCAGCAAACCGATCCAGCGGGCGATGGGCGTTTCCGCCAGGCGTACTTTGTCGATCATGCCGACGGCAATGGCGTTTTCGTAAATCCAGGATTTTCTTTCTTTCAGGGCAGCGCGGTCGGCGATGTAGCTTGGGCAGGAATTGCTCTAGCTCAACTTTTCCAGCGCACACGAGTACAGAAGTATCTTGACGGCGCGGTGAAGGCAGCCACGTTTATCGAAAGCACTACTCGTGACAACACCAACGTGCCGCCCGGCGGATATTTCTTCGGCAATGGTCAGAGCAATAAATCTACTGAACACAACATCGATGTGTACGCGCTGTTCACAATGCTCGCCCGCCTGACGGGAAATGCCAGTTGGCTGGATGGAGCTCAACACGCCCGTACTTTCGTAGAAGCCATGTACAACTCAACGGCCGGATTTTTCTGGACCGGAACTTCCGATCCCACGCATATCTTTTTCGATAACATTCCCGAGGATGTGCAAACCTGGTCTTACCTTGCATTCCTCGATCCAGATTTTGCGGCCTCACTGGAGTGGGTGAAAACAAATCTGGCGGCTACGGACACCTCATTCGCCTTCAACAATGGATGGCACTTTAACGGAAACTTTCGTGTCAGCGGCGAAACTTACGCCAGCCTCAGCAAATTGGGCACGGTCCTTGGCGATCAAAGCGTGGATGCCGATGCGGTGTGGTGTGAAGGCACCAGCCACACGGTAGCTGCGTTACTGGCGCGAGGCCTGCCGCCGAAACAAGACATCCCAAGCTTTCACGGAGACGTAAACACTGCAGCCCTGATGCTCGAGAGTGTTCAGGTTGCCCAAGCAAGCCTGGGTTCCGGACAGACCGTGGGTGGAAAACCGCTCGTGGATGGCCAGGGTATTGTCGCAGCGACAAGTCCCTTAAATACCGGCTTCGGATTTAATTTTCTGCCATTCCGACATATTGGAGCGACTTCGTGGTATGTGATGGCGGCGCAGGTGGCGAATCCTCTGCAGTTGGGATTGAGAACTCCCCGGAAGTGAGAACCATTTGGCGAAAAAGAACCCCGCCCAGGCGGTTACCTTGGCGGGTTTTTTCTCAAGGTCTTACAGGAGTTTTATCGACTTCACCTTTAGGGTGTCATTTTCGACGTCACCGCTGACGTCCACCCGCAAGTGATCTTTTTTGTCAGATGCCTGCAATGCCTCTTTGATCTTTGCGTTGCCATCGGCATCGAACTTCAAGAATTTCTGATCGCTGGTCACGATGCCATATCCGCTGGCTGCGCACTTCAACGCACACTCCCTTGTGTGCCCATCCGGGTTAGCCGCCACTTTGCTGGAGCAGTTCTTATCGACGACCGGTACATCGTGAAAGGTCTCACTTAATGCCGGAATGGCGAACAGCACAACGCTTGCGAACAACAGTACAAATTTGCGCATGTATCGTCCAAAGAAAAATAATTTTTACTACCGATTTACGGCAAACTGAGAGGCAGCCGCGCTGCGGGCAGGGCTTCTTTCCACCCCCTGCTCGCGAACCCGTGTCAGTTGCGACAAAGTGAAAGCCGCGATCGCAATCTCCACGTCGCGCATTGCCAGGTCGTAAAACATGCCGGTCGTCAGCAGGTTGACCGCAATCCCAAGCAGCCACGCAGTGACGACATAAGCTCCGAGTTTTGTGAAGCGGCTCAGAACTACGATTCCGGCAAATATCTCGATCACGCCCACCACATGCATGAATGTTGCCGGGCTTACGGGCACAGTCTTTGTGGCCAGCGGACTCAAGTACATTGTCCAGTCCGTCAGCTTGTTAAAAAACTTATCCATCCCGGTGATGATCGGCCCCACACCCAAGCCGATTCTCAAAGCCCACCAAGGAAGCTCCAGCCGTTTATCGAATTTGTCCATTTTTGCCCTCCCTACCGAAAAGAGTGCTGTCGGTCGAATCGGTTACAGGCGGTTCGACTGTAACCCTGGCGAATGGACCTTGTAACCTTTTGCCCCGCCCACGATCTATCATTAAAGGGCGATATGGAAATCGGCACCACTCTCGAAGCGCTTAATTCCGATCAGTTAACCGACGAGGAAGTCGTGGAGCGCGTCAAAGCTGGACAAACGCCGCTCTATGAGATCATCATGCGCCGCTATAATCAGCGCCTTTATCGCGTGGCGCGGGCAATTTTGCGTGACGACGCTGAGGCCGAAGACGTGATGCAGGACGCCTACGTTCGCGCCTATCAGAATTTGCACCAGTTCGCGGGAAAAGCACCGTTCTCGACCTGGCTGACGCGCATTGCGGTGAATGAATCGCTCGGTCGTTTGAAACTTCGTAAGCGCATCGACCAACTGGACGACAACGATGACACTGGAGGATTTTCTATGGGCCTGACGGAAACGGCTCCTGATCCGGAAGCGAATGCGGCGGTCAAAGAACTCAGCCAACTCCTGGAGACCGCTCTGCTTGAGCTTCCCGAACAATATCGAACCGTAGTGATGCTCCGCGATGTTGAAGAGATGAACACTTCTGAAACTGCCGCCGCCCTCGATTTAACCGAAGAGAATGTGAAGGTGCGCTTGCACCGCGGCCGGCTGATGGTTCGCAACTGGCTTATGGAGCGAGTGGGCACGAGCAGCAAGAACGCTTTCCCGTTCATGGGCGAACGCTGCGATCGCGTAGTCGCATCCGTATTCACGCGAATCAGCCCGCAGGAAAGTTTCGGGAGCTAGGAGCAACGTGGTCCGGGCTTCTCAATCCAGCGGCAACATATATCCCGGAGTGTTCCCCAAACGGCCAGCGAAAACTTGCTCATCCAAAGCGGCCATATCCCATGAGATCCAGGAATCGGGAAAAATGCGAATCGTCACGTCGTCAAACCCGGAGAAAACCGCACCCACCGCGGGATCGGCCAGTGCCGTCGGACTCAAATAACGACTGTGAATTCGACGATTTATCTCCTCCGACTCTTCGCCTGAGACTAATTCAGATCTTCCAATCGCCGTAACGCCGCGTTCTTTTCCAGGTTTACGTGAGTCGACCATCAGCGACGCTTTGGGTCGTGCCGCAAGATTCCTTGCCTTGCAAGTTTTCAACGAAGTTGCGATATAAAAATTGTCGCCTTCAAAGACATACCAGACCGCAGTCATGTGAATGCTTCCATCCGCATTTTCAGTGGCGATGGTTGCGATGTGGCGGCCAGACAGGAATTCCCGGAGTGACGCATCCAGCTTTGAATCAGGCATGTTGCCCTGCTTTCTCGAGATTCAGGACGCTAATTCTCTCATTTCTATTCAAATGTTCACAGTGAGTACGAGGAGCGACTGGGCATTCACTAAAAGGCTTACCCACCCAAGCCCTGCGCTTGGGTGGGCATTGCCCTACAGACTCTTCAAGTACTGCACTAGGTCCTGCTTCTGCTGTTCAGTCAGGTGCAATCCTTTAAACGAGTCATAGTGATTGACAACGTCCATCAGCGTGGGAAAACTACCGTCGTGATAGAAGCCGCCCTTGGTATGCGTCCACAGCCCTTTCAAGGGAGATGTGCGGTAGCGATCATCCGGCGAGCGCGAGGCCTGGAAATCATCGATTCCGATTTCCTGCGCGGTGTGCATATTCCATCCCGGCTCGGTAAATAGCGGCGGCACGTGACAACTGGAACACTGTGCAGCGCCATTGAAAACTTCTTTGCCGCGAAGCGCTGCGGAATGATCAAAGCTTTTGGCTGGAGGTTTGGGAGCATCGATAGCCAGCTGATAAAAGTGCAGGTCCGCTAATTTGGGCGTGATTAAATCCACATCATTGCGCACGTTATCAAATCCATTCTGCGCTGCGACCGGAAACCGGACCGGGTCTGCAAGCCGCGGATCAAAAAAAGTTCCCTGCCCATGCATTTCGAGGTTGGCGACGAATGCATTCCAATACGTCACTGAACCCCATCCTGTCCAGGTATGCAGGTTGAACCCGGCCAAACCAAAGGCAGGAGGAATCAGGGTTGCGGCGGACTTCGTGCCATTGAAGGCCTTCCCGTCCATAAACAATTCCGCATCGAATTTTCCCGGCCCCCAACTGTTTAGAACGGTGCGAACCGTATTCTGATCGACTCCGAGCACCTTGGCCACACTGCTAAGATCGGGAGAAAGACTCACGATCGCACCCACATTCAAATCGCGGTTTGCCCACCCGTCCAGCCGATGCCCGATGCCGGGCGCGAACGAATTATCTACTGTGGAGTGGCACAGCGCGCACTGGATTCCAACGCTTCTTAGCGTCCCCGAATTGTTGAAGAAACCTTTAACCCCGACGACAGAATTCAATTCCAGCAACGCCAGCGTGGTCGCGGGATCTTTCAGGTTCACTTTTCCGGTCTTCAAAGCCTTGATCACGGAGCTGGGCAAAGCGTCGACATCCACTTTTAATCCGACTGCAAGGGCAGTGGCAGGGTCAACCCCTGGACCGACTCCGCCGAGCTTCTGCCCTTCAATTGCTTTGTGGAGTTGGAGAGAGCCTCCCCAAAATTTTTGATCGCCAAAGGTGTCGAAGCGGAAGGTGTCGCGGCCATGCGCGATCATATTCAATGCATGTATTTCAGTTGTATGATTTGCTTCTTCGCGCCGGTCGTCGGAATCAGAAGCTGAGACTTTTTGTAAGGCTCGTGGCGCCAGGAGTGCCATTCCACCCAACACCACACACGCAACCAGCACAACAGCAAGTAAGCGGTTCATTTCTCCTCCACACTGGGAATGAGCACGAAGGAGCCAGCTGGTTACATGCGCCAGCGGGATTTTACAAAAAAAAGAACCGAATGTTACAAATGAGAGTTTTGTGAGAACAAAGTGTCCCGTCCAAGCTTTCACCTGGACGGGGTTTTCGTCAGCCTTTTACGACTTGCAACCGGTTATCGACGGAGAAAATTCCCGGAACGCTATTAGCGCGCATGCCGGCTATGTTCTTGTCCATTTCGCTGTCGACCACGCCCACAAGGGTAACGTGCCCGTTAGCAACGATAATGCGGATCGACTTGTTCACTCCCAGCACATATTTCTGCAAGGCCGGGTATCCGTAAATGGTGCGGAACAAGCGCACACGCAAACCGTCGTCCATGGGAGACAAAGGCAGCACCTGGATCTGATTGTCCACGCGCTCCACGCCTTCGATTCGCTTCACCACGTTGTTGGCATCGCTGCGCAGTACCGGGTTTGTGACCTGCCCATTCAGCGTTACGATGCCATTGTCGTCCACAGTGAATGTCATGTAATCAAATGCGTTCACATATGGCAGCATGTTCAACTCATGTCTTACTTGTTTCTCGATCGCTTCCGTTCCCCGCAAAGAGGCCATTGCGCTCTGCGCGGAAAAGGAAATCGTCGATGCAATCATTCCCAAAGTTAGTGCTAATGTTCGTAGTTTCATATTTCACCTTTCTCGATCTCTAATCTCGTTCCAGCCCTCAACTGAGACAACAAGAGCTGCTCGCAGCCTGGTTCCGCGCCACGAACAGCCCGTCCTACTAATTCGCGATTTACTGTTACCGGCGATAGCCGCGGAACTCGCGACGTCCTTCAAATCGCCGATCATAGTGACGGTCGTAATCACGTCCGTGGTAGCGGTATGGCGCGTAGTGCCGCCGATACACTGGAGCGTAGCCATAGTCAACGTACGGCGCTACGTACGGAGCGGGAACGTAGCCCGGGGCATAATAATCAGGCGCATAATAGCGTGGCCCGACATATCCGTAAGCGCGCACGGGATAGGCAGGAACGCCTACTCCAACCCCGAACACCACGCCAGCATTAGCTTTCGGTGCAGCCGCAGAAGCCAGAATAAGGGCTAATCCCAATACCATCAGTAAGCTTGTTTTCTTCATTTTCGTCACCTCCAACTTACATAAATGGAAACACAGACAGGTACAGAAAGTTGCGCCAAGACGATGTGGCTATAGGGCTTATGCGTAAAGAATTGTCAAGTCGTGTAGTATCTGGGGCTTGAGTTTCGTGATTCAGTGGGGGGAGGAAAACAGCATGGCGAGCGCATCAATTCCAGCAGGCGAACCAAATAGAGACAAGCGAGCAGCTCGCATTGCCATTGTCGAACAGCACGTTCGATTGGAGAATGCGCATGATCTTGAGGGCGTTCTTGCCACCTTCGGCGACACGGCGCACTACGATGATGAGGCTTGGAGCGAGCATTACGAAGGAGCCGGCGGAGTCCGCCAATTCTACGAGCAGCTCATGCAAGCTATGCCGGACCTGAAAATTGAAATACAGCACCGACACGTTACGGACGACGCTGTTGTGCTTGAAGTCATAATTCGTGGCACTCACTTAGGATCGTGGCGTGGTCTTTCAGCAACCGGACGAAGACTCGATTTTCCACTTTGTGGCGTGTACACCTTCGACTCCGACGATCGTTTGTCGGGCGAAAAAATCTACTATGACCGCGGGACGGTATTGAGACAGCTCGGCGTCTTTCACGAACCGCAAAGCGTGTTAGGCCAGCTCTGCACTTTGGCAACGCATCCCATTACTATTGCACGGGCGCTGGCCAGGAAGTTTCGGGGCTGAAGTTTCGCGATGCAATGCAAGAAACTGCGTTTCCCAACCTTACTGGTGCAGTAGCCAAAGCAACGATTGCAGAGTCTGTCTAACTCTCATTTAATTCAACCCTATCCCCCAAAGCAGAACTGGCATCGAAGGTACGAATCCAAGGGAGACTTTGCGCGGGATGAAAGCGCTTCGGTTACTGCCGATATTTCTGGTCGCGGGAATGGCCACAGCCCATGGCAGCAACTACCAGTTCAGATCTCCATTCCCGGTATCCCACGACTTTTTAAGCAACGCCGCGATTTGTTCGTTGCGCTTCATTCCTTTATATCCGCAGGCTTTCGCTACCGAAGGAACGGACGAAAATCAAATCTCGAATGCGGCCGATGGCCTAATATCAGTCGCCGACAACGGCGATTCCAACGGTCAAAGCAACGGCTCGGGAAAGCAGTCCAGCCTGCAGCTGGATCGCCGTGATCGCGTCTTTTATCCCGATGACACGGAGCGGCCAAAACCGCTGGCGCGAAAGTTACTCCTGAATATTGTGTACGACCAGGAGGCCATTTTCACCAGCCCCTTTCATGCAAACCGGCACAATGCTTTGGAATGGCTGGTGCCGATGGCTGTGACCGGAGCATTGATTGCCAGCGATACACATATCGCGAATGCTTTTGAAAACAGTCGCGGGCAAATCCGTTGGGGCGGGCGCATCTCGGATATTGGAGCCTCATACACACTGATTCCGATCATCGCCGGTTCCTATGTCTATGGCGCTTGGCAGGACAATCCGAAAGGACGAGAAATTGGTGTTCTCGGAACCGAGTCGCTGCTCGACAGCCTGATTGTGGTTGGAGTTCTCAAAGAGGTCTTTCGACGGAATCGTCCGGACGAAAAAAACCCTGGCGATTTCTGGGGTGGAGGAACTTCGTTCCCGTCAGGTCACGCTATCCAGATATGGTCGATTGCCTCTTTGCTCGATCATGAATATAAGCACAAGAAAATTGTTGGCATCACTGCGTACAGCCTGGCTGCCATAGTGAGTGCGGCGAGAATTGCGGCGGAGAAGCACTTCGCCTCAGATGTGGTTGCCGGCGGCACCATGGGCTGGTTCATCGGTCGATACGTTTACGACACTCACATGAGCCACCTGGCGCATACACACTCGTCGCTGGTTCCGATGATCGTGCCGCAAGTTGATCCACTCCAGCGCAGCTATGCCTTGGCATTGATTTTTCATCCAGGTTCCGAACGATGAGGAGGCTTCATGCCAAGTACAAAACAACGCACCGCTGCAAGAAGAAATATCAAGAAGGCTGCCGCTACGGCCAAAAAGAAAAGAACGATTGCTCATCTTCCGAAAGCAACTCGCACTGCACTTGGCAAACAGGCCAGTAAAGTCGCAAAACGTAAGTAGTACTTATGTGCCCGCCGCCGCCACTCGGTCCGCCGATCGCTTCGCCGGATTCAGCGCGAGCAGTACCAATCCAACAATTCCGAAAATAGCAACCCCCGCGAGTTCTTCACGTTCGATGGCATGCCTGTATAGCTGCACGCTCATAACGCCCGCGTGAGCGAGATTGGCCCATCCAGCGAAGGCGATCAGACTCCGGCTGCCCACTGGATTGCGCGCCGCCAGCAACAGACAAATTCCGAGCGGGACGTAGATGCTCATAATCATGGCCACTGCGGGCTCCCGCGAGAGAAACATCACTAGCGGATAAATCCCAGCAGTAAACAATATTCCCACCAACACCAGCACAACTTTCAGTGTCCGTTCTCGAATCATGAGCCCTCCTGCGATACACAGCCTCAACTGGGTATGACGCACGAATGTACTTCTCTTTACGGCTTGCTTGTATTGCCTCGATCCTTATGACTTTTCAGCGCCGCTTCAATCGGAATCTCTTTGCCATCCGCATCTACCCAGTGAATATCAAACGCAGCATCGGAAGAAATGAATACCATGCACGGAACCGCACCCTGGCAAGTGGCCCGATGGACGTGACGCGGCGGCATGTCGACAAAAGCGCCGCGATGCGCGACCAAGGCTTTGTCGCCTTTCATCTGTACTTCCAACGAACCGCTAACCACCATTACCGTTTCGGTCGGAGTGTGCCAATGCCACGGGGCAATGCATCTGGGAGCGAACTTAGCAAGAATGACAGAGGCGCCTTTGCTGGGATCACCTTTTTCCACGGCTATCGTAAAGCATTTCGGCGCATTCGACACCGCGCCGAATTTGGCGCCTGCCGCCGGGTTCACAGTTGCTTTGTCCGCAGTGACCTCAGCCGAGACTCGCCCGAAGCCGAATAGCAAGATACTCACTCCAGCTACAATCGTCAGAAAAATGCGAGCATGCTTTGCATCTGTCATCGTATTCCTTTCGAAGTTCAATAGTTTTCTAGGAGTCTGTCGATGCGTAATCTACTCTCAAATTCCTTAGGAATCCACCATCCTTTATGAGCCGTCAATTCCCCTGAGGGGTCGGACATTCCTGTCCGACGTCTTTGAGTTTGAAAAGCTTGGCTTCAGGGACTTGAAACGCAGGGCTTTAGTCGATGGGGAGTGCGATCCGTAAATCTCTGTCATCCTAAGCGAAGCATCTTTCGCCCCGCGAAAGATTACACGCAGTCGAAGGACCTCGTGCTCGCATGCAGCGCAGTGTTCTGATTGATGAAGCTGACGTGAAGCAAGCAGTGCTTGCTCTCACGCGAAGCCGAAAGACCGAGCTTAGATCCTGCCCAAACCGCTGGCCGAGCACCTGCTACAGGAAATCTACGTAATCCGAAGAACTCATGTATTTTGAAGGGTAAACCCGGCAATGCAGACCAACGTTCATGCGGTCGAATTCGTATTTCTGCTTCTGTTGCTATTCATTGTGGTCTTCGGGTTCGTTTCCAAGAAGCTGAAAACGCCTTATCCGATTGTGTTGGTGATTGGTGGGCTGCTGCTCAGCTTTGTCCCAGGAATTCCACGCATTAATCTCAATCCCGATGTGGTCTTTTTTGTGATCCTGCCGCCGCTGCTTTACAGCGCGGCATGGCTAACGTCTTGGCGTGAATTTTCTTACAACCTGGTGAGCATTTTGTTTCTGGCCTTCGGCCTGGTTACCTTCACCGTGCTCGGCGTGACCGGTTTAGGACATTGGTTTCTTCCCGGATTTGATTGGCGTGTGGGGCTGGTGCTTGGCGCAGTAGTAGCGCCGACTGACGCGATTGCCGCGACCTCGATTGCCAAGCGAATCGGACTCCCCAAACGCGTCGTGGACATCTTGGAAGGTGAAAGCCTGCTCAACGATGCCACTGCGCTGCTCGCGCTCGAATTTGGGCTCGCGCTGCTGGTTGGAGGAGAGACGCCGACCTTCACTTTTGGTCTATTGCGGCTCTGTTATTTGATTTCTGTGGGCATTCTGATCGGGCTCGCTATCGGCGAAGTTGTTCATCGTGTCGAACACCGAATTGACGATGCCCCCATCGAAATTGCGCTCAGCATTCTGACCCCGTATGTCGCGTACTTGACCGCCGACACTCTGCACGCTTCCGGCGTGTTGGCGGTTGTCGCGTGCGGCCTTTATCTCAGCCGCAAGAGCTCGCATTTTTTCTCCCCCAGCGTACGCTTGCAAGTCTGGGCCGTGTGGGACTCGCTGACTTTTATTCTCAATGGATTAGTGTTTGTTTTAATCGGGCTCCAACTTCCTTATGTCCTCGGGAATATTCGCGATTATCACCTGGAAAAATTGATCGCCTATGCCGCCGGTTTCAGCGCCTTTCTCATTCTGCTGCGACTCATTTGGATGTTTCCTGGCGCCTACTTTGCGAATCTTCTTCGCAGGCGTTTTCTGCATCAGGATGTACGCACACCCAGCGCACGCCAAATATTTGTAGTCGGTTGGACCGGAATGCGCGGGGTGATCTCGCTCGCTGCCGCAATTGCCCTGCCACAAACATTGGCTGGCGGCACCCCGTTCGCGCAACGCAACATGATTATTTTTCTAGCGTTCAGCGCCATCCTGGTGACGCTTGTACTCCAGGGCCTTACTTTGCCGCCGTTAATTCGAGCGCTGGGACTCGCCGCAGCATCGGCATTCGAGCCTGAGGAGCAAACTGCCAGACGCACCATCCTGGAAACGGCACTGGCATACCTTGATAAACTTCGTGGGCAGGCAAAGCCTGAACTTGCTGAAGTTTGCGACGATCTGGCGCAGCATTATCGCTTACGCCTCGCGAGTCTTAGTGAAGATGGAACTGCGCCAGCAGATGGCATCGGCCCGGAATTCTACAAGCAATACATTGACATCTCCCGCAAGCTCCTGGAAATCGAACGACAGACTGCGGTTAAGCTTCGGAATGAGCGTCGCATCAGTGATGAATTACTGCGCGAGTTGGAGCGCGAACTCGACCTGAGCGAGTCGAAATTCGTCACGTAGAGTTAAGGCCATCACAGCCTGGTACAAAACCTACTCGGCTTTGTTCGCACTCCCCGGAAATTTCGCGGCCAGAATCTCCGCCTTTTCAATGCTCGGCGGCTGCGTGAATAACTCCGGCGCTTTCGCCATCAGGGCTTTGGCAACTTCTCCTGTCAGATGGGCTTGGCGTCCGGCTTCGTTGGCAAAAGTGTCAAAAATTCCAAACGTCGTCCCCGAGAGCCGCAGGCCGAACCATAAAGTCGTGCCCGGTTCCTGTTGTACCAGCTTCAGTCCACTGCGTAAAAACTTCTCCACTTCCGCTTCTTTGCCGGGCTTCGCTTCCAACCGTGCGAAAAGTGCGAGCTTTGCTGTGTCGGCCATAATTGCCTCCTGAGATTTGATTTTGGGATTTTATTCCAGCCGATAGGATGCGATTGTCACGTAAACGTTGCGAAGGGAATTCGGCGCGTTCTGAACCCGGTTCAGAACCGGACTATCGGGCCAAAGGTGAGCCGCAGGTTATTGTGCGCGCCGTTGTTGAAGTAAACTTCGTCACCGACTTCAAAGCGCAAACCCACAGGGCCAATGGCTGCCTCCACTCCCGCGGCCGGGTAGATAGCCGCATTCAGGTTCGACGTTCGCAATCCAAGAAGCGTGCTCACCGCATTGTTCAAGGGCAGCAGGCCAGGGCTGAGACGAAAATCCATGAAGCCGCCCTTAAGCGTAACGAACGGACGAAACCCTCCCCCACCGGGCTGTAGCTTCGGTCCGATCAAACCGTGAGTAACGCCAACCGATGTGCTTTCGATCGCCGCCAGGTTTCCGTTCACAATATTGCGATAGGCTTCCCCGAAGTTGATGCCGTAGTCGTAGGCAAGTTCACCTTCCAGGATCACGTCATGATGAATCCGATAACCGAAGCGGCCGCCGAGTCCGAAGTTATTGGTGCTGGTTTGCGACACGTCGAGGTAGTCGACAAACACGCCGGCCTCAACTCGCTGTTGCGCGAAGAGAGAACAGGTGCCGAGTAGCAAGAAAATCAGGGTGGAAAATGTGAAGTTGCGCATTAGACGAGTTCGATGTGCAGCCGTGCGGGCAGGTTGTGGGCGATCTTTGCGGACCGAGCGGCTGCCTGCCGGCAGGCTCTCGGCCGCTACTGAGTTCGTGGGGCTTCGGAACGCCGCCGAAGACTAGTGAACGTTATCCGCGGAATTACAATAACTGCCTAATGGCGCCCGTTCGAATTATCAAACGCAAATGTCGGCGCATGAGTCTGCTGACAAAGTGAAAAATGGTTCTTCAGCCGAACCGACCTTACATGAGATCAGATACCTGAATTGCGTCGTGGGAGTACATCGCTGGTTTTTGTGCGTAGACGAGGCATGGTGGTGCCAGATAGTGCGGCGGCGGCGTTATTAGCTCGTCCTTGTTGTACAGCACCGGCACAATAAAAGCTTCGCCCGAAGCGCGTGCGTCACTTACCCACGCGTTACAAATCCGTTCCAGCAAAACCAACGGCTTTTTTATTTGTACCAGGAAGGATCCAAAAGCAAGTAAATGTTCCCTGCTAGACTCAGCCGCGGTGCAAAGGGCGTAGTAGGGATCGAGGGACGTACCGCTATATGTAACGTTATTGAGGTTCGGATTCTCGGCCGCCAGGTTCCAGCGTATCGAGGCTCTCCCTTCGGTTTGGTCGCCACCGGCAGCCTTCCATTTTTTGATACTGCTGCAGAAGTCCGAACCGCAGTTCACCTGCGAGGAATTGTTTGGCGTGCTCTTGCTTCTCGAAGGCGCGCAGCAGAGTATTCGGGATTGCACTGATCGTACACAGCGGTTGATATTCCCGAACTGGTGGTGATGAACTCATAACTGAGCAACAACTACCAGCCTCTGGTCTGCATCATGCTAGCCGCATCCATTGCAGCCACAGCCAGTCCCTTCATCGCTCCTGTCAGGTCTTCGCTGACTTCAAGTAATACTTTAGGGTCGTTGAAATGGGTTGCGGCTTTCACGATGGCGCGGGCGCGCTTCTCGGCTTCTGCGGGTTCGGCGAATGACGTCGAATCGTGCATGAAAATTCCTGAGCCGACGAATACGGCTTCAGCGCCAAGCTGCATGACCAGCGATGCATCGGCGGGAGTGGCAATGCCTCCCGCGGAAAAATTAGGCACCGGCAGCTTGCCGGTTTTCGCAACCATCTTCACCAGTTCGTAAGGTGCCTGATGCTCTTTGGCTTTGGCGTAAAGTTCTTCTTCGCTCAGCACGGTGAGGATTTTCATCTCCTGCACGATCTGACGGATATGCTTGACCGCGTGCACCACATCGCCAGTTCCGGCCTCGCCCTTGGTGCGGATCATGGCCGCGCCTTCGGCAATCCGTCTCAAAGCTTCGCCTAAATTGCGCGCGCCGCATACGAACGGAACTTTGAAGGCATGCTTGTCGACGTGATGGGCCTCGTCCGCCGGGGTCAGTACTTCTGATTCGTCGATGTAATCCACACCCAGCTCTTGCAGAATTTGCGCCTCGGCAAAATGGCCGATGCGGCACTTGGCCATCACCGGGATCGAAACTGCGGCCATGATCTCGCGAATCTTTTTGGGCGAGGCCATGCGAGCAACTCCGCCTTCGGCGCGGATTTGCGCGGGCACGCGCTCGAGCGCCATCACAGAGACAGCGCCGGCATTCTCGGCGATCACGGCCTGCTCGGCGTTGGTGACGTCCATAATGACGCCGCCCTTGAGCATTTCAGCGAGGCCGGTCTTTAAGCGGAGGCTGGTGGAATTACCGTTGTTTTGAGACATGTTTGAATCCTTTAGGTGCTGTCGCGATCGCGAAGAATAGGCGCGGGGACACCTGTCTCTATTTTACAACCATGTTACAAGCCACGTATGCCGATTCTGTCGAAGCCCGCATTTCAAACTGTTCATCCAAAGATCGATATCCACATGCTTATTGCTCAATCGGGTTCGGCTTCGAACCTATAACCCACGCCACGCACGGTTAGCAGGTGCTGCGGACGCTCGGGGTCGTCTTCTATATACCGGCGCAGACGGACAACGAAGTTATCGATGGCGCGAGTGTCGGTGTCTTCGCGAAGATCCCAGACTTCCTCGAGAATTGATTTCCGGGAGACCACTTGGCCGCGATGACGGATTAAGTAGCGCAACAACTCGGCCTCCATAACCGTAAGGTGGGTGGTGGCGCCATCGTTACGCAGTTCCAGATTTCCGAAGTCAATAGTCCGGCCATTGAATGAGAAGGTGCCGAATTCCTCACTGCTGGTATCTGCGCTTCTGTCGGGAGCCGGCGGCGAGTGGTGGGCTGCGGGAGCTTGCACCATCCATTCCCGGCGGCGCAACAGGCCTTGTAAGCGTGCAAGAAAAATTGGCAGCTCGAATGGTTTGGCGACATAGTCGTCGGCGCCACAGGCAAATCCCTTCAGAACATCTTCAGGGCGGGCGCGGGCAGTGAGCATAAGGATGGGAATAAAGTTGCGAGCGGCACGTAATTGATTCGCGACTTCGAAGCCGTCTTTCCCGGGAAGCATGATATCGAGTACCAACGCGTCGAAGTTTTCGTGCTGGGCAAGCAACAGATCGAGCGCCGTCTCGCCATCGCCAGCGATGCTCACGGAGTGACCTTCGGCTTGCACGTTGAATTGCAGGCCGGTGGCGATGTGAGCTTCATCTTCAACAATCAATACGCGGCTCACGAGACTCTCCGCGGCAATTCGAAGATGACGGTGGCGCCTTTGCCTTCCCCGGCGCTCTCGGCGAGGACCCTGCCGCCATGGCGTTTGGCGATGGTGCGCACCAGGAAAAGGCCCAGGCCGGTGCCGCGAACTTGCCCCAGGGCGCGGCTCGGCACGCGATAAAAGCGCTTAAAAATTGTCTTCAATTCAGAGCGGGGAATGCCCACGCCGCGGTCTTGCACCCGCAAGACCAGCCGTTTCTGCTCTTCTATCGCGAGCTGGACGGATATATCAACATTGTTGCGCGAATACTTCACCGCATTATCCAGAATGTTCGACACCGCAGTACGCAAATCTTCGGGATCGCCGCTGACCTCAGAACTGCTGCCGTTCAAGGCAGACTGGTAACGCAACGCGCTGGACTGAAGATGATGGCTGACGCGGGCGCTCTCCACACAATCTTTGACCAGCTGCGCGAAATCTACGCTTATGGTTTGGCCTTTGCTGCCGGCCTTCCCTGCTTTCAAGACTTTCTCGACGGTGCCCATAAGGCGGTCGGTGTCCTCAAGCATGAGCCGGTAGAAACCGCTACGCTGAACCTCGTCCATATGGGCCTGACGGCGCTCAAGGGTTTGCAGGTGAAGGCGGATGGAGGCGATGGGAGTTTTTAGTTCGTGAGTGACGGCATTGATAAAGCTATCGTGCTGTTCGTTGCGGCGAATTTCGCGTACCAGAAAACTGGTATTGAGTATAAGGCCGGTAGCGATTGCCCCAAAAAAGATGATTCCGAGAAGAACCTTAACATCATGCTGCCAATTCAGAATGATCCAGCCAAAACCGACGGCAACCGCAACTGAGGCCAGCACCACCCCGAAGGTAAGAAAGAAAACGAGTTTGCCGCGCCGGCTTACGCGCATGCAAAGATTCTAGCGCGGGACGGGAGGAACGAGAGAAGAAGATAGCTAGGCCAGTGACGCTTCAGTTCTTAGACCGAAACCAGCTCCGGACGAGCTTCCTTCAGCTGGTTGCTTTCGTCTTCGCGTAGTTCGGAAAGCTTTACGCGATAGATGTGCCGCGCCAACCCAAGCTTCTTGAGCGTCCAGATTCCATACCAGTTGATATCGATCTCGTACCATCTCAGGCCGTGCCGAGCTGAAACCGGATGAGCGTGGTGGTTATTGTGCCAGCCCTCGCCGAAGGTGAGCAGGGCAACGAACCAGTTGTTGGTGGACATATCACGGGTGCGGAAGCGGCGTGATCCCCAGGTGTGAGTCGCAGAATTAACCAGCCAGGTTGAGTGCAGACCAACCACGGTGCGCATGAAAAGTCCCCACATCAGGAAGGGCAGGCCACCGATGGCAAAAAGAACAACTCCGGAAATAATGACGGGAACGTAATGATATTTCGTGATCCAAATATGAAACTTGGACTTGGTGAGATCTGGAACATACCGTGACAACGTGCTGGTGTTCTGATGAAGGCTCTTGCCCATGAGAATCCATCCCATGTGGGCCCACCATTTGCCATCGAGCGGGGTATGGGGGTCGCCTTCTTTATCCGAAAACTGATGATGAATACGGTGAGTTGCGACCCAGAAAATCGGTCCACCTTCGAGGGCAAGAGTGGCACAGACGGTCAGGAAATATTCCACCCACTTCGGAGTCTTGTATCCGCGATGTGTGAGCAGGCGATGGTAGCCCATGCCGATGCCTAGGCTGCCTGAAACCCACCACAGGAAGCAGGCGACAAAAAATGCCTTCCAGGTAAAGAAGAACAATGCGGCAATTGCGCCCACGTGAAAGGCCCCCATAAAAATGGCGGTGATCCAGTTGATTTTGTCGTCCTGGCGGTTGCGTTCGAGCGCTTCGATTTCCAAGTGAGTCTCCCGGGGTTCGGTTATTAATCGCCCTATCGGTAGGTTAACCGCGGAGCTTGAGTCTGGCTGTAATACTTGTGTAATAGCAAGACGAAGAGAGTTACGGTAGTAACGGGCCAGCAGCCTGGGAATTCAAGCAGGTAAGTTTTTGACGGGAGTCGAAGTCCCGGGATGAATTCCCGAGACTTCGGCAAGTTTAGTTTTTTCGAGGAGCGCTGGGACGTACACGCGGTAAATTGCCGAGCACTGAGTCAGCCAGTCGCAACCAGCGTTCAAACTGTGGCTCCCATAAATCCATATCGGTCTCTTGTGGACCTACCTGGGAAACGGGCTGATTTTCCAAATGCGTGTTGTAGTTCGGATCCATGGGGATCTCCTTCCAAGTTAAACCCTGAGATGTGAGTGGAGTCGCACATGGTTGTAACTTATTCATGTTAAAAGTTTTACGTATTACTTCGGTTACCGACTTGTAAGTAAAACCTCAATCTGCGCTGAAATGAGCAAGGTTGTTTCACATCGAGAAAAAAGCCTGGCAAAAATTAATTGAGCAGCTCTGAATTGAAGCTTGACATCCCCGGTGACGGGTCTAGCATGGAGATATCACCTCCGATCCACTTCAGGATCGAATGGGCCGGCAGCCAAGAAAAGTCACCGCTTCTTGGTAGTCGGCCCGTTTAATTGCCGCCAGCTTTCAGCCCTTAGCTCACACCACGACCCACCGCTTTAGTTTTCTAGCGAGCGATTCCGGTACTTCGGCTTCGAGTTCGACTACGCCGTCTTGGTAGTTGCGGGAATAGATTCGCGAGCGGGCTTCTAGCATCGAAAGAGCCTTGCCTTCTGTTTGCGGAACCCGCAGGCGCACTCGGCTGAGGGCGTCTTCAGACAACATCTGATCAATCCGATCGAGCAGCGTGGTCAAACCAATTCCCTTTCCCGCAGAAACGTGGACGGTGCGGGCATCGTCGCGCAGGCTGTCACGCTGCTTGGGAGGAAGCAGATCAATCTTGTTCTTTACGTGCAGCGCGGGCTTTTGACCGGCCTCAAGTTCAGTGAGCACGCGATCGACTTGGGCATCCTGCTCGGCGGAAAGCGGGCTGCTGGCATCCGAGACCTGCAGGATGAGAGCGGCACGCTGCACTTCTTCCAGGGTCGCGCGAAACGATGACACCAAGGAGTGCGGCAAATTGCGAATGAAACCGACGGTATCTGAGAGCAGAATTTTGCGCTTCGATGGCAGAGTAACCGAGCGCAGTGTGGGATCCAGCGTAGCAAACATACGCGGGGATTCGAGCACCGTGGCATTAGTCAGAGCATTGAACAAGGTTGATTTTCCGGCATTGGTGTAGCCCACGAGTGCAACCGTGGCGACCGGAACGGACTCGCGGCGCTGGCGTTGCTGGGAGCGGATGCGGCGGACGTTTTCGATCTGCTCTTTCACGTGGCGAATGCGGCGATAGATCTTGCGGCGATCGGTTTCGAGCTGGGTTTCGCCAGGGCCTCGAGTGCCGATCCCGCCGCCGAGCTGCGACATCTCAGCCCCACGTCCAGTGAGGCGAGGCAGCAGGTAATCCAATTGCGCGAGTTCGACCTGCAACTGGCCTTCCCGGGTGCGGGCGTGGGTAGCGAAAATATCGAGGATAAGCTGGGTGCGATCGATGACGCGGGCGTGGACAACGCTTTCAACATTCCGCTGCTGGGACGCAGTCAGGTCGTGATCAAACAAAAGCAAGTCAGCGGAAACCGACGCCGCGGCGGCAGCGATTTCTTCAAGCTTGCCGCGGCCGATCAGAGTAGCGGGATCGGGACGGTCGCGGCGCTGCAAGATTTCGCCGACAATCTCCGCGCCGGCGCTGGTCGCGAGATCACGCAATTCAGCCAAAGATTCTTCGGCGCTGAATTGTGCATCGGAAACCGGTCTGGATTTGGCTGCCGTCGCAGTATCGCGAGCAGCTTGTGCTCCGCTGGTCAGGCCTGGGGACGGAGAACGCCTGCGGGTTCGGTACTCGAGGCCTACCAGAAATGCGCGCTCCTTACGCATTCCGGGGGGAAGATTTTGCGCCGAGGAACGCCGGCTACGACGCGATACTTTCGATTCAGTACTGCGCAAGCTCAAACAGCCTTATCCCTCAGTCCCGGATGCAGCCGGAGCTTGCTCGGAATCGCTGGCGGTGGGGGTGGGCACGACACGGGGGCGGTCTAAGAAGCCATGCCCCTTGGCCACCGCAACCGTTGAAATCGCGTGCTTGAAAATCAGTTGCTCCTGGTTGTTGGTTTCAAGGACGACCGAGTATTTGTCAAACGAGCGAATTCGGCCCGTGAGTTTTACCCCGCTCATCAAATAAATAGTGATACTGCTGCGCTCCTTGCGCGCGGTGTTGAGGAAAGTGTCCTGAATATTCTGCGTCGCCGGCTTGGTTTCCATGTGCCGATCTCCTTGTGGTACAGCTCTGGTGCCGCAACTCTAACCCCCGCTGAGGGAAAGCAAAGGGATTTCAACTTCCTTTGTAGAGTAAGGCGTAAGTGGCACCTTTTTCAACTGGTGAATTCCTTTAATGACCGCGAATTTTGACGAATTCTTCACCGAAGAGGCGGCGCGATGACTGGGGGGCGGTCCGATGATTGAGAACTATGCGGTGGCGAAGGCTGCAGAAGCTTGTGAGCGAATGATAAGCACGAGGGCGAGATTCAGAGTAGTGCTGATAGCGAACTGATCTGCTGCAGATGACTGTAAAAAACGAAAGCCCCGGGAGATTTTTAAGTCGCTCGGGGCGCGCCAACCTGTCCAGTTAACAATGTGATTGTTTCGCGTAAACAAACGAAAGTCAACATTACTTCGGGGAGCCTCCCTGTCCTGAAGCTGCCCCTCAGCTTCCCTAACCTGGAAGCTTGGACCCGACGGGATTCGAACCCGCACCTCCGAACTGGACAGGTTGGCATGCTTCCATTACACCACGGGCCCATGGGGAGCCTACGCGGACGGAATCCCGGTCGCAAGGTCACGCATAACAAATTCTCACGGGAATTCCCGTTTTGAAATGGTAAGTCGAAATCTACACGCCTAGCTCTTCCTGCATCCACTCGGGTTCGGGTTTTGGTTCCGCGGTTAAATCGAGCATAAGTTTTTCTAGAACCAGGCGCTTGCTTGGAGGATTGGAGCGCAGAGCCAGATCTGACTTCGCCACCAGGCGGATGGCTCGGGTGAGTTCGCGTTTGGATTTGTAGCGGCGGGCCTGGCGGATGATGTCGTCAGCGGCAAACGGAGGAACGCGGAATCCCTGCCAGAGGGCGGCCCACAACATTCGCTGGTCGCGAACGTTGCGTTCGAGAATCACCAGCATCTGGCGAAACGTTTTGGCCAGCATGTAAATATGCCCGATGGATGCGTCCTCGCCGTCGCCGCTGGAGAGAATGGCATCGAGCATTTCGAGGGCGCGAGTGCGGTCGCGCGCGGAGATTGCATCCGTCAGTTCATAAAGGGAACGTTGCTTGGCGGCAAGGACCATCGTCTCTACATCGCCGAGGGTGACACGCTTTTTGTCGCCGACATAGAGGATGAGTTTTTCCAGTTCGTTCGAGATCATCATCATGTCGCCGCCTAGCGAATCAACCAGCTCACGGGCCGCGTCGAGGTCGATTTTCACGTCGCGGGTGACGCAATATTCCTGGATCCAGCGGACGGCATCGCCCTCTTCCACGCGGCCAAGTTCTACGATTGCGCAATAGCGGCCGAGAGTTTCGCGAATGCGCTCGTAGCGTTCTCTGTCGGTGAGGTCCATGCGCCGGGCATCAACCGGAATGCTGATATGATCGGCAACGAAGATCAGCACCGCGTCGGGATTCGGGTCACTACAGTATTTCTCGATGGCGCTGAGTTTTTCTTCTTTTGATCCCCGGCCGAAGAGGCTCTTAACACCACGCACAAAAAAGATTTGGAAAGGCGCCATCAGCGAGGGTGTGCGGGCGCGGTCGAGAACCTCCGCCAAATCAATTTCTGCTAAATCAAACTCGAAAAAACCGAATTCCCGCAGATCGGGTGGAACCAGATGTTGCAGAATCGCGTCGCGGCATTTCTTCCGGAAAAATACTTCGTCCCCCACAAAAACATAAGCCGGGCGAAGTTTCTTGCCTTCTACTTCAGAGACGAAGCGCTCAGCTTGGGCGAATGCGCGCACTAAAACGCCTCCAGAACATTCGAAACCAGAGTTCGGGCAAACTCAGATGATAAACGCCGAAACGCCGGCGAGCCTTCGTCAAAGAAAGTGCTTAACTCCTGGGATACCTGGTACTGCTCGCGAAAAATATAAGAAGGGTTCTGATAAAGAATTCTTCCCTTCGCGTCGGTGAGGGCCACGCTCATGCTGACGATCACCAACACGGTGGACGCGCGGCCGGTGCTCGAGTCATAGGTGAGCGGGGTGGTAGCTGCGGCGGTGACGGTTCCATGCAATGTGGCGTCGGCTGCGTGCGGATCAGCGATAACGTGGTACTTCGTGCGGGTGGTGAACTCCTGGATCACCGCTGAAGTTAGCATCTGCTCGATTTTATAAGTTTGGGTCTGGTTGACGAATGCAGGAACCGCGAGCACGCGGAGATCAGAGGGGAGCAGGTTGGCGCGACCGGCGGTGTGGTAACCGCATCCAGTGCTGAAAGCGCAAGCCACTGCCAAAACACCAAAAACCCGAATCACTGAATTTTTCCTCGTGGTCGGGCCGCAGCCATGCTCTCAGCCAGTTCGACCGCAATGGACGCCGCAACTCGCAGGTTATCAGACGTCGCCCAAAGCCAAACACTGTTGGCATCGACGGCATCAGGCGTTACTGCCACCAGAATGTGTCCCTGGCCAGCCGCGTTGACATTGCTCGGCGCGTCCTCTGAGATTGGCGTCACAGAAATATGTTCATCGGCGATGGCGGTGGAAATCTGCGCTATGTCGGCGACCCTTTCCAATTGCAGGTTAAGTGAAACCGCATTCCCGTGGAAAATGGGGGGCTGCACAATCTGTACCGATGGAATTATCGCCCGATCCGCTGTAATTTTCTTGTAGTGACGAAGAATACGGTCGGTTACAGACGACAACGTTAAAACAGCCTTGTCACCGTATCGTGAGACCAGGTTGAACGCGACTTGGACGTCGAAGATATCTTTCGGCAGCTGCTGGAAGGAGAGCAGATTTACGGTCTGCTCATGCAGTTCGTCCATTCCCTTTTGCCCGAATTCGGAGACCGGGACAAAAACTGTTGCCACCGCGCGCTTCACCGGAATTGCCGTTTTCACTCGAAGTATCAGCAACGCGAGGACGACAGCAATAGGATCAGCCGCGACCACCGGGACCGGTTCAAGTTCCGGAGTAACGGTCTGGCCCAACTGGCGCTCCACCCATGGAGCACGGACTACCGCACCGGCTTCGCTTTCCAGCGCGTAAGAGAGGTCCACAATCGAACTCCCGGCATTCGAAACCTGCTTCCAATTCCGGCGCGTGGAATCAGCGTCGGACGCAAAGAAGGTGAAATCCACTTTATCGAACTGTTCGGAACGAATGCTCTGGATGAAAGTCATTTCATCTTTCAGCGCTTCCAGCTTGCCCGTCGCCTCGTCATCATCGAGCAGCTTGATTTCAGACGTCGGAAAACTGCGCTGCTCCAAAACTTCAGCGACATCTTTGCCCTTCAGCGACCCCGCGCCCACAATCGCGACCCGATAAAAACCAGGTACAGCTTCGAGGTTAGCAACGCCAGCTGATTTGATATTCGAATTCATGAAATCTGTGAGGCTTGTGTATACGTCGGGGGTGGCGGATTGTTTCGCTTGCGCCGAAACAGCCAGTGCAACCGCCAGAAAATTCCCGAGAACATGTAAGTAAGGGCGATAACAAAAAGTACCGGGCCAGAAAAAAGAAATATGCCCGCCAGAAGCAATCCAAAAATTACGACCAAACGAAAGGGTTGGCGCGCACCCATATCGATGTCTTTAAAACTGTAAAAACGCCAGGTGCTCACCATGAGATAACCGGCAAGTACAACCACGATCAGCCAGGTAAGCGCGGAGCCCCACCACAGCAAGGGGTCCCCGTGTGAGAAGTGCACGACCGCGGCGACCACGCCCGCGCCGGCTGGAATGGGCATACCGACGAAATATTTTTTGCCGGGACGTCCGGGATTCGATGGCTGCGGATTGACAGCGATATTGAATCGCGCCAGCCGGCTGGCCCCCGCGATGAGAAAAAGAAAACTCGCAATTGCCCCCAAACGCGGAAGCAGGTTCGCCATATCAGCCCGGGAGATTTCAGCGGAAACCTGATGAAATCCCCAAGCCCATGCGAGCAGGGCCGGAGCAATGCCGAAGGTGATGACGTCAGCCAGAGAGTCAAGTTCGCGCCCGAAGTCGCTGGTGGTTTTGGTCATGCGCGCAATGCGACCGTCGAGTCCATCGAACAGAACCGCAAACCCGATGGCTTTGGCGGCATTATCAAAATGCCATGACTGCTGGATGGTGACCGGAACCTGCATCGCGTGCGCAACCGCGTATGAGACTGCACCGTGAATTACCTGAAGGATTGCGTAGTAACCAAGCAACACGTTGGCAGCGGTGAATAGCGAAGGCAGAATATAAAGACCTTTGCGAAAGCGGCGGGGACGCTGGTCTTCTTTTCTCCGAAGCGGATGTGGGAGCTGTTCGTCCATCAGGATTTCCCGTGTCGCTCGTGCGTACCAACGCTTCCAGCGAGTTCATTTTCTTGCTTAAGAAATGCCAGAATGCTGGAGCCACCTTTCACGTTTTCGCCAACCTTCACTGCCACTTCAGCCGAAGCATCGAACAGGACATCAGTCCTTGATCCAAATTTGATCAAGCCCACGCGTTCTCCCCGGCGCACGCTATCTCCCACCTGTTTCGTGAACACAATGCGCCTTGCCAGCAGCCCCGCAATCTGTTTGAGGATGACGCGGTGCCCTTCGCCCTCAATCGTAACTGTATTGCGCTCATTTTGTTCGGCGCAGGCGGGATTCATGGCATTCATGTACAGACCGGATTCGTAGTGCGCACCGCGAATAATGCCGGAGACGGGAGAACGGTTCACGTGCACATTGAACACGTTAAGAAAAATGCTGATGCTTTTGAATGTTTCGCCGTCCACCTTGACCGTTGCGACGCTCGTCACCTTACCATCCGCCGGCGACACCACTGCCCCGGGCTCAGAAGGTATGACGCGCTCTGGATCCCGAAAGAACCATAGGAAAAATGCAGCCAGCAAAAGCGGAATGATTGCCCATGAGGGTCGAGTCAGCCACGCCACCAGCGCCGCCGCCGCAATCATCACCGCCCCGTAATAATAGCCATCACGAACCATTGCAAGGGATTATATTGCACCGGGGGAACACGGATTCGGCTTATTACGAATTGAAAATGATTGGCAAAAACTATTGCGGCTAGAGCTGGATATATTTGTCCTGTGCCGCTAGATACGGCAGCTGAACTCGACAAACTTTAGGCTACTTGGCCGCGCGAGACGTGCTCACGATACTGGCGCTCGATCGACTCCATCTGGTCTTTGAGCCGGAGCTTTAATTTCTTTAAGCGGACTTCCTCAACCTTTTCGTCATCGGTGAGGTAGCGTTTGTGGGTGAGAGATGAGAGGCGTTGCTCGTACTGCGAATGCTCCTGGGCCAGCTTGCGGAACTGCTCGTGCGTGGCCAGGAGGTGATCTCTAGAGGCTAGCATCCTGCAGACCTCCTACGTTGAATTGTCTTTTCAAACTAGCACAGGACCAGAACTGGTTCAACGAAGAATTTTCAACAAAAAATTGATGTCTCAGTGACCTCACATTAACGATTCGGTGCATCGGCGGAGGTGCAATTCAGAGATAGCGATAGAAGAATTGCATCTTCCGGCGGCTGACTGTAATAAGCCTTGCGCCGGGCATTTTCCTGAAAGCCGACTTTCTCATAGAGTGCGCGGGCCGCTTGATTTGATTCGCGGACCTCAAGTAAAACGCGGTCCATCTTGCGTTGCCTGGCGATTGCGACTAAAACTTGCAGCAACTGGGACGCCAGACCCCGACGACGATGCTGGTTGGCCACTACCAGATTTTCCAGCTCACATTCAGCAGCGCCGAATCGCGCGACAAGGAAAGCTTGGAGTTGACCGCCGTCTGCAATGACCCAGAGATGGCGTTCTTGTGCTCCCGGCTGAAACACTGTTTGATAAGTTTGCTCGGACCAGTGCACAAGGCCGGGAACGTCACATTCGAGTGCGACGACGGAAGGAATATCTGCGGGAGTGGCGAGGCGGAGAGGCGCTGGGTGGATTCCTTTCTCAGTTCTTGCTTTTTCAGCGATCAGAGAGCTTCACAGAAGAACCACAGAGCGGTTATTTCACGCCCTTCTCCGGGTTCCACGAGCCCTGCCCTTTTCTCACGTACACGATCTGGCCAATGTGGTAGGCGTTGTGTGCACCGATGTGGGCAATCTCTGAATACGAATCTTTTAGCTTGGCATCGTCCGCGGCCTCCACGGCTTTTTCCCAGTCCGTCATCACCTCATCGAGTTGCTTCACCATTGCGTCCCACTTTTTGGCGTCGAAATTGTTGAAGGTCTCGTCGTTGTTGCCGTCGAATTTTTCCTGCGGCTCGCCTTTAAATTTCTGCAGCGAACGCCGGTCCCAATAAACGAGATGATTTACCAATTGTCCAACCGAGTGATTGCCCTTGCCGTCAGTCCAAGTGGCCTGCTCAGCGTTCAGGCCTTCGACAGCGGTGTTCGCTGGAACAAACCATTCCGCTTTGTTGTGAGTGGAGCGCAGTTGCTCGAGCAGGATGCTTTTGAGCGTAGGGGTAGGCTGCTGCTCTTGCGAATATGCGGGCAGACTTAAGGCGATAGCGAGAAGTAGAAAGCTGAGTTTCATGAAAGACACTCCTTAACCATTCAATAGTCGAGCAATCTAAGGACAGCCGAGGGCGGCTGTCCCCACATGGCCTGTGCGCCAGATCAGCTGGCAAGTATATGTCAACATTGACCGACCTGGTGTCCCCCTGTGCGTTTGACTGGAAATCGCGTTACAATACGCCCTTGAGGATCGTATGTTGAGACGGGGAGTACTGTTGGCAGGAGTCTTGTTGCTCACGTTTGCGGTGTCTGCGCCGTGGGCTATTTCCGAGCAAACTGCAGGCCAAGCCGAGATTCCGGCTTATAATCCGCCACCAGCTCCGGGCGCAAAGTTGCCGGCAATACTCAGCCGGGATCAGCTCTGGGGCAACAATGACCAGTATCCTTATCAGTCGCATGCTTACGAACTCGCGGCAAAGATCCAGAAGGTGATTTACCAGCAGCCCTGTTATTGCTATTGCGACCGGATGGGCCACAAGAGTCTGCATAGTTGCTTTGAAGGCACGCACGGGGCCGAGTGCTCGGTCTGTTTGAAGGAGCTCTATTACTCCTACCAGATGACTCAGAAGCATAAGACGGCGGCGGACATTCGAAAGGGAATTATCGCCGGCGAATGGAAACAGATCGACCTGCAGTCAGCGGCAAACATTCATTAATTTTTTGCTGTCAGCCCCCAGCTGGGTCCGAACGTGGAGGGCCCAATGCGTGGGAGCAAAAAAACTGACAGCCGTTTGGATCCCCTACGGCAAACCGAGGAAAAATTCTACAGATGGCCCAGAAACCCACAGCCAAGCACCCTCCCGCGAGCGATCCTGAAATGACGCAACTGCTGCAGTCTTATGAAGCGGGCCTGCGTGCCATGCAGGAACACAAATATGACAAAGCCAAGACCATGCTGCAGAAGGTGGTTTCAGGAAGTAACCGTGGGCTTGCCGACCGCGCCGCGGTGCACATGAATGCCTGCAACCAGCAGTTGGAACGCGGCACCACGCAGTTCAAGACCGCTGAGGAGCACTACGATTTCGTGGTCTCGCTGATCAATCTCGGGGATTACGTCAGCGCACGCGAGCATCTTGAAAAGCTTTCGAAACAAGTTCCCAAGGCCGATTATGTCGCTTACGGTCTGGCTGCGCTCGATTGCCTCACCGGACATGTGGAAGATGCACTTAAAAATTTGGCCCGCGCCGTCACGCTGAATGCAACACTGCGTTTCCAGGCGCGGAATGATTCCGATTTTCAAAATCTCTCTGAAGATCCGCGCTTCACTGAGCTGCTTTATCCTGATCCTGGCGAAGACCTCTCATTGCCTCCCGAAGAAGGAGTCGAGGAGCTCGGTTAATCCCAATGCCCAGCCGTAGTGGACGCGAATTGCGGGTGGTGGCAATTGGCGGAGGCACCGGTCTTTCCACCCTCCTTCAAGGGCTCAAGAAATATGTGGCGAGCGCGTCAGATCCGCATCTTCCTGCCGGATCTGATCTCGCGCGCATCTCCGAACTGTGCGCCGTAGTAACGGTAACGGACGATGGCGGCTCCAGCGGCCGCCTGCGCAAAGAGTTCAACATGCTTCCGCCAGGCGACGTGCGCAACTGCATCGTTGCGTTGTCCGAAGATGAAGCATTATTGGCCAAGGTTTTTCAGCATCGATTCGACAAAGGCACGGGACTCGAAGGCCATAGCTTTGGCAATCTTTTTCTTGCCGCACTTACGTCCCTGACCGGAGATTTCAGCGAAGCGGTCCGTCTCTCTTCGGAAATTCTGGCTACCCGCGGGCATATTTATCCCGCGACTGCAGCGGATATTGAACTGGAGGCCTTGATGGATGACGGCTCGCGGGTCCGCGGCGAAACGAAGATCACCGCCAGTAAAGGGCGAGTAGCAGAGCTATTTCTTGTTCCTCCGGCGCCCCAACCACTTCCCCAAACTTTGGACGCAATCACTCGCGCTGATTTGATAACTGTCGGGCCGGGATCGCTTTTCACCAGCCTAATTCCGAACCTGCTGGTCTGCGGGATTCCGCACGCAATTCGCGACTCGGCCGCGATCAAGGTCTACATCTGCAATCTAATGACGCAGGCCAACGAAAGCCTGGGGCGTACTGCGGCTGATCATATTCGCGCTCTGTACGATCATGCAGGCTGCCGTTTGTTCGATTACGCATTGATTAATCGGCAGCCGGCTTCCAAAGAACTCCAGGCAAAGTACGCGCTCGAAGGCGCGTCGCAAATTGTCGCGGATCTGGAAGCAATCGAGGCGTTGGGGGTGTGCCCTGTACTTGGGGATTACTTATTCCAGGATGGTGTGGCGCGACATAATACCGATCAACTGGCAAAAGATCTGCTTGATCTCGTGATCCAGGCGCCGTCGGAAAGCCATAGCCGAGCAGGCGAGGACATCGGTTCCCCTACTCGAAATTAGGGGTCGAGAGCACGCCACCCGCTGATCCAAGTCTTTGGGGTGTTGCCCTCTGCTGTTTCAAACGTCTAAGCTGGTTTGGCAAAATTAATAATCCGGGAGTTCATGAATGAATTTATCTTCTCTTTTCCGAATCCCGCAAGTCGTTGCGACAGTTTTCGTTTTGCTGTTTGCGGTCAGCGCACAGCAAGCCTCCGACAAAGAAAATCACGGCATTGTTGCTGCCGACATGGATCGGTCAGTCAAGCCAGGAAATAATTTCTACGAGTACTGCAACGGCGCATGGTTGAAACGCACGGAGATTCCGGCAGACCGTGCTGCGGTGGGTGTGTTCTCAGCGCTGGCCGACATCAGCAACAAGAACACCGCGGCGCTGATTGAGGAGGTCGCCAAATCCAATGCGTCGACTGGTTCTGGAGATCGAAAAATTGCCGATCTTTACAACTCCTACATGGACGAATCAGGGATCGAATCCAAAGGTCTATCGTCGCTGAAGCCGCATTTGCAAGCCATCTCCGCGATTCGCGACAAGAAACAATTGTCGCAGGCGCTGGGTGAAGGACTGCGAGCCGACGTCGATCCGCTGAACAATACGAACTTTCACACCGACAATCTTTTCGGTTTGTGGGTCGCCCCTGATTTTAATGACTCCGAACATTACACGGTTTACCTGCTGCAAGGCGGCATCGAATTGCCGGACCGCGAGTACTACCTGAGCGACGGCGAACACATGCGCACTCTGCGCACCCAATATCAGGCGCATATATCAGTCATGTTGAAACTCGCCGGATTCAGCGATCCTGACGCGCGCGCCAAACGTGTCTTCGAACTGGAGCATGCAATCGCGGAGAAACATTGGAACCTGGATGACGATCAGGACATTCACAAAGCCAACAATCCGTGGAAACGCCCTGATTTCTCCGCCAAGGCACCGGGACTGGATTGGGAAGCATACTTCGACGCCGCCGGCTTGAGCCATCAAGCAAACTTCATCGTATGGCAGCCCTCAGCCTTTACCGGAGAAGCGGCCCTGGTAGCGTCAGCGCCACTGGAAGCATGGAAAGACCTTCTCTCGTATCATCTGATCGAAAACTACGGCGGGGTTCTGCCCAAGGCATTCGCGGATGAGCGCTTCGTCTTCTTCGGGAAAACTCTTTCCGGCACACCGGAACAGCGCCCACGGTGGCAACGAGGAGTTGCGGTGGTCAATGCAGTCCTGGGCGACGAAGTGGGAAAGATTTACGCGCAACGCTATTTTCCGCCTGAGGCCAAAGAGCGGGCGCAAAAGATGGTGTCCAATATCGTGGCTGCATTCCATAAGCGTATTGAGGCACTCACCTGGATGGCTCCAGCCACGAAAGCCGAAGCGCAGGCTAAACTCGAGACTCTGTATGTTGGAATCGGCTATCCGGAAACCTGGCACGATTATTCGGGGCTGGAAATCAAACCTAACGACATTTTCGGAAACCTCTGGCGCGAAGAAACATTTCACTATCACCAGCAGATCTCCCGGATCGGCAAGGATGTTGACCGTCACGAGTGGTCAATGACGCCCCAGACGGTAAACGCAGTGAATCTGCCGTTGCAGAATGCGCTGAACTTCCCCGCCGCGATATTGCAGCCGCCATTTTTCGATAAAGATGCGCCGGACGCCGTGAATTATGGGGCGATTGGATCCATCATCGGACACGAAGTTAGCCACACCTTCGACTCCGAAGGCAGCACCTTTGATTCAAAAGGCGCCCTGCGCAATTGGTGGACACCCGCCGATCTCGAGCACTTCCACGCTGCCACCGCCAAACTCGCCGCGCAATATGACACCTATCATCCCTTTCCGGACATCGCCCTGCACGGTAAACAGACTCTAGGGGAAAACATTGCCGACCTGGGCGGGATCGCGGCCGCCTACGACGCTTACATTGGAACGCTCAATGGCAACTCGGCTCCCGAGCAGGCTGGCTTTTCTGGCAGCCAGCAGTTCTTCATTGCTTATGGCCAGGCGCACAAGAATAAGGCTCGGGAAGCGGCATTGCGGCGCCAGGTCATGACCGACGAGCACTCGCCTTCGGAGTACCGCACGGACACGGTGCGCAATATCGATGACTGGTATAAGAACTTTCAGGTTGAACCCGGGGAAACCCTCTACCTGGCTCCGGAGGACCGCGTACGGATTTGGTAACGCTGGTAAAGCCCTGATGCCGGTGCAACTTTTCAGCTTCGATAGGGTTTACTACGTTTGGGCAGTGACGTTACTGCTGAAGTGTATTAAATCTGATACTTGATCTTGGGGCGCGCTGTCGACAAGATCAGAATATTCGGAGCACGAAGAATATGATTCGCAATGTCATCAGGGGCATAGGAATTTTTGCGCTGTTGCTTTCGAGTGGAAGCGTGTTCGCTCAGTATCGGAGAGATGCTCCGCCGCCGGATAATCAGGGAAACTACGAAGGCAACGCGAACAGTGTGAATGCCGGCGGCAACTGGACTGAATATTCAGGCGAGGATCGAATGACGGCGGCCAAGCGGGTGCGTTTCGAGCTGCCTGCTGACAATGCGCCCAACAGCGACGATCAGGCCAAAATCATTCTGTACTGCACCGATGGCAAGTTAAAGCTCGCCGACTTCCGTCCTGATATGCGTTTGGCCCGGCCAAACTGGCCCGGCTTTTGGGGACAGCCGCAAATGCGCGTCAGCGTGCGCGTCGACAACGCCCATAGTAATCACAGTTGGAATTGGATCAACGGCCATTTTCTGGCCATGGATAAAGGCACGGCGCGTGAGTTAATCGGCGCCCATCTATTCCGAGTAGAGTTCCAGACTCCGCGTGGCCCGCAAATCGCGGAATTCTCACCTGAAGGACTGGATTTGAAGTTAGTTTCGCATGCGTGTGATTTGAAGCCAAAAAAACCGTGATCGCTGCATCATGCAAGGCGACGCCGGCTGCACAAGCAAGTTCAACAACTTTTAACCGCAGAGAGCGCTGAGCAACCGCGAAATTCCTTCCGTTTCGATTCACGCATTGTTTATCTCGATGCGCGATAATCAATAGTTCCCGCCGATACCAGTTTGAGGTGTTCCCATGACCGCCATTAATTCCCTTCCCGGCATTTCGCATTCACCTTTAACTCAGGAAGAACTCTCTAAAATTCATGCCTACTGGCGTGCGGCAAATTACCTTTCCGTCGGGCAGATTTATTTGTACGCCAACCCGCTCTTACGCGAGCCGCTGAAGCTGGAGCACGTCAAACCCAGGCTCCTCGGCCACTTCGGCACCACACCGGGATTGAACTTTGTTTACGTGCATTTGAATCGCGTCATTAAGAAAAATGACCTCGACATGATCTATATCTGCGGCCCCGGCCACGGCGGCCCAGGCATGGTCGCCAATGCCTATCTCGAGGGCACCTACACCGAGCTTTATCCCAACATTGCTCAAAGTGAGGAAGGTATGCGGCGGCTCTTCAAACAGTTTTCCTTCCCCGGTGGGATTCCCAGCCACGACGCGCCCGAGACGCCAGGCTCTATCCACGAAGGCGGTGAACTCGGCTATTCATTGAGTCACGCTGCCGGCGCAGCCTTCGATAATCCTGATCTGCTGGTCTGTTGCGTGGTCGGTGATGGCGAAGCTGAGACCGGGCCGCTCGCGACTGGCTGGCACATTAACAAATTCCTAAATCCGAAGCACGATGGCGCAGTACTGCCCATTTTGCATTTGAATGGATATAAAATCGCCAATCCCACGATTCTGGGCCGGATGAGCGATGACCAGTTAACCAAACTGTTCACGGGCTATGGATGGAATCCGTATTTCCTCGAAGGTCACGAACCCGAGCAGATGCACCAGCTCATGGCCGCAACGCTCGATCACGTTGTCGAGGAGGCTCGCTCAATTCAGGAAGACGCACGCAAGAGGAAGAATGCAACTCTGCCGGAGTGGCCAATGATCGTGATGCGCACCCCGAAAGGCTGGACCGGTCCAAAAATGGTCGATGGCAAGCAGATTGAGGGCACCTGGCGAGCGCATCAAGTCCCAGTCGCCGATCTGCAAGAGAAGCCCGCACACTTGAAGATTCTTGAAGACTGGATGCGCAGTTATCGTCCTGAAGAGTTGTTCGACGAGAAAGGCAAACTGATTCCCGAACTCGCCGAACTTCCACCACGGGGCGATAGCCGGATGAGCGCCAACCCGCATGCGAACGGCGGAATATTGTTGCGCGATCTGGTCATGCCTGACTTTCGCCAATACGCGGTTGATGTATCCACCCCCGGTACCAGCGATGCAGAATCGACCCGTGTGCTCGGCGGATTTTTGCGCGATGTGATGAAGTTGAATCTGGAATCGAAGAATTTCCGCGTCTTCGGCCCCGATGAAACTGCCTCGAACCGGCTCGAGTTGATCTACGAAGCCAGCAACAAAGAATGGCTCGAGCCTATGCTTCCAGTTGACGAAAATCTCTCGCCCGATGGCCGTGTGCTCGAAATTTTAAGCGAACACATGTGCCAGGGCTGGCTCGAAGGGTACCTGCTGACCGGACGTCACGGGTTCTTTTCCTGTTACGAAGCGTTTATTCACATCGTAGATTCCATGTTCAACCAGCATGCCAAGTGGCTGAAAGTTACACGAGAAATTGAATGGCGGCGTCCCATCGCGTCTCTGAATTATCTGCTCACCTCGCATGTGTGGCGACAGGACCACAACGGCTTCACGCATCAGGACCCGGGATTTATCGATCTCGTAGTCAATAAAAAAGCTGATGTGGTTCGCGTGTACCTGCCGCCCGACGCCAATTGCCTGCTCTCGGTCGCTAATCACTGCCTGCGCAGTCGCCACTACGTGAACGTGATCGTGGCCGGCAAGCAGCCAGAATTGCAGTGGCTCGATATGGAATCCGCAATCGACCATTGCACCAATGGCATCGGAATATGGGAGTGGGCCAGTAATGACGAAAACTCCGAACCTGACGTCGTCATGGCCTGCGCCGGTGACGTGCCTACGCTTGAAACTCTCGCCGCTGTCGATTTGTTGCGGCAGCACTTTCCTGATCTCAAAATTCGCGTGATCAATGTGGTCGACCTGATGACCATTCAGCCATCCAGCGAACATCCGCATGGACTCACGGATAGTGATTTTGATTCCTTGTTTACCGTCGATAAGCCCGTCATCTTCGCTTATCACGGGTATCCGTGGCTGATCCATCGGCTCACTTATCGCCGGCACAACCACGACAACTTCCATGTGCGCGGATACAAAGAAGAAGGCACCACCACCACGCCTTTCGATATGACGGTGCTGAATGATCTCGATCGCTTTCATCTGGCCGGCGATGTCGTCGATCGGGTGCCGAAGTTGGTGCCCATCGGTGGCCATTTCAAGCAATTTCTGCGCAACAAGCTCATTGAGCACAAACAATACGTTCGCGAGCACGGCATCGACATGCCGGAAATTCTGAACTGGAAGTGGGAGCAATAAGATAAAGGCATCAACCGCGAAGGACACTAAGGTTCACAGAGGAAAACCGCCGACTCATTAAGAAGGATTGGCTTTCCTTTGTGAACTTTTGTGTCCTTCGTGGTTGATGGGCTCGACCCTTGGCATATGAAGATTCTGGTTCTTAATTCTGGTTCGAGCAGTCAGAAGAGCGCGCTCTTTGAACTTGCCCCTGAGGCTTCCACTGAGCCGGTAGCACCGCTGTGGGAAGGCAAACTGGAGTGGGACGGCGATAAAGAGAAGCTGACGGTCCATAACTCGGGTGGGAAAACAATAAAGGAAGACGCGATTATCCGAGCCGACGATCGCAGAGGGTCACTCGAGAAGCTGTTGACAAAACTCTGGGAGTCGCCAGCGCAGGTCATAAGCCACCGATCAGAGATTGAGGTGGTTGGACATCGCATTGTGCACGGCGGCCCGCACCTAAGCGAGCCCGCAATAATCACGCCCGAAGTTAAACAGGCTATTCAGGATGTTGCCGCTATCGCACCACTGCACAACGCCGCCGGGCTTCAAGGCATTGATCTGGCCGAAAAACTGTTCCCGAAGGTCAAGCAAATCGCGGTCTTCGATACCGGATTTCATCGCACCTTGCCGCTGGCCGCAAAAGTTTATCCTGGACCGTACGAGTGGTTCGAACATGACATTCGCCGTTACGGCTTCCATGGCATCAATCACGAGTATTGCGCCGCTCGCGCGGCGCAGTTGTTGAAGCGTGAACTCTCCTCGCTAAAAATCGTCAGCTGCCATCTGGGAAATGGCTGCTCGCTTGCCTCCATCGACGGCGGCAAGAGCGTTGACACCACAATGGGATTCACTCCGCTTGAAGGATTAATGATGGGCACGCGCAGCGGATCAGTCGATCCTGGCATTCTGTTTCACCTGATGCGCGCGGAATCTGCCACCGCCACAGATCTTGACAAAATCCTCAATCGGCGATCCGGGCTGCTGGGGATTTCAGGTGTCTCCAGCGACATGCGGGATGTGCTCGAAGCCGCTAGTCAAGGCAACGCCCGCGCCAAACTTGCGGTAGATATTTTTGTTCATCGGTTGCAGGCCGGGATCGCGGCAATGGCCGCATCTCTCGGTGGCATGGATGTGATCATATTCACCGCCGGTATCGGAGAAAATGCCGCCGAAATTCGCAGCGCGACCTGCGCGAAGTTGGGATTCCTCGGAGTTCAACTTGATGATAGGAAAAATTCTTCGCCTAAAGCCGACTGCGAAGTCTCCACATCGAAATCCGCTGTGCGAGTACTGGTGATCCGCGCGCAAGAAGATTGGTCGATCGCACGCGAATGCCTAAGTCTTTCAATACCGCCCCGATCCACCAACCCATGAGAACATAGCCAACCCGCGAAGTAACGGACTGCAAAGCCTGTGGTGCTGAGGTATTCCGAGCAGCTATTATCCCGGATTTGTTGGTATGTAGTTGAGTGCGAGACTCTCGCTTACTTGAGTTTCGCTTTGCGTGCTGTTTTTTTCTTGCGGACGTCGGATAGCTTAGCTTCAGCATCTCGGCTGTCTTTTTCGTAGCCGGATATCAAGGCTGAAACGTCGGAGGGAAGCTCAATTTTCGGTGAGGAATGTTTACGTTTTTTCATCCTATCCAACGAACTAATCGAGGATTAGAAGGACTACCTCTCAGATTTGCTAATTGGCCTTCCTTGTCGCAATTGTTCTTCGGCTTCTCGTAGATCCTTGCAATACTCGCAATCGGGATCGGAACAAAACCGTGAGCCGGTTTGTTCCTGGTTGAGTGGCTGGAGCGGCAAAGAACGTGGGTGAGCTGACATCGAAACTCCTACTCAGAAATTAACGAGCACTAAGAAAATAGGGAGAACCTGTTTACCATTCTGGCCGAAGAGGTTGTGCTTGTCGGTCCGCTGGGGGACCTTTGATTGTCCGTTCGACGCTGAATTATACGTCCGTATTCCCGGAAATTCTTAGCTGACAGGCTTGCGGTTGGCTGCTTTGAGCCTGGCAAAATGCACTCCGTCTATAATGGCGCCAGTCTGAGTGTGACACTTGCGGCCGATTCCACACTTGCAGTACGGGCATTCCACTTTAAGGGAATTGAAAGGCACTATTCGTGCCAGAAGATCCCGCACAGGTTTGCTGTATTGTCTCATCGCCGGACACAACTCCCTGTCGACTAATGCGCGCGATGAGAATAGCTGGATAAATTCTCCGTGTCTGCCCAACAGAGCACATAGGTCCGTACTTCCTGATGCGCACCTTTTTCTCTTTCGGGATTCCCTGATTTTCCGTTGTGCTAACACTCTTGGAGAGGCCCTTGTTACTGTTGCTCACAGGGCGTAATGGCGTTTGCGGTTGTTCGGGTGTTGCCGGATGCGATCTAAGCTATTGCAAATAAGAACTTAGCTGGTGCTGACTTTTTTCCGTGCAGTCAGCTTTTCCGCCAGCATAGCCACGAGTGCATCCGCGTTTGCCGGCTTTGCTATGTAATCTTCAATTCCTAACTTAAGCCCTTCGGCCGCGCTTTCCATCGGGGTATCCCGTGAGAACAATATTGATGCAATCCGGATTAACATCGCGCATGGCTCTAATCACCACATATCCGTCGCGCTCGCCTCCGATATTCAAATCAGAGAGCAAGAGGTCAAATTCCTGCTTCTTTATCTGCTCAAGGGCTTCAGCTACGGTGGAGGCAACAGCCACATTAAAGCCGTATCGCTGCAAGATAACGGGGAGAGTTGCGCGTATCGCGGGCTCATCGTCGACGAAGAGAATGCGCTTTCGACTGAGACCCACGTGGGTCATGTACGATACCGCTGGACCACCGCTCGGACAATGCCGAGGAATTTCGCAGTCGGTTCGCCTTTGTTGACGTAGACGTAAACGTCCACAGCATTCAGACTTTGCGGAACTGTACCGGAAAACAGGATGATAGGGACCTTGGGCTTAATTTTTTTCATTTCGCGAGCGAGTTCGGATCCGTTCGTGCCCTGAAGCATGTGGTCAGCGATGGTGGCGCAAACAGGAAAATCGCGAAGGGCCTTGAGGGCTTCATCGGTCGAGGTCACACCGATAACCTCGTATCCTTCTCGCTCGAGAACCTTTTTGCGAAGCACAAGATACGTAGGGCTGTCCTCAACGCAGAGTATCAGCGGCCTCAGTTGTGTGGTTTGCTTTGGAATAGATGACACTAACAGTGACCCGCCCCAATGATCTCTCAGATATGTTGGCAGAGTACATACAGGAAAGACTGTATGGTACCGCACACAAGGTCATAATCCTGTGGAATAAGGGCGCGATTTCAATTTCTCAGTTCGACTGTTCGAGAAATTAGGGTCCGGTTGACCTTCTGGGAGAGATGGCGCAGCGCGAGAAGCGACACCGGCCAGATCACACTAGCGTGGCTTCTGGCATTCCGTGCTGGCCTTATGCTTCGGCGCGTTCGCCTTTAGAACACCTGAGACTGTGGTCAATACATTCTCTTCTTTGTGGCGCAGATCTCTGTCGCGGGAGAGAACAAACCACTAAAACCGCGTGACCTAAGTTGACGCCCCTTAAAGCTTCTCGTGGAATTCGCAGCCCGAGCAGGAAATAAAAATGCCGCCCGGTGTGCCGCGTTCGCGATCTTTCACCCTCTTAACGATACGCGTCGGCTTGCCGCATTTTGGGCAATCGGTGCTCTTCGTCGTATCCATAATCTTCTTGCGATCTGCAGTCTTTGCGATCTTCGCCATGTCTCTCCTTCAATTTAAGCGGCATCTTCCGATTTGCGCATTACAGAGCTGATTTGAGCTTGGCAGTTCGGGGCCGTGGGTTCAATTATGAGGTGCACTCATTTTAGCAGGCCTTAACAATAGCCTTCATCAGCTTTCAAGGTTTACTGAAATCTTGTGATCCCGTGGTCAGGCTCACTCGCCGCCCATTACCGCGGTAATCTCGGCCCCGCCTCGTTCTCAGGATATTCTCCGGGGTAGCCGCACACCCGTTTTTTGTTATTTCCGGCAAAGCCAGTGCGCGCGGAAACGTTCTCATGCTCTTCAATAGTCGTGTATTTCTCTTTGTGTTTCTGCCCGTGGCTTACTTCGTTTTCTGGAAACTCTCGTCCAAGCAGTTTCGATATGTCTGGCTCACAGTTGCAGGCTATGTTTTCTATTCATTCTGGAATTACAAATTTTGCGCGATCATGGCTTGTTCGACTCTAGTCAGCTACGCTGCCGGCATAGGCTTTTTGCGGTTCCATGACCGGCCGAGGCGAAAGCTTTGCCTGATCGTTCCAATCGTCATTGATCTTTCCCTGCTGAGTTTTTTCAAATATCTAGGTATCTGGAAGTTTGCACTGAGCTCCGGCGAATGGCTCACCTCGCTGTGGGGAATGGATACCGTATCTTCGCTGCTCTGGAAACTCCATCTCCATTCCTTATTGTGGAGCAAAGACTTTCTGGGGGGCGCGCTTTTACCAGTCGGAATTTCGTTTTATACCTTTCATACCATCACCTATATCGTTGACAGTTACCGCGGCACCATCAAGCCTACCGCCAATATCTTCGAGTTCGCGTGCTACGTAGCTCTGTTCCCGCAGCTGGTCGCCGGTCCAATCGTTCGCTTTCGTCAAGTTGAAGGTGATTTGGAGCATCTCGACGCCGCAAATCGCAGCTCTGGTCTGGACATCGGGTGGTCCTACTTCGTAATCGGTCTTATTAAGAAAGTCCTCATGGCCGATACTATCGCCGCCATAATCAATCCCGGACTGTCGTCCCTGTCGACCCTTGGTACAACCGGTGCGTGGCTGTGCGCTCTAGGCTATACCTATCAGATATATTTTGATTTCTCCGGGTACAGCGATATGGCCGTCGGTCTTGCCCACATGTTTGGCATCCGGCTCCCGCAGAATTTCAACTCGCCCTATAAGGCCCTTGATCCCTCAGACTTCTGGCGCCGGTGGCACATTTCCCTTTCGACTTGCCTGCGAGATTATCTGTACATTCCGCTCGGCGGTAATCGCGCAAACACGTACCGAAACCTGCTCATCACGATGTTGCTGGGAGGTATCTGGCACGGGGGAAATTGGACATTTCTGGCCTGGGGGGCGTACCACGGCGTGCTACTGATCTTTCATAAGGTTTTCCAAGAAAACTGGGATGCCCTGCCCAAGCTCGTTCGCCGCGGCGCAATGTTCCTGCTGACGATTATTGGATGGGTGATTTTCCGTGCCGATTCGTTCACGATGTCGGCTGAATGGCTGGCCAAAATGTTTTATCCCACCGCCGGATATATGTTCGTCGGAACCGTTGCGCTGGGACTTTGCATTGTGATTGCGGCAGCAATCGCCCATGCCGCTCCCAATACATTCGAGATGTCGCATCAATGGAGTCCACGGACGACGTGTGTTCTGGCGGTCGGACTGGTCTGCTGTCTGATCTTGATTACTGGTGGGCAGCGGTCGCCATTCTTGTACTTTCAATTTTGAGTGGGGAACCCATGCCAAATCGCAATACAATTCTCCGCTGCGGATACCTTCTACCACGTGTACTCCTGCTCTGGGCTTTGCTCGACATAATGCTCCGCTTCGCCCCTCCCCAGTGGTACACATTTCGGGTGCATGAGTTCGCAATGGTCACTGGCCGGCATGATCTGGGTCCGTTTCGCACGAACCTGACCTACCAGAACTCTCACACGTACGGTGACCTCGCATCACTCGGTAACTGCACTGCGTGTAGGCAGTATCGTGCAATGACCGTTCATGTAGATTCGCGCGGTTTCGTGAATACTGTCGCATCCGGCCCTTACGATGCCCTACTGGTTGGCGATTCATTTGGTATCGGAGCCGAGCAGCCCGAAAACGCAACTTTGGCCTCACAAATTTCTTCGCGCACCGGTCTCTCTATTTACAATGCATGTTCGCCAGTCCGTGCAATCAGCCGCGAAAACCTGATGGTCCTCATTGACCAACTCGGGATGACTCACGGGACGGTATTCTTTGAACTCATGGACTGGAGCCTCGGTTTTTTCAGTACCACACAACGAGATCCCGGCTTCAATGGCTACGATCGCTGGTCAAGAAATCTGGAGTATTCACCGCTCGCCAATGTTTCGCGGGAGCTTGTAGGCCGACTCTACGACGGGCAAGTTATGCCCAATCCATATTCAGTGAACGTGGTTCGCAAGGCTCTGCCTGATGGCAAGCCAATTCTGTTTCAGCTTTCTGACGTGCAAAACGGTGCGGCTGACGGGCCGAAGTTATGGACGAAATACTTCCGAGTCTTGAATCGTGAGCTGCGAGCGCGAAACTTCAGATTGATTCTCATTTTTGTCCCCAGCAAATACTCTGTGTATCAGCCATTGCTACAGAACGCAGCGCCCACTAATAAGAGCGCGCAATTCGAGGAACTGCGAAAAGAATTGCCGGACGTTTCTATTGTCAATACCACCCCCGCGTTGCAAGCCGCGGCTGCAGATGCGCTGCCGAGCGGTTCCCTGGTGTACTGGCCTGACGATACTCATTGGAATGCAACCGGTGTCGCGGTGGCCGCCGATCAGGTGGCATACTTGTATGCCACCGGCCTCGATCATGCGACAACGCCAAAAATGCAAGCGGTTTCGGATGAGCAGCTCAGCAGCCATCATGGCCTGCATCATCGAATGCAATCCTGCAAATCTAATTTTGTGCATTGACCCGAGAGCATTCATCGCGTAGTCTGAGTGTTCATGCTAACTGTGCACCATCATCATCGCCATCACGCGCATTGCGCGGCGGCGGGGGTGTGCGGCTGAATTAGCCAGCAACGCAAGTTTCAAGGCCCGCTGAAGCGCACAAGCTCAGCGGGCTTTTTGCTTTAATAATCAAACTTAAGGAATGGAGGACAGAAAACGCGAACCGCGCTGCGGATCCATGCAATTCGACGGACCGCATATCCCGCAGATAATCAGTCCTTCGTGAACCTTTGTGTCCTTTGTGGTTGAACTCTTATGAAAATCGACTTCGACAAAATGCAAGGTCTGGTTCCGGCAATCGTGCAGGACGCGAGCAACGGAGAAATCCTCATGGTGGGTTTCATGAACAGCATGGCCTGGGATCGCACTCAATCCCTCGGTTATGTGACATTTTACAGCCGAACCCGCAATCAGCTTTGGACCAAAGGTGAAACCTCCGGCAACCGGCTGAAAGTTGTATCTGTGCGCACCGATTGCGACCGCGATACTCTTCTGTTGCAGGTGAAAGTTGAGGGCGCGGGCGTCGTCTGCCATGAGGGCACGCGATCGTGCTTCACGAAAGCGATCGATCTCGCCACGACTCCACCTGCCGCGGAGATCACACGATGAAAATCCGCCTCGGCATTCCAAAGGGTAGCCTGCAAGACGCCACTCTGCAACTTTTCGCGCAAGCTGGATTGCCGATCCATACTAATTTGCGTTCGTACTTTGCTTCGACCGGCGATCCCGAGATTGAATGCATGCTGATTCGGGCGCAGGAGATGGCACGCTACGTCGAACATGGAGCACTCGATGCTGGATTGACCGGACTTGATTGGGTCGTCGAGAGTGGGCTTGAGGTGGTAACGGTTTCTGATTTGATCTATGCCAAGCAGAGCCGTGGCAAAGTGCGTTGGGTGCTAGCGGTTCCGGAGAATTCCTCGTATCAAAAAGCTGAAGACCTTGGCGGAAAGATCATCGCGACTGAACTCGTCAATGTCACGCGAAAATATTTCGCGGGGCGCGGGGTCGATGTTCAAGTTGACTTCTCCTGGGGAGCAACCGAGGTTAAGCCTCCTACGCTGGCGGATGCCATTGTGGAAGTCACCGAAACCGGTAGCTCGCTGCGCGCCAATCACCTGCGCATTATGGATACCGTGCTTGAAAGCAATACCCAGATCATCGCCAATAAAACTTCGTGGGCGGATTCCGGCAAGCGCCGCAAGATCGAAAACCTCGCGCTCATGCTGCGCGGCGCGATGGAAGCCAAAGACCGCGTTGGCCTCATGCTGAACGTTCGCAAGGAGGATCTCGATCGCGTGCTGGACGTGCTTACGGCGCTGAAACGCCCGACGATCTCTACTCTCAGCGATCCAGCCTGGCTGGCAGTGAACACCGTCATCGAGGAATCGCAGGCTTGGCAAGTGATTCCGCGGCTCAAAGAAGCGAACGCGCAAGGCATCGTCGAATATCCCCTCAACAAGGTGGTCTTGTGATGCGCATGCTCGAAGGCCAACTTGCCGATGCGTACGTCAGGGAGTTGGAGAGTCGTGGCTCGCGGTTCTACGAAGTAGAGCCTGCCGTACGCAAAATCGTTGATGATGTGCGCCGCGATGGCGACGCCGCGCTGTTGAAGTATGCGCATCAATTGGATGGACTTGATTCAGCACAGTCATTGCGGGTTAGCGAGTCTGAAATCAAAGACGCGTGGAAACGGACTCCAGCTCAACTTCAAGCCGCTTTGCGGACGTCCGCAAAGAACATCCGACAGTTTTGCGAGTGGCAAAAGCCGAAGCCGTGGGCTAAGTCGCGCGCCGGAGCTTCTCTAGGACAGATTGTGCGGCCACTCGATTCTGTTGGTTGTTATGTTCCCGGCGGGCGGTTTCCTCTCGTCTCAACCTTGCTGATGACCGTCATCCCGGCACAAGTTGCAGGCGTGAAAACCATTCGCGTGATTTCGCCACGGCCATCCGCCGAAGTGCTGGCGGCAGCGGCAATGCTGGGGGTGGAAGAGTTCTACCGTGTCGGCGGTGCTCAAGCCATTGCTGCACTGGCCTACGGTACGGAAACAATTCCGCGCGTCACTAAAATCGTCGGCCCCGGGAATTCATATGTGACCGCAGCGAAGAGACTGGTTTCATTCGATTGCTCGATCGACATGCTGGCCGGTCCTACAGAAGTGGTGATAGTCAGTTCTAAAGGAAATCCGGCATTCATCGCAGCGGATCTGATTGCGCAAGCCGAACATGATCCCGAAACACTCGCTGTTTTCATTACAACTTCGCGTAAGTTGGCAAGTGCAGTCGAAAACGGGATCGCTCAACAATCGCTTGATACACGCGGGGCTATCCTGATCGCCGGTTCACGAGAACAGGCCTTCGAGTGGGCAAATCGGATAGCGCCGGAGCACATCACTATCGACAAAAACAAGCAGGATCTGGCGCTGATCCGCAATGCGGGCTCAGTTTTCATTGGACACTACTCGGCCCAAGCTGCAGGCGACTATGCATCTGGCCCCAACCATGTTTTGCCGACGGCGGGCGCGGCAAGATTTCGCGGCGGCTTGAGCGTAGTGGATTTTGTGAAAGTGATTTCCGTCCAGGAACTTTCTTCTGCGAACTTGCGAAAGCTTTCGCCGACGATCGTTCGCCTGGCTGAAACTGAAGGCTTGCGCGCTCATGCAGAATCAATCCGCGTGAGGTGCCCGGGTGCTTAAAGCAAGAGGAGCGGTGCGGACATTAAAGGAGTATCATCCGCCGCTCGGAAATCGTGAAGGTCTACGCCTCGACTTTAACGAAAATACCGCCGGCTGTTCGCCTCGGGTTTTAGAAAAACTCCGTCAGCTCGATAGCGAGGCGCTTGCGCGTTACCCGGTGCGCGAGCCAGCAGAACGGGCTGTGGCTGCCGCTTTCGGGGTCTTGCCGGACGAAGTTCTGCTGACCAACGGCACCGACGAAGCCATTCACCTGATTTGTGAAACCTACCTCGAGTCCGCAGATGAGGCGCTGATCGTCGTCCCGACCTTCGCGATGTACGAGATTTACGCCGCCGCCACTGGCGCGCGAGTGGTCTCGATTCCCGCCGGTCGCGATTTCAGTTTTCCAGCCTCTGCCGTTCTCGGCGCAATCACGCCAAGGACCCGATTCATCGCGGTCGCAAATCCTAACAATCCCACTGGCGCGTTCGCACCACTCTCGGATTTAGCTCAGATCGCAAATGCTGCTCCAGCAGCCGCCCTTCTGGTTGATGAAGCGTACTTCGAATTTTCTGGCGAGACCATGGCTCCCCGATGGCGCGAACTCCCCAACCTTTTTGTGAGCCGGACCTTCTCAAAAGCTTACGGAATGGCTGGGCTCCGGATCGGCGTTCTGATGGGGGATAAAGACCAGATGCGCGTGCTCCGACGCGCCAGTTCGCCTTACAACCTGAACTCTGTCGCGCTTGCCTGCCTGGCCGATGCGGTTGCGGACGAAGACTTCATTCTTGACTACGTTCGACAGACACTGGAAGGCCGTCATGACCTTGAAGGCGAGCTCGAAACCTGGGGCGTACGATTCTGGCCCAGCCGGGCGAATTTTGTGCTCATGTATCTCGGTGAGCGTTGCCAAAAGTTTATTTCAGCGATGCGGGCCCGCGGCATTCTGGTCCGTGACAGGTCGAACGATTACGGCTGCAAGGACTGTGTGCGCATTACGGTCGGCATTCGCGAGCACAATCAACGGCTCATAGCTTCCCTGCGAGAGGTGTTCGCGGAACTCGGCTTGCGGCAGAAGGTGGCGCGATGAGAAAAGCTGCCATCGACCGCAATACTAAAGAAACCAACATTCGTATTCGCCTTGTAATTGAGGGCCGAGGCCGCTACAAGATTTCTACCGGCATTCGATTCTTTGACCATATGCTGGAACTTTTTGCGCATCACGGAGGATTCGACCTTGATCTTTCAGCAGACGGCGACCTCGATGTCGACCAGCACCACACCGTTGAAGATGTCGGGATCGCTCTGGGACAGGCCTTTGCGCAGGCACTCGGCAATAAGCGCGGCATCCTGCGTGCCGGCTATTTCGTGATGCCCATGGACGAAACTCTCGGGCTTGCAGCTGTCGATTTTTCCGGACGTGCCGCGGCTGTCGTCGATACACAAGTTCGTATACGGCTGGTGGGAGATCTGCAATCTGAGTTAGTTCCTGATTTCTTCGACGGCTTTGCCCGCGGCGCCAATGCCAACATTCACATACGAACCATGTACGGTCGATCGAACCATCACAAGATTGAGGCATTGTTCAAAGCCTTCGCACGCGCATTGCGTGCGGCATGTTGGCGCGATGCACAGATGAAGCGACTGCTTCCCAGCACCAAGGGGCTGCTTTAGTGATTGCGATCGTCGATTACAAGGCCGGCAATCTAACTTCCGTAAAGAAGGCATTCGATCACCTTGGCGCTAAGAGCGTAGTCACTTCCGACCCTGCGGAAGTTGCCAAGGCTGACAAGATCGTACTGCCTGGCGTCGGCCATTTCGCGGCTACCAGCGCGCTGAATGATTCCGGCCTTCGCGATGCAATTGTTGACAGCATCGAGCGCCGCATTCCGTTTCTTGGGATTTGCGTTGGCATGCAGTGGATGTTGGCTTCGAGTGAGGAAGCTCCGGACGTGCACGGACTCGCGCTCTGGCCAGGCGAATGCAGCCGCTTCCCTGCCAACGTAAAGTCGCCGCACGTTGGATGGAATAGTTTGCACATTCGCAACCGTGGTTCCCGCCTGCTGAGCGATGTTGCGCCTGGATCGTATGTTTATTTCACGCACTCGTATCGCGTGCCGATTCTGGCCTCAACCTCTGCGGAGTGTGAGTACGGTGGTAGCTTTTCAGCAGTGGTCGAAAAAGACAATTTGTTCGGCGTGCAGTTCCATCCGGAAAAGTCGGGCACAGCCGGGCTGGCAATTTTGAAAAACTTCTACGATTTGTAAATGCTGACCAAACGAATCATCGCATGTCTCGATGTCGACGCTGGCCGCGTCGTCAAAGGCACACAGTTTCTCGATCTGCGTGATGCCGGAGAGCCCGCCGAGTTGGCCGCCGCTCACGCCAATGCGGGTGCGGACGAAATTGTTCTTCTCGACATCACCGCCACGCATGAGAAGCGAACCACGCTGCTCGAAACCGTGCGCCGGACCGCAAAACAAATATTTATTCCCTTTACCGTTGGGGGCGGCGTGCGCACGCTGCAAGATGCGGCGGCGATCTTCGACGCCGGAGCCGATAAGATCAGCATCAACTCGGCCGCAATCGCCGATCCGTCGCTGATCACCTGCATCGCGCAGCGCTTCGGCTCGCAAGCCGTGATCGTTGCCATCGATGCTAAACGTACCGACTCTGGAATCGAAGGTTGGACTTCCGGTGGCCGCAAACCGTCTGGTAAAGATGCGCTGCAGTGGGCGCAAGAAGCTGAGAACCGTGGCGCCGGCGAAATTCTGCTTACCTCAATGGACCGCGATGGCACCGGCGCAGGATTCGATTGCGAACTCACTCGCCAGATTTCGCAAGCAGTGCGGATTCCGGTTATCGCGTCCGGAGGCGCGGGTGGCGCCGAACATTTCGTGCAAGTATTTCGCGAGGGGGCGGCCGACGCTGCGCTCGCCGCCTCCATCTTTCACTTTGGCCTGACCTCCATCTCAGATTTGAAAGGCCGCCTGTTCGCGGCGGGCATTCCAGTGAGGTTCCCATGCTGATCCCTTCAATCGATCTGATGGGCGGAAAAATTGTCCAGCTGGTGCAGGGCTCACGCAAGGAGCTTGAGTTCGACGATTTCGAAGTATGGGCCGGACGCTTTGCGAATTTTCCGCTAGTGCAACTGATTGATCTCGACGCCGCCATGGGTCGAGATCCCAATTCGCAACTGATTGAATTTTTTGTGACGCGGCTTCCCTGCCAGGTGGGAGGCGGGATTCGCTCCTTGGAAGCAGCCCGCAGAATCCTTCAGCTCGGCGCACAACGTGTGATTCTCGGATCGGCACTAGTTCACAATGGAAAAATAAATGTTGCCCTGGCGAAGCAATTCGCCCTAGAACTTGGGGAAAGCCAGCTCGTATTTGGCATCGATGCAAGGGGCGGGAAAATTGCAATTCGCGGCTGGCGCGAAATTACAGGAATATCCCCGGTCCAAATGATCAAGGCACTGGATCCCTTCTGCAGCGCGTTTCTCTACACTCACATCGATACTGAAGGGCTGATGACCGGCCTGCCGCTCTAAGCCATTCGCCCGTTGCGCCAGGCCACCCGCAAACAGCTTATTGTTGCCGGCGGAATCGCAACTTCTGCGGAAGTTGAGCATCTTCACAAACTGAGAATCGACGCAGTGGTCGGTATGGCGCTCTATTCCGGTCGAATGACTTTGCCTGATAGTATTCCAATTTCCAAATGATCTGCGCCGGCGCGAACGCCGGGGCCGGAACTCACCGTGAGCGATTCAAACATTGCCGCGCCCGGATGGCCGGGCATTGCGCCGCGCTGGACTTCAAGCGCCAAAAGTGGCGTCGGCACTGCCCTGAACCGCAGCAGCCGAGTATGGTTCACCTTGAGCCACGGCATTCTGAATGAAATTTACTATCCGCGCGTCGATATGGCATGTACCCGCGACCTGGGATTGATGGTCACCGACGGCGAAAGCTTTTTTTCTGAAGAAAAGAGGCATTGCAAATTTGAAGTGACTCCCGTGGAACCTGGAGTTCCCGGCTTCCGTCTAGTGAATACGGAACTCGGCGGAAAGTATCGCGTCGACAAAGAAATATTCGCTGATCCCCACCGAAACGTGATTTTGCAGAAAACTCGCTTCTCGGCGCAGAGACCGTCCAAGGAATCCACTTATCGCCTGTACGCACTCCTCGCTCCCCACCTGGGAAACTTCGGCGACCACAATACCGGCTGGATCGGCGACTACAAAGGCGTTCCCATGCTTTTCGCCGAATTTCCGGGAGGCCTTACACTCGCGCTCGCCTGCTCAGTTCCATGGAAGAAAATGTCGGTGGGATTTGCCGGCCGCTCTGATGGCTGGCAAGACCTCTCGCGCAATTTTCAGTTGACTCAAGAATATTCGCGGGCTGAAAACGGCAACGTGGCCTTGACGGGTGAGATCGATCTCTCCAATGGCAGCGAATTTATCCTCGCGCTCGGTTTCGGAGGTATCTGGGCGGAAGCGGCTGAGCAAGCCCGCGCCAGTCTGCTCGATGATTACAACGGACTTTTTCGCGATTACGTTTCGCAATGGAGAAACTGGCAGAAGAGCTTGCTGCCTCTCGATCGCGGCGGGGACCATGACCTATATCGGGCGAGCACGGCGATATTGCGCGCGCATGAGTCCAAAGATTTTCTCGGCGGCGTTATCGCCAGCCTCTCCATTCCGTGGGGTTTCAACAAGGGCGACGAAGACCTCGGTGGCTATCACCTGGTGTGGCCCCGCGATTTAGTGGAAACAGCTGGGGGTTTTCTTGCGGCGGGCGCGGTGGGCGATGCTATGCGCGTTCTGCATTATCTGGAGGCGACGCAAGAGGCCGACGGGCGCTGGCCGCAGAACATGTGGCTGGATGGCCGAGCCTACTGGGGCGGATCACAGATGGACGAAGCCGCCTTTCCCATTTTGTTAGTCGATCTGCTTCGTCGCGAAGCCTCCTCACTTGGAGATCTGCAGCGCTGGTGGTCCATGGTGCGCCGCGCGGCTGGCTTCATCGCCTGCAACGGGCCGGTCACTCAACAGGATCGGTGGGAGGAAGACGCTGGCTATTCCCCATTCACTTTGGCAGTCGAAATTGCCGGTCTGCTGGCGGCCGCGGACCTCGCCGAAGCAGTCAAGGAATCCGCCATAGCCGTATATCTTCGCGATCTCGCCGATGGCTGGAACGATAACGTCGAGCGCTGGACTTACTCCACCAACGGAGGACTAGCGAGGCAGATCGGCGTTGATGGTTATTACGTCCGCATTGCGCCGCCTGACACAGACTGTGCGGCATCGCCCACGGAAGGCTTCGTTCCGATCAAGAATCGACCGCCGGGACAAGATCGCGAGCAGGCTTCACACGTCATCAGTCCGGATGCTTTCGCTCTGGTGCGCTTTGGCTTGCGCGCCGCCGATGATCCAAAGATTCTCAACACCATCAAAGTCGTCGACGCATTGTTGAAGGTGAAGCTGCCGCAAGGTCCGTGTTGGTATCGCTACAACGACGACGGCTATGGCGAACATGCTGACGGCGGGCCGTTTGACGGGAACGGTGTGGGGCGTCCGTGGCCGCTGCTTTCTGGAGAACGAGCGCACTACGAACTTGATGCCGGAAATAAGCAGGCTGCCGAAGATCTGCTGCGTACTATGAGCTTGTCTTCAAATACAAGCCGGCTTTTACCTGAGCAGGTGTGGGATGCAGCCGATATTCCCGACCGCGAACTGTTTTTCGGCAAAGCGTCTGGCTCAGCCTGCCCGCTGGTGTGGGCGCATTCCGAGTACATCAAGCTGGTGCGCTCGTTGAAAGATGGCAAAATCTTCGACCAGCCGCCACAAACGGTCAGACGCTATCGGATCGAAAAGCGTAAGGCAGTTTATTGGGAGTGGCGGTTCAACAACAAATGCCGCGTCGTGCCGGCTGGAAAAACACTGCGTATCGCTACCCAGGCGCCAGCACTCGTGCATTGGAGCCATGATGGCTGGCAGACATCCCAAGACGTGCCCGCCCGCAACACTGGCCTCGGAATTTACGTCGCCGACCTTCCTACTAGCAGCATGGACGCTGGACACGCATTGGTATTTACTTTTTATTGGCCTGAAGCGCAGCATTGGGAGGACGCAGACTTCTCGGTCAACATCCAGGACTAGCAACCTCTATCGCCAGTTTTTCAATTTCGGCCAAAGCTGGGCCAAAGTGCCAAACTTCGGGCCATGGCAAATAAACACGTCGATGCGTTTCTCCATCGCCCATGGATTATCGGCCGAGGTGCCAACGTAATCGACCCGCTGAAAAAGTCGTTCGAGGCTTTCGCGAGTGTCATCCAGCACGATCAAGCACTTTCCGGAATAGCCGCGAGGCCCCCAAAGGAAGAAGGTCTTATCTCCGCTCAGCGATCGCGGTAAGCCGGAACGTCGTCCCAGAAAATCAATCGCGCCCGCTTGTCCGTAGTCCTGCGCAAAAATGCCGCAATCCTCACGCTCGGTGGGAGCGAGCTGGTCCCACGCGACCGCAGTTTCATCCACGATTTCCTGCCAACCGAACTGGTCGGCATACCATTGCGGCAGGACAGCGCGTGCATGAGAGTGTTCCATCACCGGCAATTTGAAGGGCAAAGTTTTTGTGTAAGCAATAAATTTGTCTGGGGACAAAACTGGCACGACGATGGGAACCAGACGCGCACCAGCGACGAGCAGAATGACCACGATCACGGGCTTCAACCATCCCAGCTTTGAGCGCTCGGCGGTGCCTCTCGCACTCAATGCCGTCTCGATCATCACTGCGCCCGCAGCCAGCAACATGGGATAAATCGGCGCCAGATAGTAGTTTTTGCCGTGCAGCGCGAAAAAAACCGCATAGCAGATCAGATAACTCCAGCCTAATACCCGGTACGGCCTCAAACGTTCCGAAACGAAGAATGCGATTAAACCCGTGATCCAGATCGGCGCAGTCACCGGATGCAGCAGCAGTGTCTGCTGAACGAAAAATTGCCCGGCTGGCAGCACCACGTCCCGCCCTTCAGCGCGGATATTGTGCATCAACTCGAGAAATGGCCAGTGGTAATGAATGTTCCACAGCAGGTTAGGCAGAAAGATCAGGAATCCGGCCAAACCTCCCAGCCAAATCCATTTGGTGAAAAACACGCGCCGCTGCTCGGTCAGCAACAAGCCGACAACATTGCTAAAAACAAAGAACGCAATTGAATACTTCTCCTCCAGGCCGACTCCGGCAAACACTCCGACCCATACCCAGTAACGCGGATTGTTTCGCTTGATGGCGAGAATCATGAAGTAGGCGCAAGCCATCCACAGATTCGGCTCCAGACAATTCGTGCCCAGTAAACTTCCATTGGATAAATATTGCGGAGCAATCAAAATGGTTATCGCGATGAGTAGGAGGGCAAACGTCTTCCCGCCGAGTTCACGAGCAATCAATGCCGTTTGCACGACGAGCAATGACGAAGCCAGCGCCGGAACGAAGCGAACCGCCCGCAATGAGTCGCCGAGCAGAGCGCGCGAAACATGGATTAGAAAAGGAATGAGCGGCGGTTGATCGACGTATCCCCAGGCCAGGTGATCGCCGCAAGACATGTAATCAAATTCGTCGCGAAAATATCCGTAACGGTTGTTGAAATAGAGATGAAAGAGAAACTTGGCCAGAGCGATTGCCCAAATTATCGCCATGCCGTTCATCATTGGCGACCAGCGGACCCGGCTCGGCGTCGGTCGATCCACAGTAGTTGTGACCATCCTAGAACGCTCCCATTTCCAATTCGGACACACTACATCACTCGCCTATCTACGTTATTCATTTCAGCAAAGTTCCGGGGTTGAGAAGAAATACTCTTCGAATTGCCTAGCTAATCCTGTGGGCTCAACCGTCAGGTCATGTCTGTTTGATACGCCCAAGCTGTCCTGTCACGCCTTCGCAGCTCAAGTTAACAAAAATTTCTGACGATGGTAAGTTGCCGGACATTGCATCCATGCGCCGATCGAGCGGTTTGTTTTCGGTTGTTGTCCAGTGAGGCTGAGATTTTGGATCTTCTTAAGCGGCTATTTTCGTCGGATTTTCTGCCCCACGGAACCTGCTATCTGTGGAATCCGAAGATCGTGTGGTTACACGTCATCTCGGACAGTCTCATCACACTTTCTTACTACTGCATTCCGATCGCTCTGATTTACCTGGTTCGAAAGCGCCGCGACGTTCCTTTCAATTGGATCTTCTGGATGTTCGGTCTCTTCATTCTGGGCTGCGGCACCACACACTTGATGGAAGTCTGGACCGTCTGGCATGGCACCTATCTGCTTTCTGGGGTGATCAAGGCGTTTACGGCCATGGTATCCGTGGCCACCGCGATAGCGCTCATGCCCTTGGTGCCGAGAATTATCTCCCTGCCCGCGCAAATGCATTTGCAGGAAACCAACCGGAAATTGGAAGCGGAAATAATCGATCGTGAGCAGGCGGCGGAAGTGCGCGGACGACTGGCGGCGGTGATCGAGTCATCTGAGGACGCCATCATCAGTAAGACCCTCAGCGGGATCATTACCGGATGGAATCCAGGCGCTAAGAGGTTATTCGGATATTCATCCTCTGAAGCGGTTGGCAAACCCATGCGTATGCTCTTGCCTCCGGATCGTGCGAATGAGGAATCAAACATTCTGGGACGCGTTGGTCGCGGGGAGAGGGTGGAACATTTCGAGACCGTTCGAGTCCGAAGAGATGGCACAAAGATTGACGTATCGGTGACGGTTTCTCCGATCAGGACCAGCGAGGGTGCGATTGTCGGTGCTTCCAACATCGCACGAGATATAACGGAACGCCAGCGAGCGGAAGAAGCGGCAAAAGAAAGCCTGGTTGCGACGGAGGCCGCTCTCAAAGAGCTGGCCGATCAAAAATTTGCCCTGGATCAGCACGCCATCGTAGCTATCACCGACGTTCAGGGCACCATCACCTACGTGAACGACAAGTTTTGCGCTATCAGCAAGTATTCAAAAGAGGAACTGATCGGGCAGAATCACCGCATCCTCAACTCCAGCCACCACCCAAAGGAATTTTTCCAAGGGATGTACCACACCATCGCGAATGGGAAGGTGTGGCATGACGAGATTAAGAATCGAGCCAAGGACGGTTCGCTGTATTGGGTAGATACGACCATTGTGCCGTTTCTTGGGACTGAGGGGAAACCACGGCAATATGTCGCGATCCGTGCCGACATTACCGAGCGCAAGCTAGCGGAAGAAAGGTTGCAAGAACAGACCGAGGTTTTGAATCTCGCGCAGGTGATGGTACGCGATACCAACGGACACATTGTCCTTTGGAATCTCGGGGCCGAAAAGCTCTACGGCCACACCCGGAGGGAAGCGCTCGGTCGAGTGGCTCACGAGCTGCTTCAAACCCAGTTTCCCGAGCCATTGGAGCAAATCGAAGCCAAATTCTACCGTGACGGAACCTGGGAAGGTGAACTCGTACACCGCAGGAAGGACGGCAGCCACTTCGTAGTCGCAAGTGTCTGGGTTTTGCATCGCGATCCCCAAGGCCGGCCGGTGCGCATTCTGGAAGCTAACACGGATATCACCGAGCGTAAGCAGGCGGAGGAAGAGCTGGCGCGCTCCCAGAAAGAGCTAGAAAATCAAACGCTGATGCTCCGCTCCGTGCTCGACAGCATGGCCGAGGGCTTAGTCGCGGTTGATGAAAACGGAAAATTCGTAATCTGGAACCCGGTGGCGAAGAAGATTCTTGGCTTGGGGGCAACAGATCTTCCCAGTCAGGAATGGACCGGGTACTACGGCCTTTATATGGCAGACATGGTTACTCCTTTTCCAGCAGATCAAATTCCACTGGTACGAGCTCTTCGCGGCGAAGCCAGCAGCACCCAGATGTTTGTTCGCAACCCCGAAGTTGACGAGGGCAACTGGATTGAGGTTACTGCCGGACCATTAACAGACGCTCACGGCGTGGTGCGCGGCGGAGTGGCGGCATTCCGTGACGTAACCCAGAGAAGAGCGGACGAGCGGGAAATTCGCAAACTCAATGATGAGCTCGAACAGAGAGTCATTCAACGCACAGTTCAACTTGAAGCCGCTAATAAGGAACTCGAGGCCTTCACCTACTCCGTCTCGCACGATCTCCGCGCGCCACTCCGTCATATTGCCGGGTTCTCCAAAATGCTAGGCGAGACTTGCGGGAGTTCGCTCTCGGAGGAAGGGCTTCATTATTTAGGACGGATCCAGGATGGAACCCGGCGCATGGGTACCCTCGTCGACGATCTCCTCAACCTGGCACGCATCGGAAGGCACGAGCTCAGGCTGCAAGTCACCGGCCTCGACTCCGTCGTTAAAGACGTCATCGCTGATCTCGCACCGGACTTGGAAGGCCGCAAGATTGAATTGAAGATCGGCAAGCTGCCTTACGTGGATGGTGATCCAGCCCTGCTCAAAGTGGTGTTTCAAAACTTGCTTTCGAATGCCGTGAAGTACACCCGTCCCCGCGCCAATGCAGTAATCGAAGTTTCTGTCGACCAGATCGCAGGTGAGCAGGTGGTCTGTGTCCGCGACAACGGAGTGGGCTTCAGCATGAAATATGCCGATAAGCTATTTGGCGTCTTTCAGCGGCTGCACCGCGCCGAAGACTTCGAAGGCACCGGGGTTGGATTGGCCACGGTGCAGCGCATCGTCCAGAAACATGGCGGTCGTATTTGGGCGGAAGCTGAAACCGACAAAGGCGCGACCTTTTATATGCGCCTGAACGTTGTGGCGTCGACGCCAGCTAACAGCGGCGCGGCGGTTGCGGAGAAATCTTATGACTATGCATAACGAAATGGACATTCTGCTGGTGGAAGACAATCCCGATGATCTTGAGCTTACGTTGCACGCCCTCCGGCGCGAGCACCTCGCCAATAACATTTTCACGGTGCGCGACGGCGAAGAAGCAATCGAGTTCTTGTTTTGCACCGGGCGTTTCAAAGACCGCAGCTTCGAACATCCGCCACGGTTGGTCTTACTCGATTTGAAATTACCTAAGTTAACCGGACTCGAAGTACTAAAAATAGTTAAGAACGATACTCGAACTAAGTGCGTGCCCATCGTTGTGCTCACCGCGTCCCGCGAGGAACGGGATTTGGTCGCGAGCTATAACTTGGGCGCCAACAGCTATATCCAGAAGCCGGTGGACTTTGATCAGTTCCGGGAAATTGTGAAAAGCACAGGACTGTATTGGATTGTCATCAATCAGCACCCGTTATCCAATCCCTTGTCTATGGCGGCGACTCAGCCATGACAGCCTCCCCCAAAAATGGATCCAGCCAAAACCGGCTGCGGGTGCTATTGATCGAGGACAGTCGCGCCGATGCGGAAATCGAAGTAGCCGAGTTGCGCCGCGGCGGCTTTGATGTTGCCGCCGACATAGTGGACACCCGTGAACAGGTGCGCGAGCGCCTGGGACAAAATTCATATGACGTTATTCTCGCGGATTACAGCCTGCCGAATTTTCGCGGCATGGACACCCTTGACATCGTGCGCGAAAGCAGTCTTAGCACTCCGCTGATCCTTGTAACTGGAGCGTTGAACAGCGAGACCGCGGTCGAATGCGTCAAGCAGGGCGCGATGGATTATGTATTAAAAGACCACCTCGCCCGGCTGTCTATTTCAGTTCGCCGGGCGCTGGAAGAGGTTCGTCTGCGCCAGGAGCGCGCCCGGGCACAGGAGCAACTCGCCAATAAAATCGAGGAACTGGCCCGCTCCAATTGCGACCTGGAACAGTTCGCCTATGTTGCTTCCCACGATTTGCAGGAGCCGCTTCGCATGGTCGCCGCATACACGCAATTGCTGTCGGAGCGCTATCAGGGCAAGCTCGATTCAGCCGCTGACCGTTACATCGGCTATGCGGTCGAAGGCGCCACCCGGATGCAGGCGCTGCTCGAAGATCTGCTGGCGTTTTCTCGTGTAGGACGCAACGGCATGGTCCCCGCGCCAACAGATGTTAACTCTGCCGTTAACGAAGTTTTGAAGAATTTGGATCTCGCGCTGAAAGAGCACGGGGTAACTGTTACCTGTAGTCCTCTGCCCACGATTCTGGCTGACCGCTTCCAGGTCGTGCAGTTGTTCCAAAACCTGCTTGCCAATGCCATCAAATTTCGCGCCACAGGAAACCCCAGCATCACCATATCCGCAGAACAAAAAAGCCGGGAATGGCTGTTTTCGGTCTCCGACAATGGCATCGGCATTGCGGAGGACCACAAAGACCTGGTTTTCAAGATTTTCCAGCGGCTGCATACCCGGACTGAGTACCCAGGTAACGGTGTGGGGCTGGCTATCTGCAAAAAAATCGTCGAGCACAACGGCGGACAAATTTGGGTCGAGTCCGAATTGGGTCGTGGGTCTAACTTTCGGTTCACGTTTCCCGCTGCAGTAGCCGATAAAGCTGGTAAGACAGAAGACTATGAGCTCCGCACACAAAATACTTTTAGTCGATGACAATCCGGCCGACGCCAATCTGACCTGTGAGGTCCTTGCGACCAGTGAGCGCCCCGCGCAGGTGAGTACCGTATATGACGGCGAGCAGGCGCTACAGTTTCTGCATCGCTCCGGGCAGTTTGCCGAAGCCAGCCGCCCCGACCTCATCATCCTCGATCTCAACCTGCCTCGTAAGGACGGACGGGCAGTACTGGCTGAAGTAAAAGCTGATCCCGAGCTGAACGACTTACCGGTCGTGATTTTCACCACTTCTCATGCCCCGCGCGACATTGCACGCTGTTACGAGCTCGGCGCGAACTCATACGTCAGCAAGCCGGGGAATCTAGGGCAGTTCTTCTCGGCGGTGCGCTCCATTGAAAATTTCTGGTGTGGTTTTGCCAGCCTTCCTGACTAGGAGAAACCGTGACTGACTACCCAAAGCAGGTTCTGCTGATTGAAGACAATCCCGGTGATGCCGACCTCGTCCGCCTGCGGTTGACGGAAGGGAAAAACCATGTCGACGTCAGTTGCGTCAATCGGCTTGCCGATGGGCTGGCTTCTATCGAAAGCATGCCGCCCTCGGTGGTGCTTCTTGATCTAAATCTTCCCGACAGCCACGGCAGCGAAACTTTTCGGAAGATCCTGGATAAAGCTCCGGGCGTGCCGGTGGTCATTCTTTCCGGACAGGATGACGAAGTGCTCGCCATGAAGGCCATCCATCAAGGGGTGCAGGATTATCTGATAAAAGGCGACCTGACCAGCCGCAGTCTTGAGCGTTCCATGCGCTATGCGGTCGAACGGCAGGCGCTACTGCGCTCCCTGGAAATGAGCCGCAAGCAGCAAATTGAATTCAAGAACCAATTTCTCTCACACGTTTCTCACGAGTTGCGCACTCCTCTTACGTGCATTCATCAGTACGCGTCTCTGTTATTTGATGGGCTCTCAGGAACAATTTCGCCGGAACAGCGCGACCACCTGCAAATAATTTTGAAGAGCGTGAATCAGCTTCACGCCATGATCCGCGATTTGCTCGAAGCTACGCGCGCCGAATCCGGTAAGCTTCGCATCGAACCCCGTTGTCTTGCGCTGGTTGACCTTGTGCGGCAAGCCATTGCCATGGTCCGCCCTATGGCGGTTGAAAGCAGGATCACAGTGGAACTGGAAGCCGATCCTCACCTGCCGCTGGTTTTCGCCGACCCGGACCGCGTGCTCGAAATTCTGATTAACCTGATCGACAACGCGGTCAAGTTCACTCCCCTCGAAGGATCAGTAAACGTGAAAGTTAGCCAGCAAGAGACCGACCCGGAATTTATTTATGTCATGGTTAGCGATACCGGTCGTGGTATTTCGGCGGAAGCCCTCCCCCTCATTTTTGAACGCCTGTACCAAGATCCGGAATCTGTCGACGGCAACCGCTCCGGGCTTGGCTTGGGGCTTTACATCGCAAGAGAGTTAGTAAACCTGCACGGCGGCCGCATTTGGGTCGCTAGTCAGCCTGATCAGGGGACAACTTTCACCTTCAACCTTCCCTTGTATTCGCTGGCCAGCCTGTTGTTCCCCGTGATCACGCATGAACAACGGCTGCGCGAATCCATCGTACTAGTTCGGGTCGATCTCAAACCGCTGGCGACACCGTTCCGGGGAAATTGGAAAGAGGTTTGCCGCGAGTCCCTCGACCTGTTGCGCCGCTGCGTTTTTATCGATAAAGACCTGGTGCTTCCTGCCATGGCCACCAACGGCCCCGAAGACACGTTTTACGTAGTCGCGTCGACCGATATGGCGCGCGTCAACATCATGGTCACCCGTATCGTCGAGCAGATTGGCGAACTCACGCGTGTGAAATCAACGGGTACGGTCCGCGCGTCGGCACGTCCAGTGACATTTTTACCGATGTTGGATAAATCGCTCGAGCAGCAGGTCGAGCAAGTCGCGGCTGTGGTCGCCGACCTGGTCCTTAACGATCTCAGAACCATGAACGGATTTAACCCAAAGGAGAAACATGCAAATGCAAACTGAAAATGAAAAGGTGGACGCCTCCAGCCTGAACCGGGCCAAGATAATGATCGTCGATGACGATCCCGAACTGCGAATGGCTTTGAAGCTGCGGCTGCGAGCGAACCACTACGAGACTATCAGCGCCTCAGATGGATACTCGGCAATTGCACTGGCCCAAAAAGAGCGGCCCAATCTGATCATCCTCGATCTTGGGTTGCCCGCGGGCAACGGTTTCATCGTGCTGAAGCGCCTGCAGGAGAGCGATGTGCTTTCGCATATCCCGGTGATCGTTCTCACGGCACGCGACCCGCAGGGTAACGAACTGCGCAGCCTGGATTCCGGCGCAACCGCATTCTTCCAAAAGCCGGCAGACAATAACGAGTTACTGCAGGTGATCCGCGCCAGCCTGCGCTCCGCCTCGGCGTGGGGAACAACTCTTCCGTCGTAAATTTCGTAATCATGCGTGCGCCTCGTCGTAGAGCCCGGCTTGCAACGTCCAGCCGTGAAGGAGCGAATATGCACCTCGCAACTCGGAGTTCAGCAGCGACCGCGGGGCAATATAGCGCTGAAAGGCGCTATCCGCGGCATTTCCTCAGCGCTCCGGTAATCACATGGGGTCTGCTGAACTCCGGGCCTCCAGTCACGCGTGGCCTTACTCTTGAAATCGGCCTCGGCGGACTTTCCGCGGTTCTATGTGGTCCCCCCAAACGTGGCGAGCGGGTTTCGGTCCGATTGAATTTACTCAACGTCGCATTCGAAACCGCCGCCATTGTTCGTCATAGTTCTCCCGCGCGCACCGGCTTCGAGTTCCTTGATCCGTCGCCGGAGTTCCTGACCAGCCTTACGAACTGTATTCAAGCGTCACATCTCTGTCCTTGCCCCCAACCCTATAACAGTGAGTTTGTCTAGAGCTGCGGTCGGTGCGTATAGGCAACGCCTATGGTTGTACCTTCGGCACCTCTCATCTACATCCTTGGTTGGAAAACCATCGGAAAGAAGTAATAATCCTTTCTAGACAGGAAGGATTACCGAATGGCAACCACCACCACAGCGCCAGGCGCTTCAATCACCGGCGGCAGCTTTTTACTGGAAACCCGGACGCCGGAAGAAGTGTTTACCCCTGAAGATTTCAGCGAACAGCATGTCCTGATCGGGCAAACCACGGAGGAATTCGCGCAAAAAGAAATCGTGCCGAACATCGAGAAGATGGAGCACAAGGATTTCTCGGTTACCCGCGATCTGCTGAAAAAAGCCGGAGAGCTGGGACTGAGTGGAGTGGAGATTCCCGAGAGCTACGGCGGGATGGAACTGGATAAAGTTTCGGCAGCCGTCATTGCTGACCACATCGCAAAGTACGCCGGCTTCGCCACCACCTGGGGCGGTCACACCGGCATTGGCACCTTGCCGCTGGTTTATTTCGGCAATGATGCACAGAAGCAAAAATATCTGCCCAAGCTCGCGGCCGGCGAGATCGTCGGCGCCTACGCGTTGTCTGAGGCTTCATCCGGATCAGACGCGTTGAATTGCCGGGCGAAAGCGGTGTTGTCCTCCGATGGTAAGCATTACATTCTCAACGGCGAAAAAATGTGGATTACGAACGCTGGATTCGCCGATCTGTTCACCGTCTTCGCCAAGGTGGATGGTGAAAAGTTCACGGCATTTCTCGTCGAACGCAACTTTCCTGGATTTTCCATCGGCGCGGAAGAACACAAGATGGGCATTCGCGGCTCGTCCACCTGTCCCCTTATTCTCAACGATTGCAAAGTCCCCGTCGAAAATGTTCTCGGAGAGATTGGCCGCGGCCACATCATCGCCTTCAACATCCTGAACATCGGCCGGTTCAAACTTGGCGCCATGTGCGTCGGTGGCGCACGCGAATCCCTCAATAATGCGATCGGCTACGCCAAGCAGCGTAAGGCTTTCAAAAAAGTTATCGCCGATTTTGGACTGGTGCGAGAAAAGCTGGCAAACATGGCCACACTCATCTATGTAGGCGAGTCGCTGGTATTCCGGACCGTCGGCATGATGGACGCAGCCCTTGCGGCTATCGATAAGTCCGCATCCGATGCCGGCAAGCAGACTCTCAAGGCCATTGAAGAGTATGCAGTCGAATGCTCGATCATTAAAGTATGGGCGTCGGAGATGCTTGACTATGTCGTTGATGAAACCCTGCAGATTTACGCGGGCTATGGTTTCGTGGAAGAATATCCAGCCGAGCGCGCCTATCGTGATGCCAGGATCAACCGCATCTTCGAAGGCACCAACGAAATAAATCGACTCATTATTACCGGGTTTCTCTTGAAACGCGCTATGGGTGGCCAGCTTCCGCTTATGCCGGCCATCAAGCAATTGATGGATGAAGTGCTATCTGGGCCGTTGGTTGTTGAGGAGGCTGAAGGTGTGCTCGCCGACGAACAGGCACTTGTTGCGTCTGCAAAAAAGCTGGGCTTGTTCGCCGCCGGCGTCGCCACCCAAAAATACATGATGCAGATTGAACAGCAGCAGGAAGTTATGGGCGCGATTGCCGACATGGTGATCGAGGTCTATGCCATGGAATCAGTCCTGTTGCGCACTATGAAACTCGCATCCGCTCAAGGCGAAAGCGCCGCAGCGATCCCCATCGCTATGACTCGCGTTTATCTTTCCCATGCGATGGATAAAATCGAAGCTTCCGCCCGCAAGATAATCGCCGACGTCGCAGAGGGCGATATGTTGCGGACGCAGATGGCCATCCTGCGAAGGCTGGGCAAGCATGATCCCGCTAACACAGTTGGCTTGCGCCAGGAAATTGCAGAAAAAGTCATCGAGCGCGGACGTTATGGCATAAGCTGATCTTGCGAATGAATTCGCAAAATCACCAATGAAAACATTCTTCTGCGCTCTCGCTGCTTTTCTGCTTGCTATCTCTGCCTCAGCCCAGCCCGACGCCGCGCCTCCCGGTACTGACTCCGCGACTTTCGATCCTGACGGCACCGCGCACATCACTCGCGTGGTGCCCATACCTGCGACAGTCAGTCCCGAAGCCCAACAATGGCTGAAGCAGATCGACCACAACTCTCGTCAACCGGAAGAAACCCTTGCAGAACGACGCAAGCATACTGACGAATGGCGCCAGCGAGACTCCGCGGAGGCGAAGCGTCTTTATCCAGTGAACGTCGAAGAGACCAGCACTGCCGGGGTCCGTACCGATGTCATCACGCCGCTTACGGAGGCAAATAAGAACCTGGTTCTCATCAATCTGCACGGTGGCGGATTCAATTCCGATTCCGGTTCATTGATCGAAGGCATTCCGATTGCGAACCTGGCAAAGGTAAAGGTCGTGTCGGTCTACTATCGGCTCGCCCCAGAAAATCCATTTCCCGCCGCAGTCGATGATGTGGTGGCCGTCTACAAAGACCTGCTCAAGACTCATCAACCGCGCAACATTGGCATCTTCGGTACTTCAGCCGGAGCCATTCTGACCGGCGAGGTCGCGGTCAAAATCAAGCAACTCGGACTTCCTTTGCCGGGCGCACTCGGCATGTTCTCCACCCTCGCCGATTTCAGCCGGCCGTCTGAGTCGGAGCAGTTGTTTGCGCTGAATGGATTTTCCGGCAACCTTGAGCCGCAAAATTCAGATCGCCCTCACGACGAAAGCTACGTGGGCAAAACCGATGCCAAAGATCCTGTGCTCTCCCCGTTGTTTGCCGACCTGCACGGCTTCCCGCCTTGCCTGCTGGTGACCAGCACCCGCGACCTACTCTTGAGTAACACATCTATTTTCCATCGTGCGCTGTTAGGCGCCGGCGTCAATGCACAGCTGGTCGTTTTCGAAGCGCTTCCGCACGCCTTCTGGTACCACTTCCAATTGCCCGAAACCAAAGAAGCGCTGCAGACCATGGCAAACTTCTTCAACGAGAGATTGCAAAAATAAGAATTTTGGTTGGATGTTATTTTTCTCCCACCACAAATTGGTACTCACAAATGTCCTGGTGGTCCGGGCATCGATCTCGTTGGAACCGCGTACGGGGTGGGGTGCCTCGTCCTTCGCGCATTTTGCGAAGGGCGGGAAACACACGCGGCTTGCCCGTTCTAAGCTTCTTACTATTCTGCTACTTACCGAACCGCAACTCGCATAATTCAATCGAAAATACGGCTTCTTCGAAGTGTCGGATGCTGACATAATCTAGAATTTTGTCGGGGTGCCTCCCAGTGTGAAATAAAAAGTCGCACCCTTTTCTACCGCACCTTCTCCCCACACTTCGCCACCATGGCGCTGGATTATCCGTCTAACTGTGGCCAGTCCAATTCCGTTGCCGGGGAATTCTGATGTTGAATGGAGGCGCTGAAAGGGTTGGAAGAGGCGATCTTTGGAACGTGGATCGAATCCGCTTCCGTCGTCCTTAATGAAGTAGGCCAATTGGCGATCGCGGACAATGCTGCCGAGCTCGATACGTGCCGTCGAGTGGTGGGATGTGTACTTCCAAGCGTTTCGTAATAGGTTTTCCATCACAATCCGAATCAGGTGCGCATCGCCGTACCCTTCAAGTTGAGGTGGTGCGACGAAATCCACGATTCTGTCGGGTGCAGTGCGGCACAATTCATCCATGATTGAGCGTGCGATGGCGCTCAAATCAATTTTCTTTGCCTGCAGTAAGCTAGTTGTTACGCGCGAAAGATTCAGCAGGTCGTCGATCAGCTGCACCATCCGTTTGCCGCTCGCGCGAATATCTTGGATGAGTTCCCGGGCGGCTTCATCGAGTTTGGCCCCGTATTGCTTGATCAACACATAGCTGAAACCATCGAGAGCATCCAAGGGGCCGCGCAGGTCGTGCGAAACTGAATACGAAAATGCCTCCAGTTCGCGATTCGCAGCAACCAGCTCACGAGTGCGATCCGCGACTCGCTGCTCAAGTTGGTCGTGAGCCTTTTGCAATTCGCTGTCTCTTTTCTGAATTTCCTGCAGCATTTCATTGAAGGAATCTACAAGGACTGTCAATTCATCCCTTTGCAGCACCGGCGTAGCGCGAATTCCATAATCCTTCTCACGAGAAACTCTTCGTGCAGTCGCAGCCAGGTTAATGATCGGCTCGGCGACGGATTTGCGGAACACCGAGGATATTCCCATGGCTACTAACAAGGAAATCAGAAATACGCATAATGCAATTAATGAGTACCGTTTGAGCCTCTGATCTATCTCCCGAAGATCCGCCCGCAAATAAACAAAGCCAATTGGCTTTTCTTGGGACGTGATCTGCCGAACGAGCACCACATGTGCGGAGCCGAAGCGATAGGTTTCCGTAGTGCCCGAAGGCAAATCCGGAATTGTCCTGATCGTGTCGGCAGCATCCCGGTAATATTGGGCAAGCGGGCGATGATCAGTAGTAAAAATTCCTGCAGAGACTACATTTGGTGAACTCTTAAGCCCGGCAAGAGTTGCGGTAGCAGCTTGCGGATCATTAAACAGAATTGCAGAAACGCTGTTTGATCCAATTATTTGCGCTTGAGCGGAGAGCGTGTGCACCAATCCTTCCCGGAAGGTGACCTGGTCATAAGCGAAGAATGCAACAGATGCCAGCAGCAACGCCACGCCGCTCACAAGCACATTCATGATTGTCAGGCGCGTCGAAATTGACTTCGTTGTTGTGGCTATCATTTAACTTCCGGCGTGTTCTTTTCGATTATGTTTACTGCCACTTTGAGTAATTCCGAACTGAGGGTCAGGTGAGAACGAGCCGCAGCGGCCCGATTTACCTCGAAGCGGACCTTATCCTCCCGCAGGACAAGCCCGATGGTCCCGCCGCGACCTGCAAAATGCTTGATGTTGCTAACCGTCAATAGGTTGAGGCGTTGGGCGGTCTCTAAAATCATGGCCAGGCGGTTCTCCTCCGATGAACTGATGTAGAGGATGTTGCAGGGCTGAGCCTCTTGCATCGTCGACAGCCTTCTGACCGCGATTTTCTTCCCATCAATGCTTTCTCCGGTTACGGTCGAGTCGAGAACCGTTCCGAATGGATCTCGCCCCAGAACACAAATCTCAAAAAGGTCCGAAGCGGCTGCGTGACCGGCAGGCCAAGTAACAAATTTCCCAAAATTGTAAAGATATGCCGATTCAACCTGGGATTCAGTGGGACGACTCTCTTCGGCGAGAGGGTACGATGTGGTCAGCAGCAGAACCGCCGCCAAGCCGAAACACAAATAGGGCTGGAAACTGTGCAGAAGAAATTTTCTCAACCACGTGCGCCGGCCGCACGACTCTGCCTGGCTGCTGATGCTCACTTTTGCCACGTAATCTCTGCGTACACACTTCGCTTGATTGCGATGTTCGGGCCGGGGTCACTCGCGAATTCGAAGTGGTGGGGTTGGAAAAGATTTTGCCCCACTAATGACAACTGAAGGTCGGAGCTGGCGTGCCACGCGAATCGCACATCACCGGTCGAATATGAGGGAATCGTCAATGCCGGCAAGGCGCTGACAAATCGATACGTAAGATCCAGGTTGAAGGCTTTGCCGAAATCGAACCCGGACTGCGCTGTGAATTCGTTGCGCGGACTCGAACCTTCGGTGCTTCTCGCGGTATCCACATCGATGCCATGATTTGGCTTTAGGGCCAGCTTCATCTCCAAAAAAGAGTATGACGCCCGCAAACGCCAGAACTTTGTGGGTCTCCATTCTGGGGCGAACTCAATTCCACGTGTGGTGCCCAGGAGGTCGTTTCCAAATGCGGCAGGCAGAAGAAGGTGCGTGGGGGGCGGGTTGTTTTCTACGGAAATACCGCCAGTCACTCCTTCGCTGAAGAGGTCGCTGTAATGGTTGTAAAAGGCTGAAAGGTCAAAATAGAGCTCCTTTCGAAGCAGGTAACGATACCCGGCTTCATAACCGTTTAATTCTTCCGAGCGGAACTTCGGATTGGCATTGAAACGCGCAAAAAAAGGAATTCCCCCCGGGCCAAACCCCGCGAATCCAGAAAGATAGAACGCCCGCTCCGCATCGGACGGAGTCCGCACGGCGTGGGTGAAAGCTGCCCAGATCGATTGCTTGTCTGTTGGAGTCCACATTAAACGTCCGGTCGGCTGTAACTGAACGCCTGTGTAGTTGGTTTTTAACAATTTAGTGCCCGCCGTCAGGGTCAGCCGATTCGGTAACAGGTCAATCTCATCTTGAAAGAACGCGGTGAATAGTTCGTCCGTTCTTTTCCGTGGAAGGAAAAATAAGCCCGACACGATGGTCGGGTTGGTGCCCGTGCTGGCGCGCGCTCCCAATCCCCAGGTAACCTGCTGGCGGGCAGGCAGACGAAAGCGGTCCAGCAGATCGACATCATAAGTGTCTCGTAGGTCAGCGAAATTAGGCTCATGCCGGTTGGCCCGGTCGTAGAAGGCTTGGACTTGAATGTCTTTCCCCTCGCCTTGGACCCGTTGCCAGCGTGCCAGGATGTCTCCACCAGACAACATTGCCGTTCCCTGAGCTACTCGCTGAAAAGGGGATGCGTAAGTCACTGCCGTGACCGTTTCACCGGCGCCTTGGTCATAGATATCTCCCTGTACGGTGAAGCTGTCGCGCTCATTGCTCGAGAAGTCCACGCGAAAGCCACCCTGCGCGGCCCGCCAGCTGTCGTAATTGTCGAGGTCGGTGTGAAACTCTGGCCCACGATCAAAGCCCAGGGCGTAAACGCGATAATCGAAGCTCTTGCCATTCCCCGCGCCGTAGCGTGCATTAACAAAACCCTGATCTACGTTTCCGCCCCCGGCACTCACTAAAGACCCGCGGGTCTCTTTCGAACTCTTGGTAATGATGTTGATAACGCCATTCACCGCGTTGGGACCCCAGACGGTGGCACCCGGCCCGCGTATGACTTCAATCCGGTCAACGTCCTGCAGCATCACATTTTGCACTTCCCAATAAGTGCCAGCCAGCAGGGTTGTATACACGGTTCGTCCGTCGATTAACACCAACACGTCTCGCGAAAGCCGGCTACCGAAACCGCGAATGCCGATTGACCACTTGTTGCTGTCAATGCGAGCCACTTCGACTCCGGGCACGAGGCGCAAAACGTCCGGAATAGTAGTAGCTCCGGAGCGTTCAATGTCCTCCTGCGTGAGCACATAAATTGCGGCAGGGGTTTTGCGGACCTCCTCCGGCGCTCTAGAAGCAGTGGTGACTTCAACATTGCCGAGCTGCTCAAGCGTCAATACCTTCAGAGGATTACTTGAGTTCGGATCAGCGCTCGCAGCGCTCAGGTATGGATCGAGGAAATAAAGCGAGAATAAAAAAAGGAGGGGGATGCAGCGAAGAACAATTGCAGAAAGCTTTGCCACTGTGACCGGGGGGGTTTTGGAAAAGGTTTTATTCGGATTCATTCGATCCTGGCGACCCAAGCTCAAGAATCCTTCTGACTTCATCCACAAGCCCTTCTGGTTCAAGGTCCATTTTGCGAAGCCACAAATCAACTGGATTACTTTGTTCCGGGGCAGACGAAACACCGGACAACATGATGATCGGAGTCCCCGGCCGCATGCGTTTCATTTCGGCGGCGATCTCTACCCCACTTTTGCCGGATAGAGAGTAGTCCATGAGCACGATATCCACATGCCGGGTCTGAAAAAAGTGCAGAGCTTTGTCTGCCGCTTGGGCTGAGAGGACTACATAGCCGGCTGACTCAAATATCATTCTTCTACACCTAAGTTGTATTTCTTCATCTTCCACACAGAGCACCACGACGGGTGAATCCTTTCTGTGTGGCGTTGCTTCAAGGATCTCAGAGAGAGTGGTCAACAGGACCTCCGGACCCCCGCCCTTCTGTACGTGAGCATTGACCACCTTCAACAACGACTCAGGGAGTTGATCCACGGCAGAAACGGCAATCAGCGGCAGGTCGGGATATTCGTGCCGAAGTTTGGAGGCAAGTTCGTCGCCCTTCATTTCCGGCATTAAGTAGTCGAGGAGCACGACATCAACGGTCGTGCCATTAGCTAGAATCTGCAACGCACCTGAACCTGAGGATGCGGTAATCACAGAGTACCCGGCATTTTCGAGGACCACCCTTCGCAATTTAAGGATATTCGGGTCATCGTCCACGCAAAGCAAATCTCTTTGCTCATGGGCTGCTTTGGGAAGTTCAGGCATTCTGCGGGTTCAGAAGCAAGTACATCATTACCAGTTCACGAAATGCGTTTCTATACAGAGTTGACCCTATAACTTAATGGTTAACGGGGGATAAAACTAAGCACGACGCATCCCCACCAGGGAATTCGGGGGAATTCGGGGGGAATTCGGGGGGAATTCGGGGGGAATTCGGGGACGGGAATTCGGGGACAGACGGGACATTCCCCTTATTCCACTTTTCAGGCAACAAATGTGATCAGGGACTGAGCCGCATCCGCGACCAGCATCTTGCGTCGGCCAGCTTTCCGGGCTGCCAACGGACGTAGAGTCGACTTCTCCAGCCACTCCACGAAGTCCGCAGTTCCCAGCGGACGTCCGGTGTGCGTCGATCTGCGCAGTTCGACGATCTCCATTGCCGAAGCCTGCTCGGCGAGAAACGTGGTCCACTCGACCGCTGTCCAACGTTTCCTCCACCGCTCCATCTCCAGCTCTGCATCCCGACTCGCCGCGCCGCCGCAGTGTGCTGCCGCGCTCGACCATCTCCACTGGTGTGCCGCTTCTACCATGCCCGCGCGCACTGGATTCAACTCAACATAGCGCAATGCCTTCCATAGGTGTGAGTCATCGAGCGGGCAGGAAAAGAATCGGCCCTGCCACACGTGGCCGCTCGACCAATGATGTGCGTTCCAATACGATGCGTAGCGCCCGTGAGTCTGCTTGAGGGCTTGTGCCAGCCCGACCGCAGTGTGCGGGACGGCAATCAAATGCACGTGGTTGGACATCAGGCAATAACCCAGCAAAGAAAGACCATGCAGTTGGGAATACTGTCTTAGCAATCCTAGGTAGGTCATGCGGTCGCCATCGTTGTCGAGAATCACTTGTCGAGCGTTGCCGCGCTGGGTAATATGGTGCGGAACCTCAACCACGACGACGCGCGCGAACCGACCCATTGCTGCACCTTAGCAGAAAGGGGGGCTGGGCTCACGGAAAGTCGTACTCTTTAGAACAGGGATGGAGTTCGATATTCCCAGATCGGTATACCTTAATTGGTGAATGTCCCGTCTGTCCCCGAATTTCTGTAATTTCTGTAGTCGGCACGTCCATGGGAACTCGTGTTCCTCTGTCGTTTGGTGTGAGTTACAGCGTTCCTGTAATTTCTGTAATTTCTGTAGTCGGCACGTCCATGGGAACTCGTGTTCCTCTGTCGTTTGGTGTGAGTTACAGCGTTCCTGTAGTAAAGGGCGGTTGCTAATGTTGCAGATTGTCGGTCTGTGCATTGCCGTAATAGTCGGTGTGGTAATGACAATCAATGCCGCTTTTATGCTTGCTTCCCCTCGGAGTTGGTTTCGACTGCCAGCTTGGCTGAGAGCGCAGGGGTCAATCACGGAGGACAAGTATGCAACTGGGTGGGGAGCCGTCCAAGTTCGACTGACGGGAACAGGAATTCTGGCAATCATAGGTTGGGTTCTGTACGACATGCTTTTGAGGCGGCGATGAAAATGCTACTTCACAGGAACTCGTGTTTCGGTATTGTTTTAAGTGTGACTTACAGTTTTCTTGTGAAGAAGTAGGGTGCCAACTAATGTTGCGGATTATCACTCTGTGCGTTGCCGTAATAGTAGGCCTGGTAATGATTATCAACGCCGTTTTTATGCTTGCTTCCCCTCGGAGTTGGTTTCGACTGCCAGCTTGGCTGAGAGCGGCGGGCTCGTTTATCGAGGATAAGCGATGGCGATCAATCCAGGTTCGACTAACAGGGGCACTGATTCTAGGCGCTATTGCTTGGGTTGTGTACGAGATGCTTTTGAGGCGAGGATGACAAATCTTCTTCCCGCGAAGACCAGCCTAACGCAATTGTGTATTCCTCATAAGGGCTGCCTTCTCGCCGGACACAAACAAATTGATCGCAGGGATGCCCAAGATGAGGTGAATCCTTCTCAAGGGAGATTTATTGAAGGTATCTGCCAAAATCGGTCCACGCTGCGGAGAACGTCTGGACCAGTGATTCAATTAAATGTGCGGTGAAAGAGGCCAGCGGCTTTCGACAGCTCGCCGATGTGTGCTTGAGGCATCTGTGGGCAGTCACTTTCGGGCGTGGAGATGCTCGTTTTGCGGACCGACGCAAGCAAAAGGCAAATGCGCGTTGGTTTATTACCAGAAGAACGGCTAAGGATTGGCGCATGCAGTACCACGCATTAGGACATTCAGAACCCGCAAGCGTTGCAACACATCTGCTACGTAAGTTTCAACTTGCGCGATCCATTGCCTCAAATGTTGTTGATTGAACTTTTTTTTACGTTGACTCAAATGCCTTAAGGTCGTTAGCAATCCTTATACTGCGTCCCATCCAGCGCCATTCAATTCGACTTCGTGTAAACATCAAACACATTCCAAGAATCCGACTCCGCATCGTCCTGCATCGCACATAACCCCCATTCGGTGGTACCGGTCATCGGGTCAATCGGAATCTCTCAATGTTACTCTTTCGTTACTAGAACAGCGTCACTTTGATAGCTCTATCTCCTAACCCACCCCCGGTTTGACGGGAAGAGAGAACTGATAGAGCTTAGAGCGCTCTATCAAATGAGTAAACTGCATGCATCTTGTTAATTATTTAGTAAAGATGCTGCCTGCGTGGAGGCGGGTGTTTGGCTGGGTGCTGTTG